>CAVAVU010000126.1:0-17380 GCA_963592205.1 bacterium
TAGCAGGAGTGTTAGTGCTCAGCATGGCGGTGGGATTAGCAGGCTGTGGGACATCATCGGAAAAAGGAAAAAGTGAGGATGCAGCAAAGGAAAGTAACACATTAGTTTATGGAAGTAATGATTATACGAGGATCAATCCGGCGATGGATGAACATGGAGAGATTAATATCCTGCTGTTTAATGGATTGACAGCGCATGACGGTAATAATGAGGTTGTACCGGGGCTTGCCAAGAGCTGGGAGTTTGATGAATCTACATACACATATACATTTCATCTGGAAGAGGGTGTAAAGTGGCATGACGGGGAAGATTTTACAGCTGATGATGTGAAATTTACCATCGAGTCTATTATGGATCCGGATAACGGTTCGGAAAATGCACCGAATTATGAAGATGTGCAGGAGATCAATGTGGTGGATGATCATACGATCACATTTAAGCTGGATGCACCGAATGTGGCATTTTTGGATTATATGACAATGGCGATTCTGCCAAAGCATCTCCTGGAAGGAGAGGATATGCAAGAGTCTGAGTTCTTTCGGCATCCGATTGGAACAGGGCCTTATAAGCTGGACAGCTGGGACGAAGGACAGGCGATTACGCTGGTAAAAAATGAGGACTATTTTAAAGGCGCACCGAATATTGACAAGATCATATTTAAGATCGTGACAGATGATAATGCCAAAGCAATGCAGATGCAGTCGGGTGATCTGGATCTGGCGCTTTTGACTCCAAAGGATGCAAAAGAATTTGCAGATAAGGAAGGATACACCTGTTATGATATGAAGACTTCCGATTACCGGGGGATTCTTTATAATTTTGCAAATGAGTACTGGCAGGAGAATAAAGACATTATTCCGGCGATTAATTATGGAATTGATCGTCCGGCGATTGTGGATGCGGTACTGCTGGGAGAAGGAATGACAGCGTATAGCCCGATCCAGCGCAATGTGTATAATGATGAAAATATGGAACATTTTGATTACAATCCGGAGAAGGCAGAAGAGATTCTGCAGTCTGTTGGTTGTGAGAAGAAGGATGATGGTTATTACTACAGAAATGGCGAGAAGCTTGGATTTGTAATCTGTGTGGGTGCCGGCGATCAGGTTCGTGTGGATATTGCGCAGGCCGCAGCACAGCAGTTGAAAGCAATCGGTATTGACGTGACGGTGGAAGTTCCGGCACAGGTAGACTGGGAAGGACAGATGGCATATCTGATTGGATGGGGAAGTCCGTTTGATGCAGATGACCATACCTATAAAGTATTTGGAACTGGAAAAGGTGCGAATTATTCCAGCTATTCTAACGAGAAAGTAGATCAGTATCTGACAGAAGCGCGTCAGTCAGCAGATCCGGAGGTGCGAAAGGCAGCTTATGCAGGATTCCTGCAAGAGCTTACGCAGGATCCACCGTATACATTTATCTGTTATATTGATGCTAATTATGTGGCAAAGTCATCAATCAAAGGAATTGAGCCGGACACTGTTATGGGACATCATGGTGTGGGTATCTTCTGGAATGTGGCAGACTGGACGATAGAATAATCAGAGATAAAGAGGAATGTAAGATGGCAGCAGCACTGGAATTACAGGACTTATCTGTACAATTTCATACAGGAAAAGAGATCGTGCAGGCGGTGCGCGGCGTCAGCCTGAAAGTGCAGGAAGGCGAAGTACTGGCAATCGTGGGCGAGTCAGGATGTGGTAAGAGCGTGCTCTGCAAGAGCGTAATGAAGTTGCTCCCACAGACGGCTCATATTGCGGGCGGACGTATCCTTGTAGATGGCGCGGATATTACCGATTACCGGGAACGGGAGATGGAGAAGCTTCGGGGAAATGTATTCTCGATGGTGTTTCAGGATCCGATGACTTCACTTAATCCGACGATGAAGATTGGTGCACAAATCGCAGAAGCAGTGCGTGTGCATGAACCGAAGATTCGAAAGGCAGAACTGGATGGAAGAGTTTTGGAACTTCTGGGGCTTGTAGGTATTGATCGTGCAAAAGAAAGGATGCAGCAGTATCCCGGGCAGATGTCAGGCGGTATGCGTCAGAGATGTGTCCTGGCAATCGCACTGGCATCGAATCCACGTATTCTTTTCGCAGATGAACCGACGACAGCACTGGATGTGACGATCCAGTCCCAGATTCTGGAACTGTTCCGCAATATACAGAAGAAGTTCAGGACAGCCACAGTTCTGGTATCTCATGACCTGAGTGTGGTTGCTGGAGTGGCAGACCGGGTGGCAGTCATGTATGCGGGGAAGATTGTGGAGATCGGTACAACAGAAGAGATCTTTTATCAGCCGAAACATCCGTATACATGGGCACTGCTGCAGTCGCTCCCGGCTCTGTCAAAAGGAAAAGCAGAACTCTTTACCATACCGGGAATGCCGCCGAACCTGGCACATCCACCGAAGGGAGATGCGTTTGCGTGCAGGAATCCTTACGCAGTTGCCAGAGATTATGAGGCAGAACCGCCGATGTTTCGGGTGAGCGATACCCATTATGCGGCTACATGGCTGTTGGCGGAAGATGCGCCGAAGATTATGTTTGGACGGGAAAATGGAAAAAAGAGAGTAATACATCAGGAGTGGAAGGATGCAGAAGTCCTGTTGGATGTGCGACATTTGAATCATACATTTCCATTGAGTAGAAAACTTGCGGTAAAAGCAGTGGATGATATGTCATTTCAGCTTAGAAAAGGGGAAATATTTGGACTGGTGGGAGAGTCTGGTTCCGGTAAATCTACAGTAGCCAGATGCATCATGAATTTATATCATAATGGTTCTGGAGAAGTGTATTATAAGGGAATACCGCTGCATGACAGAAAGGCATACCGGAAGATGCGCAGGAAGATTCGGCAGAATATACAGATTATTTTCCAGGATTCAACATCCAGTCTGAATCCGCGGATGAAAGTGAAAGATATTATCACAGAACCTCTCGTGATCAATCGTATCCGACCAAAGCGCGGAACTTATCGGGAAGAAGCAGCATTTCAGATGAAATATGTGGGACTGGATGAAAGCTTTCTGGACAAGTATCCGGGAGAACTTTCCGGCGGACAACGGCAGCGGGTGGCAATTGCCCGTGCGGTTATCATGGAGCCGGAGCTGTTGATCGCGGATGAGCCGATCGCATCTTTGGATGTGTCGATCCAGGCACAGATCGTGAATCTGTTCCGGCATCTGCAGGAAGAGCATGGTTTTACGTTTCTGTTTATTGCACATGATCTGTCTATGGTGGAATATTTGTGTGACCGTGTAGGTGTTATGTATCATGGGAAATTAGTAGAAGTCGGACTTACAGAAGATGTATTCGCACAGCCGAAACATTCTTATACAAAGCGGTTGATGGAATCTATCCCAATACCGGAACAGGGAAGAAAAGAAGAGAGGAGAGCATAAGAATGCGGAAAAATCCATGGATTTATTATGGTAAAAAGCTGCTTATATTTGTGGTCAGTATCTTTCTTTTGTCGGTAATTGTATTCTATATAGCAAGGCTTGCACCGGGCGATCCACTGGTATCTTATTATGGTGACCGGGCAGAGAAAATGACCGCCGGAGAGCGTGCATGGGCAGAAGAGAAGCTTGGTCTGCATGAATCCATCGCTGTGCAGTATGGTAAATGGCTGGAGCGGGCAGTATGTGGAGATTTTGGCATTTCTTATAAGTATAAAATGGATGTGCTGGAAGTGATCAAAGGCAGAATTGGGAATACACTGCTGCTTGGTGGTGTGGGATTCATGCTGATCTTTGTGTTGGCACTGCTTCTTGGGATCTGGTGCGCGTGGAACGAGGAACGCCTGATTGACCGTGCAATCTGCAAGATTGGAACGGTGACCAGCTGTATTCCGGAATTCTGGCTGTCGCTGGTGCTGATTCTGATTTTTGCAGTGGAACTCAAAGTACTTCCAAGCAGCGGAGCCTATACAATAGGAAACGAGAATGATCTGGGTGACCGTATCCTGCATCTGATTCTGCCGATGACGGTCGTGGTGCTGGGGCATCTCTGGTATTATGCGTACTTGATCCGCAACAAACTGCTGGAAGAGGTGCGCGCAGACTATGTGCTTCTTGCCAAATCTAAGGGTGTTACCGGGAAAAGTGTTATGTTTCGTCATTGTGTGCGCAATATTATTCCTACATATCTGAGTATTATGGCAATATCAGTACCACATATTCTGGGCGGTACTTATATTATAGAAATGGTATTTTCCTATCCGGGAATCGGCACATTGTCTTATGAGAGTGCGAGATATCAGGACTATAACCTGTTGATGGTAATCTGCCTGCTGTCGGGGGCACTTGTGATCCTGTGCAATATGATCGCGCAGACGATTAATGAACGGATTGATCCGCGGATGAAAGGTCCGGATCTGACAGAGAATGTGGAGGTGATCATGCGATGAAGCAGAAAAAGCCGATAATCTCTGCAGTGTTGTTGGGGCTGATTATCCTCGGATGTATCGGGTGTCGTTTCATCATGATCAAAGATCCTACATATATGGATCTGGATAATTACAGTCATGCGCCGAATAGTGAATTTTTATTCGGAACGGATACCATGGGACGTGATATTTTTTCCATGATCTGGTATGGTGGACGGATTTCTCTGGCGATAGGATTCCTCGCGACGGCAATTTCGACGGCGATTGCAATTGTATTCGGTGCGGTCAGTGGTTATGCACCGAGATGGCTGGATGAGATATTGATGAGACTGACGGAGATATTTTTAAGTGTGCCGGAACTTCTGATCATTATTTTACTGCAGGCAGTAATTGGAAAAGCAACAATCTGGTCGCTGGCATTTGTGATTGGAATTACGAGCTGGACCGGCATTGCGAAGATTGTGCGGACAGAAGTGATTCGGCTAAAGAACAGCGAATATGTGCTGGCGGCACGCAGTATGGGAGGAAGTTTCTTCTATATATTAATCCGCCATTTGACACCGAATTTTATCTCATCGATCATGTTTATGGTAGTTATGAATGTCCGCGGAGCGATCGTGGCAGAATCGACCTTGAGTTTCATGGGGATTGGTCTGCCGTTGGAGGTGGTATCCTGGGGCAGTATGTTGTCGTTAGCGGATCAGGCGCTGCTAAATGGAGCATGGTGGATTATCCTGATACCGGGTGCATTTCTCGTGGCGACGCTGATGTGTGTGACAAATCTTGGTAATTATCTGAGAATAAGAAATAATCAGGGTGTGAGAAATTTATAAGATAAGGGATGCTAATAATCATATAAGCATTTTGGTGAAAAAAGGTTGTTGACAGAGGAAGTCTTCTGGTGCTAGATTCTCTTATAGAGCGTGAAAATGTACGCGATTCTATGAAGTGAGGGAATTAGAAAATGAACAGTGCCTGGAAGAGTTATGGATGTATATTTGTGGCAGGATGTCTGTGGGGAACCAATGGACTTTTCGTAAAACTGATGCAGGGAGCAGGGTCTACATCGGCGTATACCGGATTTGTGCGGATCGCATTGAGCCTGCTGATATTGACGGTGATCACGCTAGTGAAAGAGGGACCGAAAGCTTTTAAGATCAGTAAAAATACATTGATTTCCTGCGCGTTGTTAGGGCTGGTCTGCCAGGCGTTGTACAATTACGTATATAGTTCTGCTATCAACAGTCTGGGCGTATCTTTTGCGTGCGTCATGACTTATATGGCACCTGCATTTGCAAGTGTAATATCGTATTTTTTGTTCCGCGAGAAATTCGGACCGAATAAATATCTGGCAATGATCCTGAATCTGGCAGGATGTGTGCTGACGGTGACTGGCGGAAGCCTGAAGGGAATGTCATTTGTAACTTCAGGATTGCTGTTTGGTCTGGCATCTGCGGCATGCTATTCGCTGGTAGGTATTTTTGGAAGGCTGGCATCAGGAGAATCTTCACCGTTTGTTGTGGCAACTTACAATTTCCTGTTTGGAACAATTTTCCTTGGTTTGTTCGGACATCCATGGACGATGGTGGCAGATCCGATGGATCTCAAGATTCTTGCGTATGGCTTCGTGTATGCACTGATTCCGACAGGAATCTGCTATATTATATATTTTAATGGTGTGAGCAAGATCAAAGAAAGCAGTAAAGTTCCGGTGGTTGCATCCGTAGAGAATGTGGTAGCGGTGATTGTAGGTGTAATGGTTTTTCATGAAAAGGTAGGCTTGGGTAATCTTGCAGGAATTGTATTGGTTCTTGGATCAATTGCGGTGATGAATATGGAGCTTCCGATTTCTGGAAAAAGCATGCCGAAGCGCGTATCTGTGACGTCGCAGGAGCATGCTCATGTACAATGATTATAAATAGAAATATTATTTGCCGGCTGTCTCCGGGTCAGACATCGCCTTGATAGAAGAGGTATAGTCTGACGGTGTCATGCCGGTTATTTTTTTGAACTGTCTGGAGAAATAATGGATAGATGAATACCCGAGTGTATCCGAAATCTGGGTAAAATTCATCTTCTGCGTGCGGATCATTTCCTTGGCTGCACGGATTTTTAAATGGGAAAAATATTCGATAATGCCCATTCCGGTCTGCTGCATAATAAGCTTCTGAAGCTGAGATCTGCTGACCAGATTGTCACGGCAGATTTTCTGAATCGTCAGTTTTTCAGAAAGATTGGATTCCATGTATTCGACGACCCGGCGAAAAATCTCCAGATCATTACGAATCTTTGTTGCTTTGACAGCATGGGTGTCAGTGACTGTATTGGATGGATCAATACTCAGCTGATGTCTTGCCAAAAAGATCAGAAACTGTTCCAGATAAAGACGAATGAGCTGTTCGGAACCTGTAAAGTCTTCTTTTTCCTTCTTTGGCATGTTTTGAAGATACGGATTATCCAGACGGCAGTCAAAACAATGTCTTGCTTCTACGATGATATTGGCGAGCAGTGTCCGTTCGATATCATCCAGTTTCAAAATCTTACGGTGGAACATCTGCATGGCCTCGCTGTTGCATTCGAATGCGATGACAACCAGATTGGGCGCGATGCTGCCGGTTGCCTTGACGTTGTGAAATTCGTTCGGTTCATGAAAAATGATCTCGCCCTTCTTTAATATGATATTACGTGTGCCGGCAGTAATATTTACCTCGCCTTTATCTACGCAGACGAATTCCCAGAAATCATGGGATTCTCCTTCAAATGCAAATGTGCTCATATATTCAAAATAGTGGATGCTGTAGATCTTACCTACAGTGAAGATAGTGTTTAAGTCTGTGCCGACATAAGCCATTGATGTCACCTCATGTAAAAAAATACGTGTTTGTAGAAATTCTACAAATATTTTAACGTATAACTCGAAAAAATGCAAAAAAAAGAATGCGATTGTGCAAAAATAGCGAAGAATAGGCTAAAGATTTTTGTGCATTTGTGCAGTACAATACAAGCAAAGTGGTGGCTTGGATAAAAGGAGGATAACTATGGCACAGGTGATGAAAGTGCAGAAAAGTGAGGCAATCGCACATTTTCAGTACGAGGGACGGTTGATCAAGGATGAACCGTTTGGAAATGGACATATCAACGATACTTTTCTGCTGACGTTCGAATTGAATAAGATGGGACGGATGAAAGCGATTCTTCAGCGGATGAACAATTCGATATTTGAGGAACCGGTTCAGCTGATGGAGAATATTCTGGGTGTGACTGATTTTCTGCGTGAAAAGATAGAGGCAGCCGGAGGAGATCCGACGCGTGAGACGCTGAGCGTGATCCCGGCATTAGACGGGAAACCTTATTACAGGGATTCGTTTGGTGATTATTGGAGATCTTATATCTTTATCACGGATGCGACCAGTTTTGATCAGGTAGAGAGACCGGAGCAGTTCTATCAGAGCGGTGTGGCGTTCGGTAATTTCCAGAGGATGCTGGCAGATTATCCGGCAGATACATTGTTCGAGGTGATCAAGGGATTTCATGATACCAAAGCCAGACTGGAAGTGTTCAAGAAAGCAGTTGAAGCGGATGTGATGGGACGTGCGAAGGATGTGCAGGAAGAGATCCGGTTTGTGCTGGATCGTGAGGACGTGGCCAATTATCTGTGTGATTGTCTGGCTAATGGCGAGATTCCGCTCCGTGTAACACATAACGATACCAAGCTGAATAATGTTATGATTGATAATGTGACAGGAAAGGGATTGTGTGTGATTGATCTGGATACGGTAATGCCGGGGCTTTCCGTGAATGATTTTGGCGATTCTATCCGTTTTGGTGCAAGCACAGCGGCAGAGGATGAGAAAGATCTGGACAAAGTATCCTGCAGTATGGAGTACTTTGAGGCATATACAAAAGGATTCGTGGAAGGCTGTGACGGTAAACTTACTACGCGTGAGATGGAACTTCTGCCGATGGGAGCAAAGACGATGACTTATGAGTGTGGTATGCGTTTCCTGACAGATTATCTGGAGGGAGACCATTATTTTAAGATACACCGGGAAGGTCATAATCTGGATCGTTGCAGAACACAGTTCAAACTGGTAAAAGATATGGAAGATAAATGGGATCAGATGAAGGAGATTACAGCAAAGTATTATGATCATTAAGAATATTAAGAAATATACCGAAAATGGTAACTTTGAAGACGCAGAAATATACATAGAGGGAGAACGGTTTGCCGGATCTGGTGCAGGAGATGCTGATGACCGGGTGATCGATGGTGAAGGTGCGTATGCCCTTCCTGGTCTCATCGATCTGCATTTCCATGGATGCGTAGGCGCAGACTTCTGTGATGGATCCAGGGAAGCCCTGGAAAAGATCAGTGCTTATGAAGCATCGGTGGGTGTGACAACGATCGCGCCTGCGACGATGACACTTCCGGTGGAGGAGTTGGAGCAGATTCTTGCAAATGCAGCCGATTATCAGAAGCATCCGGCACCGGGTGCGGAACTTGTAGGCATCAATATGGAAGGACCGTTTATCAGTCCGGCGAAAAAAGGCGCACAGGATGACAGGAATATCATTCCATGTAATGCAGAGATATGCCGCAGATTTTTAAAGGCATCGGATGGACTGGTCAAGTTTATTGGTATTGCACCGGAGGAAAGTGAAGAAGCGGTATCGTTTATTGAAGAAGTAAAGGATGAAGTTCATGTATCACTGGCACATACCAATGCAGACTATGATACGGCATTTGCCGCATTTCAGGCAGGTGCGGATCATGCGGTACATCTTTATAATGCGATGCCGCCGTTTACACACCGGGCACCAGGCGTAGTCGGAGCGGTGGCTGATTGTGAGCACGTGTGGGCTGAACTGATCTGTGATGGTGTACATATTCATCCGGCGACGGTGAGGGCTACGTTTAAAATGCTGGGTGATGACCGTATCGTGCTGATCAGCGACAGTATGCGTGCAACAGGTATGCCGGATGGCGTGTATACGCTGGGCGGACTTGATGTACAGGTCAATGGCAACCGGGCAACACTGGTGTCAGACGGAGCGCTGGCGGGTTCTGTGACCAATCTTATGGACTGTATGCGTACCGTTGTAAAGAAGATGGACATTCCGTTGGAATCGGCAGTGAAATGTGCGACCATTAATCCGGCAAGATGTCTTGGTATTGATAAGGATTATGGAAGCATTACTACAGGGAAATATGCAGATCTGGTTCTGTTGGATCAGGATCTGAATATAAAGACAATCATTAAAAAAGGAGCACTGTTATAAGTGCAAAGAAGGAGGACGTTATGAAAATATACAAAGCAAAAGATTATCAGGATATGAGCAGAAAAGCAGCCAATATCATTTCGGCACAGGTGATCACAAAGCCAGACTGCGTATTGGGACTTGCTACAGGTTCTACACCGGAAGGCATGTATGCACAGCTGGTAGAATGGTACAAAAAGGGGGATCTGGATTTCTCAGAAGTAAAGAGTGTAAATCTGGACGAGTACAGAGGAATGACCAGAGATAATGACCAGAGCTATTATTATTTCATGCACAAACATCTTTTTGATCATGTAAATATTGACCCGGCGAATACACATTTGCCGAATGGTATTGCAGAAGATCCGCAGGAAGAATGCATCCGTTATGAGAAACTGATCAAAAGTATGGGCGGCGTTGATCTTCAGCTTCTTGGTATGGGACACAACGGACATATCGGATTCAATGAGCCGGGTGATGAATTTACCAAGATGACAAATTGTGTAGATCTGCAGGAAAGCACGATTGAGGCGAATAAGAGATTCTTTGCGTCAGCAGATGATGTGCCGAAACAGGCATATACAATGGGTATCGGAACAATTATGCGTGCAAAAAGGGTGCTTCTGATGGTCAGCGGAGAGGATAAGGCTGAGACATTAGCAAAAGCACTGTGCGGACCGATCACACCAAAGGTACCGGCATCCGTGCTGCAGCTGCATAATGACGTGGTAGTAGTAGCGGATGAGGCAGCATTATCTGCTATGAAATAAAGCAAAAATGCACAAAAAATAAACGTTTAAAAAATTGCGAATTTGAAGTATGGAACAGATTGTGCAAAAAAAAAAACCGATAATGCAAAGAAAAATGTGCAATATTGCACGAAAATAGAAATAGCGTATTATATTCAGTATTAAAGGAGGATAAGGTATGAAAAAAAGGAACCGTATACTCTCCGTCCTGCTTTGTGCAGCTATGGTAGCTGGCCTTGCAGGATGTGGAAGCAAGAGCGATTCGAAGGATTCAGGCGAAGAAGATGGCAAGATTAAGCTGACATTCTCTACATCAGTATATGTAGAGGAACCACATCAGAAAGCAATCGATGCTCTTCTGGAAGCCTATAACAAAAAGAACCCAAATGTTGAGATTGAGGTTCTGGGAGCTGGTTATGACGGATATTGGGACAACATTACCAATGAGATCCAGTCAGGAACAGCAAGTGATATGATCCAGGTATATCCTGAGAACATTTCTACATATCAGTCTCTGAAACCGGAAGGAACATTCGTTAATCTTGATGATTATATGAGTGACGATCTGAAATCAAAACTTACCGGACAGGATATGTGTACTGTAGATGGACAGACACTGGCTATTTCAAGCTATGCCTGGGGAACTACAGGTATCTTCTATCGTAAGTCTATGCTGGAAGAGAAAGGCATCAACCCGGATGACATTAAGACACTGGATGACTTCAGAGATGCATGCCTGAAGTTCACAGAGGACGGAGGATATGCAACAGGTATCGTATCCGGAACTCATGCATTTACTGTAAGTGAGTGGAACCGTCTGGTTGCAAGACCGGTATCTGGCGGACTTTACTTCCCGAATGGTGAGAGCGAGCCTTACACAGCTGATAATGTTAATGTTAACTCTGATGCCAATGTATGGGCTGCTCAGTGGTGGCAGGATTTCATTCTGAAAGACAAAGCTGCCAAGCTTGTAACAGATAAGAGTGATGTACGTGAAATGTTCTGGAATGGTGAAGTTCCATTCTGTATGGACGGACCTTGGTTCGTAGGTATGACAAGTGACGATGTTCTGGAGGACACAGGCATCATCGCTCAGCCGGATATCGTATACAATGGCGAGACATACAAACCAAATCCGACAAACTATCCACTGGTTACTATGATCAACAAAGACTGCGCACATCCACAGGAAGCATATGATTTCCTTGAGTGGATGACTACAGATGAAGCACAGGCTATTATCGCTGACTGCGGTATGATCCCAAGTAACACAGATTACTCTACTAGTGATGAGTATATTCAGAATCACGAGCTTGAGTACAAGATCGTAGACTTTATGCAGAACAATTACACAACTCTGATTGCAGACCCTAACATCCCACAGCTTGGTGAGATCTCTCAGATCATGCTGGATGCATGCCAGCATATGTTCTCAGAGCAGGGCGCTGATGTTAAGACAGAGATGGATGATGCACAGTCTAAGATTGAAGAAGTAATGAGCAAATAAGTAATACGCAATAACGCGGGAATGCCAGCTTGGCTGGCATTCTTGCATATAGAAAGAAAATGAAGCGATAAGCTTCAGGGAGTGGTAGAAACATGGATATGGGAAAAAAGAGACAATTAAAGAAGAAGATGGAACCATACCTTTTTCTGGCACCGTTGCTGGTGATATTACTGGTCTTTCTGCTGATACCTATCGTGAAAGCAGCGATCATGAGTTTTCAGTATTACTACATAGTTAGACCATCTGCGGATGGTAATTATTTTGTGGGACTGGATAACTATAAGAACCTGCTTTCAGATTCGAATTTTTATAATTCTGTTAAGGTAACAGTAATCTATATCCTGGTAACCGTGCTTGGAAGATATGTATTAGGATTTCTTACAGCCCTGCTGCTGAACACCAAGTTTAAAGGAAGAGGAATTGCCCGTGCATTGGTAATTATTCCATGGGCAGTACCTGAGGTTGTGGCATGTCTGGTATGGATGCTGATGTATGACAGAGATTACGGTATCATCAACTTCCTGTTGAATAATGCGGGTATACTGTCTCAGAACATTGCTTACCTGCAGGATGTAAAGGTTGCATTACCGGCGGCCATGGTGGTTAATATCTGGAAAGGATTTCCATTTGTGGCGATTATGCTTCTTGCCGGTATGCAGAGTATTTCAGAAGATTTATTTGAAGCTGCTGATATTGATGGTGCTTCATGGCTCCAGAAGGTACGTTACATTATCATACCGGGAATCAAGTCCGTATCAACGGTAGTATTCCTGTTGCTGGTTATCTGGACGATCAAAGACTATGCAATTGCATATGTACTTGCAAAGGGTGGTCCGTCCAGAGCGACAGAGATCATGACGATCTTTATCCAGCAGACAGCGTTCAAGTCATTTGACTTTGGTAAGGCGGCTGCAGCCGGTATGCTGATGCTTCTGGTATCGCTTGTCTTTACCTTCTTCTACTTCAAAGCAGTTAACAGAGGGGAGGACGACTAATGAAAACCAAAAAAGGCGGCAAAGCAGTAACTATCATACTGGTAATCATTGTATGTATATTTGCGCTGTTCCCGTTTGTGTGGATGATTTCTACTTCATTTAAGACGAACTCGGAGATTTACACAGCGGCACCGACATTTATTCCAAAGAATCCGACTGTGGATGGATATACCAGTATGTTTACGACGGAGACTGCTACATTTAACTTTAAGCAGTGGGCTGCGAACAGTATTTTTGTAGCATTTCTCACAACGATATTTTCCATGATCATAGCAGTGCTCGGTGGATACGGAATATCCAGATACCGGTTCAAAGGCCGGGGCACACTCAGCTATATCGTATTGACGACACAGGTGCTTCCGGGATCACTGCTGATGATTCCGTTGTATATTATCATGAGTAATCTTGGACTTTTGAATACCAAGATCGGATTGATGTTAGCGTATGTTACATTTACGGTACCGTTCTGTACATGGATGATGAAGGGATTCTTTGATTCAATCCCAATATCACTGGAAGAGGCGGCAAGAGTAGATGGCGCGGGAACATTCCGCTGTTTCTTTACCGTAACACTTCCGCTGACGGTTCCGGGACTGGTATCTACAGGATTGTTCGCATTTATCAATGGATGGAATGAGTACCTCTTCGCTAGTTCATTTATGCAGAGCTACGATAACTGGACTCTTCCGGTAGGTATCGCAAGCTTCAAAGGCCAGTATGCGACAGATTGGGGGACTTTGATGGCTGGTTCGGTGTTGATCACAATACCGGTCGTAATTCTGTTCCTGTGTCTGCAGAAACATCTGGTAGGCGGTATGACGGCAGGAGCTGTAAAGCAGTAAATATAAGATTCGGGAAACAGACAGACTGAAAGAAAAGAGGATAAATATTATGGAATTAAAACAGATTAGAATGGGTATTGTTGGAGCTGGTACATGGGGAGCAACACATGCATCAATTTACGCAGAGCATATCTGCGCTGATCCGGTTGCTATCTGTGATATGAATAAAGAAAAAGCCCAGGCAATTGCAGATAAATACGGAATCCGTAAAGTATACACCGATTATAAGGAACTGGCAGCAGATCCTGAGATCGATGCAGTAGCAATCGTTACACCAGACTTTGCGCATGCTGATATCGCCTGCGCAATGGCTGATGCCGGTAAAGACATTCTGATCGAGAAACCACTGGCGACTACGAGAGAAGATATTGACCGTATCTGTGAAGCAGTAGAACGTAACGGTGTACGTTGCATGGTAGACCTTCACAACAGATGGAATGCCCCATTTAACAAAGCAAAACAGGAGATTTCATCCGGTAAGCTTGGTAAGCCATACACAGCATATATCCGTCACAGTGATGTGAAATGGGTAGCTACAGATATGCTTTCATGGGCTGCTAAGTCTTCGATTCTCTGGTTCTTGGGAAGTCACAGTCTTGACTCGCTGAGATGGCTGGTTGATTCTGAGGCTAAGAGAGTATACTCTGTAAAGAAGGAAGGACTTCTGAAAGAAAGAGGAGTTGATGTTCCTGATATTTATCTGACTACGATTGAATTCGAGAACGGTGTAGTAGCTCAGATGGAGAACGGATGGGTTACTCCAAACGGTAACAGAAATGTAAATGACTTCCTGTGTGATGTAATGTGTACAGAAGGTATGATCAAACTGAACCTGTCTGCTCACAACATGATCGAGGAGATTACAGAAGAGTCTTCATCTGTACCGGACGTTCCGGTATCTAACATGGTATTTGACAAATGCAAGGGACTTTCTTATGAGAGTATTCGTGACTTCGTAGACAGACTGGTAGATGGAAAAGAATTCCGTGTAACACTGGAAGATTCCAGAAAGACAGCAATCGCTATTCTGGCAATTCTTGAGTCTGCAGAGAAGGGTGTTCCTGTAGAAATTGAATATTAAGATTTATAATTAATATCAAACATATTTACCGGCTGGAGACAGCCGGTATTTTTTTTGTGCAATATGTACCTGAAACGTAATTGATAGAAAAATATCGACGTTGTTGATGCGATACGGTGAAGTGACGAAATGCAATTTTGTAAAAAATGCACAAATAAATGAAAGGTAATAAGTTTTCATATTTGAAAAATATAGTTAATTGTGCAAAATAAAAGATTGATAATGCAAAGGTTTTTGTGCAAAAGTGTGAGAAAATGGAATCAACACAAAATATGTGGTGTGAGGAGAAGGTCGAAGATACCCGGGTAAAAGAGTTGAGAGAGGACGACTCGAATTAATTAATGCTTTGACGAGAACCTGTACACAATGCAAGACAAGATTCTTGTGGTCACTAGAGGAAAGGTTTCTATTTTAAGAAGAGGAGAAATTATGAAAAAGAGATTAGTTGCATCACTTCTCGTGATGTCAATGGCATTCGGAATGGTTGCATGTGGCAGTTCTAAGTCAGATGACAAGAAATCCGATGATGGAAAGACAGCTATCAGTGTTGTAGCTGCACAGTATGGACAGAATACTTCAGATTGGTGGGATGATTTTGTTAAGGACTTTAACAAGGACAATCCGGACATCGATCTTAGCGTAGAAGTAGTATCATGGAATGATATTTCATCCGTAATTGATACACGTATTTCCGGTAGTAAGGAACCGGATATCCTGAACATCGACGTCTTTGCAGATTATCAGGCAGACGATCTGTTACTTCCAATTCAGGATGTAGTATCTGAGGAGACATACAGCAAGATGTATCCAGCGTTCCTGGATCAGTCAGAGATTGACGGAACAGTATGGGCAATTCCTGACCTTGCATCTGCTCGTGCTATGTATTACAACAAAGACATTCTCGAGGCTGCAGGCGTTGAAGTTCCGACAACATGGGATGAACTGAAAGTAGCATGTGAGAAGATTAAAGAGACGAATCCAGACGTTTATCCATGGGGGATTGATATGACAACTGACGAAGGTCAGGCAGCATTTGCATACTATACATGGAATAACGGTGGTGGCTTCGTTGACGAAGATGGAGAATGGGCACTGAATTCTGACGCTAACGTAGAAGCAGTTGAGTATGAGATCGGTCTTGTAAAAGATGGACTTACAAACGAGAAACCTGCAACTGAGACACGTTACGATCTTCAGGATCTGTTCGGAGCTGGCAAGCTCGCTATGGTTATTGCACCAAACAGCCTTCCAACTTATTGTTCAGATGGCGGATACGAAGTTAATTATGGCGTAGCATCTATTCCAACTAATACTGGTACATCCGTATCAGCAGGTGTTATGGACAGATTTATGTGCTTCGATCATGACTACTCTGATGAGCAGATTGAAGCAATTAAGACATTCTTTGATTATTTCTATGATGATGCACGTTATTCTGAGTGGGTACTGATGGAAGGATTCCTGCCAGCTACACAGAGTGGAGCAGAGGCAATGGTTGAAGCTGATCCATCACAGGAGTCATGGATTTCTATCCTTGACAGCTGTAAATTCTACCCAACAGCAAAAGCTGAGTGGGCAGATGTTAAGAAGGGTGTTATCGATGTAGAACAGAGAGCACTTGATGGTGAAGACGTTAAGACACTGCTTGATGAACTTCAGACAACTATCGCAGGTGAATAGTCTAGATTTACACATACTAAACATATCAATAGGGGAGCGATTTGCTGCTCCCCTATTTTTTCTAGAAAAAGTTAGAAGGGATAACTATGAATAAGAAAAAGTTTCGGAAAGTGGAACCATACATTTGGATGGCGCCGAGTATGATTCTGATGGGAATTTTTATTATCATTCCTATTTTTGTCATATTGAGGATGTCATTAAGTAAGGTTACAAGGGCTGGAATTGTAAAAGAATTTACTGGATTTGATAACTTTTTGAAAGTAATCCATACATCGGCATTTCCGATGGTATTAAAGAATACGGTTGTCTGGACTATTGTAGTAGTGGGATTGTCTACTTTGCTGGGATTCATTCTTGCTCTTATATTGAATAACAAATTCAAAGGACGTAAGATTGCGCGTGCGATCATTGTTTTTCCATGGGCTACAACACTTGTAATTCAGGCATCTGTATGGAAGTTTATCATTAATACTGATTATGGAACATTAAATACCCTGTTAAAAACATTGGGAATTATTAAAAAGAATATAAACTGGACGCCGACGGCAGGCGCATACTTCGCATGGGAGATTGCCTGTGGTATATTTGTAACCATTCCGTTTGTATGTTTTACGGTTTTATCGGGATTGCAGAGTATCGATTCAACACTTTATGAAGCGGCAACAGTGGATGGGTGTAATTACTGGCAGAAGTTATTTAAAATCACGATTCCGCTGGTAAAACCGCAGTTAACAATCAGCACGATTTTAAATATCATCTATGTATTTAATTCATTCCCGATCATCTGGACAATGACCAAGGGAGATCCGGCAAGCAAGACAGATACGATTGTTACATACTTGTATAAACTGGCATTTTACAATGGTAAGAAG
>CAVAVU010000127.1:0-17259 GCA_963592205.1 bacterium
AAGCCGGGGCTAATGTTTCAATTATTTTGGGACATTTTCAAAAATGCTTGACATACATATTTTGACAAAAGCTGTAAAAACTAATGGAAAATGAGTATGAAGGAGAGAGACTAGGTATGATCGACAAGTTCAATGTGCGCACGAATCTTGCATTGGAAGAAAAGGAACGGTTTGAATCGGATGATGTAGAGATATCAGGCGTGGTACTGGAGGAGCGTTATGATGAGCAGAAGGAAATACGGATCACGATGGTGAAGATAGAGACGGAGAAGGGAGCCAGAACTATGGGGAAGCCTGTTGGTAATTATCTGACGCTGGAAGCACCGGGGATGGCAGATGATAATGAGGAAATCCATCGTGATATTTCGGATGAATTAGAGAAATTGTTGCGGCGCATTTTGAAGGATCATAAGGGAAAACAGGAGTCGGTACTGGTTGTGGGTCTTGGCAACCGCATGGTGACACCGGATGCGCTGGGACCGTATGTGGCAGATCATTTGAATATCACCCGTCATGTAATCCGTGAGTATGGCAGATACGCATTACATGACCAGCGGATGCGTCTCGTCAGCGCGATTGTACCTGGGGTAATGGGGCAGACCGGCATGGAGACGGTAGAGATCGTGAAGGGAATTGTGGAAGAAACGAAGCCGGATCTTGTGATCGCGATTGATGCGTTGGCTGCGCGGAATACGAAGCGTCTGAATCGTACGATACAGGTCGCGGATACGGGAATCCAGCCAGGCTCCGGTGTAGGGAATCACCGCAGTGCAATTTGCCAAGAGACATTGGGGATTCCAGTGATCGCAATCGGTGTGCCGACAGTGGTGGATGCAGCAACGATCGTCAATGATTCTATGGAGAATCTGATTCAGGCATTGGAGACGTCGGAGACACTGCGGGGCGTAGGTCTGGTATTACAGGGATATAATGCAGCAGAGAAATACGAACTGGTAAAAGAACTCATTTCCCCGCATTTGAATGGAATGTTCGTTACACCGAAGGATATTGATGATACGGTAAGACGGATCAGCAGGATTGTCTGCGATGCGATCAATCAATTGTGTGTATGCGTGGAATAAATGCACAGGCGCTGGTATATTTTGCACCGTGACAGCATAGGATAACAGCAGTACGGCAGACTGCCGGAGGTGAGTGAACGATGCGGAGTGGACATGTAAAGATCAACCGCTGCCTGATCCTGATGCTGTCAGGCATTTTAGGCGTGTATATATTATGGAATATGGGCGTGTTTTCCTTGAATATGATCTGGGAGGAGATTACCGATATGCTGGTCAGGCAGTCGGCGGAGTGTTATCTGTCTGGAATGGCATATGCAGCAGATGATAAAAACAGTAACTGGATGGAGTGGCTGGAAGGCAGGGCAGCCGAGCTGATACCGCTTGGCACTTATCTGGATGAAGAGGCTGAATGGAAAACGGAGGTAGAAGATGCCGAGACAATCGCAAGGATTCTGGCGGAACAGGCAGCGGATGAGAATGCCGTGGATGCCAATGGGGCATTGATCGGCGAGGACGATTCGGCTAAGACGGCAGGTGCAGGTACGGGGATTGATGTGTCTCCTGAAAAAATGGGAGATTTCAACTATCTGCTGAGTCATTTTTATACGGTAGATAGTTCGACGATGATCCGCAGTGATGAACTGAACGGGGCTGAACTTATGAGTAAGGATCTCCACATCAATCAGGATACGGGCGGACCGAAGATTCTGATCTATCACACGCATTCCCAGGAGATGTTTGCTGATTCCGTGCCGGGTGATCCGCCTACGTCGATTGTAGGCATCGGAAATTATCTGACGAATCTGCTGAACCAGACATATCATATAGAAACAATGCATCATACAGGTGTCTATGATCTGATCAACGGAGAATTGGATCGAAGCAAGGCGTACGATCTCGCGAAACCTGAGATTGCAGAGATTCTGAAAAATAATCCGTCGATCGAAGTCGTGATCGATCTGCATCGGGATGGTGTGGGTGAGAGTACGCATCTTGTGACGGAGATTAATGGGAAACCGACAGCACAGATCATGTTTTTTAACGGACTCAGCAAGACCAGATCAAACGGTGAGATTGACTATCTTGCTAATCCGTACATACAGGATAATCTCGCATTTTCCCTGCAGATGCAGGTGGCGGCAAGCGAGAAGTATCCGGACTTTGCCAGACGGATCTATCTGAGGGGATACCGCTATAATATGTATCTGATGCCTAAGAGCCTGCTGATCGAGGCAGGAGCGCAGACGAATACCGTACAGGAGATGAAAAATGCGATGGATCTTCTGGCTGAACTGCTGGATCAGGTGCTGGTAAAGTGATCGGTAATGATCAGTAAAATAAATTCTTTGCGAAAATGAAACATTTGTGATATTCTAATACAACATGGGTAAGTATGCGAAATAACAGAAAGGACTAATTAACATGGCGAATAAAGCTACATATGATGCGGACAGTATTTCTGTGCTGGAAGGGCTGGAGGCAGTCCGCAAGAGACCGGGTATGTATATCGGAAGTACCTCGACAAAGGGTCTCAATCACCTGATCTATGAGATTGTAGATAATGCAGTGGATGAGCATCTGGCAGGATTTTGCTCTGAGATTCATGTGACATTGGAAAAAGACGGTTCGGCGACCGTAGTAGATAATGGACGAGGCGTGCCGGTTGGTATGCACGCTAAAGGAATGTCTGCTGCCAGACTGGTGTACACAACACTGCATGCGGGCGGTAAATTCGATGACTCAGCCTATAAGACCAGCGGCGGTCTGCATGGCGTGGGTTCTTCCGTAGTGAATGCTTTGTCTACGTGGATGGACGTGGAAATCAGCAGAGACGGCTATGTGCATCACGACCGCTATGAGCGCGGTATACCAGTGATCGAATTGGAAGACGGTCTGCTGCCGAAGATCGGTAAGACGAGAAAGACAGGAACGAAGGTCAGCTTCCTGCCGGACGATACGATCTTTGAGAAGACAAAGTTCCGCGGAGAAGAGATCAAGAGCCGTATGCATGAGACGGCTTATCTGAATCCGAACCTGACAATTATATATGAAGATAAACGCGGAGAAGAGACTGAACATATCGAATATCACGAGTCGGACGGTATCATTGGCTTCATCCGTGATCTGAATGCCAAGAAAGAAGTCATCCATGAACCGGTGTATTATCAGGGATCAGCAGAAGGCGTCGAGGTTGAGGTGGCGTTCCAGTATGTGAATGAGTTCCATGAAAATGTACTTGGATTCTGTAATAATATCTACAACGCAGAGGGCGGAACTCATCTGACCGGATTTAAGACGACATTTACGACCGTGATGAATCAGTATGCCAGAGAACTCGGTATCCTGAAGGATAAGGATGCGAACTTTACCGGAGCAGATATCCGTAACGGTATGACAGCAATCGTATCGATCAAGCATTCAGACCCGAGATTCGAAGGACAGACGAAGACGAAGTTGGATAACCCGGACGCTGCCAAAGCGACAGGAAAGGTAACCGGCGAGGAAGTGGTACGCTATTTTGACCGTAATCTGGATACATTAAAGAAGGTGCTTGCCTGCGCAGAAAAGGCTGCTAAGATCCGCAAGACAGAGGAACGCGCGAAGACGAATCTGCTGACCAAGCAGAAGTATTCCTTTGACAGTAATGGCAAGCTTGCCAACTGTGAGAGCAGGGATGCGTCCAAATGTGAGATCTTTATTGTGGAGGGAGATTCTGCGGGCGGTTCGGCTAAGACAGCCAGAGACCGTATGTATCAGGCAATCCTGCCGATCCGTGGTAAGATCCTGAATGTAGAAAAGGCGAGTATCGATAAGATCCTTGCCAATGCAGAGATCAAGACGATGATCAATGCATTCGGATGTGGTTTCTCTGAAGGATATGGTAATGACTTTGACATTTCCAAACTGCGGTATGACAAGATCATTATCATGGCAGATGCGGACGTGGACGGAGCACATATTTCCACGCTGCTCTTAACCTTATTCTACCGTTTTATGCCGGAGCTTATCTACGAAGGACATGTATATATTGCAATGCCTCCGCTCTATAAAGCAATGCCGAAGAAAGGCGAGGAAGAATATCTCTATGATGACAAGGCACTGGAGCGTTATCGTAAGACGCACGAGGGACCATTTACCTTACAGAGATACAAAGGTCTGGGTGAGATGGATGCAGAGCAGCTCTGGGAGACAACGCTGAATCCGGAGACCCGCGTGATGAAATTAGTAGAGATAGAGGACGCCAGAATGGCATCCAGCGTGACGGAGATGCTGATGGGAACGGAAGTACCGCCGCGCCGTGCATTTATCTACGACAATGCGACTGAGGCAGAGCTTGATATCTAGGGAGGAGCAGATAAAATATGAGTGAAGCACAGATTATCCGTACCGAGTATTCGGACGTGATGAAGAAATCATATATTGATTATGCCATGAGTGTTATCGTGGCGAGAGCCCTTCCAGATGTAAGGGACGGGCTGAAACCGGTACAGCGCCGTACGCTGTATGATATGCATGAGCTTGGCATCCGGTGGGACAAGCCTTACCGTAAATGCGCCCGTATTGTAGGTGACACCATGGGTAAATATCATCCGCACGGCGACAGCTCGATCTACGAGGCACTGGTTGTGATGGCGCAGGATTTCAAGAAGGGACAGATCCTGGTAGACGGACACGGTAACTTCGGCTCAATCGAGGGAGACGGAGCGGCTGCCATGCGATATACGGAGGCGAGACTCGCCAAGTTTACGCAGGACATCTTTCTTGCAGATCTGGACAAGGATATTGTTAATTTTGTCCCGAACTTTGATGAGACGGAGAAAGAGCCGGAAGTACTGCCGGTGCGTGTGCCGAATCTGCTGGTCAATGGCGCAGAAGGTATCGCAGTCGGTATGGCAACCAGTATCCCGACCCACAATCTGGGTGAGGTGATTGATGCGGTCATCGCTTATATGAAAGACAATACACTGACGACAAAGCAGTTAATGAAATATATCAAAGGACCGGATTTCCCGACAGGCGGTATCGTGGTCAATCAGGACGATCTGCTGTCCATCTATGAGAGCGGAACTGGTAAGATCAAGATCCGCGGTAAGGTAGAGACAGAAGACATGAAGGGCGGTAAAAAGCGTCTTGTCATTACCGAGATTCCGTATACAATGATCGGAGCAGGCATTGGTAAATTCTTAAATGATGTCTGCAACCTGGTAGAGACGAAGAAGACATCGGATATCGTAGACATTTCCAACCAGTCTTCCAAGGAAGGTATCCGCATCGTAATTGAACTGAAGAAGGGTGCGGATGTAGAGAATCTTACCAATATGCTCTATAAGAAGACACGCCTGGAAGATACCTTTGGCGTGAATATGCTGGCAGTGGCAGATGGCAGGCCGGAGACCATGGGTTTAAAGAAAATTATTGAGCACCATGTGGATTTTCAGTTTGAACTGGCGACCAGAAAGTACCGCACGTTACTTGCAAAGGAGCAGGATAAGAAAGAGATTCAGGAAGGTCTAATCAAAGCCTGCGATGTGATCGATCTGATCATTGAGATTCTCAGAGGCAGTAAGAACATCAAAGATGCGAAAGCGTGTCTGACGAATGGTGTGACTGAGAATATTAAGTTTAAGAGCAAGATTTCGCAAAAGATGGCAGCGATGTTACGTTTTACTGAACGTCAGGCAACAGCAATTCTGGAAATGCGACTGTATAAGCTGATCGGTCTGGAAATCGAGGCACTGCAGAAAGAGCACGAAGAGACATTGAAGAAGATTGCACGCTATGAGGATATCCTGAACCATTATGAGTCGATGTCCAATGTGATCATCGAAGAGCTGGAACAGTTCCGTAAGGAATTTGCGGGTGAGCGCCGTACCGTGATTATGAATGCGGAAGAAGCGGTATTTGAAGAGAAGAAGATCGAAGAGCAGGAGGTTGTATTCCTGATGGACCGCTTTGGTTATGCCCGTACCGTAGATCCTTCGGTCTATGAAAGAAATAAAGAGGCGGCAGACAGCGAGAACAAATACATTGTCTCCTGCATGAATACCGGCAAGCTGTGTCTGTTTACGAATACCGGCAAGATGCATCAGATCAAGGTACAGGATCTTCCGTATGGCAAGTTCCGTGATAAAGGAATACCGATTGATAATGTAAGTAATTATGACAGCACCAGTGAACAGATCGTGTATCTGTGTGATGGCGAGCAGATGCGCTATGCATGGCTGATGTTTGCAACGAAGCAGGGCATGATCAAAAAAGTAGAGGGAACGGAGTTCCAGGTGATCAAGCGTACCATCGTGGCGGCGAAGCTGCAGGATGAGGATGAACTGATCAGTGTGCAGCTGATCCATCCGAACCAGCAGGTGGTACTGCAGACGAAGGAGGGATATTTCCTGAAGTTCCCGGCAGAGGAAGTGGCTGAGAAGAAGAAGGCAGCAGTCGGCGTCCGTGGAATTAAGCTTAAGAAGAATGATGAACTGGAACAGGTATATCTGATCGAGGAAGGTCAGGAGAGCACGATACGCTACGGAGAACGTGATCTATATCTGAACCGATTGAAGCTCGCAAAGCGTGGCGGAACAGGTACAAAGGCGCGGAGTTAGCAATTTGTATCAAAAATAGAAAAAACCTTTGTAAAATATGGGAAATCCCTTGATTTTGCAATAAACAGGTGCTATACTGTATATAGTTACATAGAAGATTGAGGCAAGAGTGAACGAAAGTTCACTCTTCTTTGTTGTAAGAAGGCATCATAATTGGGGCTTAAAATTTTAAGAAAGAAGGGAATAACTGCATTGTCTAAGAGAGAAAGTTATGAACAGAGAACAGAAGCGATTCTGCTCCCAATCCTTGAGAAGCATGGATTCTCACTGTGGGATGTAGAATATGTGAAGGAAGGCGGCAACTGGTATCTGCGTGCTTACATTGATAAGCCGGAGGGTATCGGGGTGAATGACTGTGAAATCGTAAGCCGTGAACTGTCAGATATTCTGGATGAAGAAGATTATATTGAAGAATCTTATATTCTGGAGGTCAGCTCACCGGGACTTGGAAGACCGTTGAAGAAAGACAGAGATTTTGAAAGAAGTATGGGAGAAGAGGTGGAGATCCGTACCTATCGTATGATCGACCGCACCAAAGAGTTCCGCGGAATTCTGAAAGCATATGACAAAGACAGTGTGACCATTGAGATGGAAGATTCCCAGGAAAAGACATTTGAAAAAAGTGAAATAGCATTGGTTCGGCTTGCTTTTGATTTTTAGATTTATCAGTAGGAGGAAAAGAAAATGAACACAGAATTATTAGAAGCGTTGACAATATTAGAGAAAGAGAAAGACATCAGCAAAGAGACTCTGCTGGATGCCATCGAGAATTCTCTGATCAATGCATGTAAGAACCATTTTGGAAAGGCTGACAATATCAAGGTTATCATGGACCGTGAGACCTGCGATTACCAGCTGATCCAGGAGAAGACAGTTGTAGATGAAGTGATGGATGATGTAGAAGAGATCAGTCTGGAAGACGCTAAGAACATCGATAAGAAATATGAGATCGGTGATATCGTACAGTTCCCGGTAGAGTCTAAGTCATTTGGACGTATCGCTACTCAGAATGCGAAGAACCTGATCCTTCAGAAGATCCGCGAAGAAGAGCGTAAAGTAATCTACGATCAGTATTTTGAAAAAGAGAAAGATATCGTAACAGGTATCGTACAGCGTTATGTAGGACGTAATGTAAGCGTTAATCTTGGTAAAGTAGACGCTATGCTGACAGAGAATGAGCAGGTGAAGGGCGAGGTATTCCAGCCAACAGAGCGTATCAAGCTGTACGTTGTAGAAGTTAAGAATACGACTAAGGGACCTAAGATCCTGGTATCCAGAACACATCCGGAACTTGTAAAACGTCTGTTTGAGGCAGAGGTTACCGAAGTAAGAGACGGTGTTGTAGAGATCCGCAGCATTGCAAGAGAAGCAGGAAGCAGAACGAAGATCGCAGTATGGTCTAATGACCCTGATGTAGATCCGGTAGGAGCATGTGTAGGTATGAACGGTGCGCGTGTTAATACAATTGTGAATGAACTGCGCGGTGAGAAGATCGATATCATCAACTGGAGCGACAATCCGGGTATCCTGATCGAGAACGCACTGAGCCCGGCAAAGGTTATCTCTGTTATGGCTGATCCGGATGAGAAGACGGCAAGCGTTATCGTACCGGATTATCAGCTTTCACTTGCAATCGGTAAAGAAGGACAGAATGCGAGACTGGCAGCGAGACTGACCGGATACAAGATCGATATTAAGAGCGAGAGCCAGGCGATCGAGTCTGGAGAACTTCCAGAGAACTATATGGAACTGATGGAAGGTGTATATGAGGAAGAAATGTACGAGGAAGGCTACGACGAAGATATGACAGATGAAGCTTACGAGGCATCTGAAGAAGCATCCGAGGAGACAGCACCGGAAGAAGAGATCCAGTTCGAAAAAGTAGAAGAATAAGAGTAGAAATCAGGTGATTGTTTGAGTGGAAATAAAAAGATGCCTGTGCGTATGTGCGTAGGCTGTCAGGAAATGAAGAATAAAAAAGAGATGATCCGGGTGATTAAGACACCGGAAGATACATTTATGCTGGATGCGACCGGCAAGAAGAATGGCAGAGGGGCATATGTGTGCCCGAATGAACACTGCCTGCAGCTTGCCCGTAAGAATAAGGGACTGGAACGGTCATTCAAACAGGCTATCCCGGCAGAGGTCTATGAATCGCTGGAAAAGGAGATGGAAGCACTTGAAACCAGATAAGGCATTGTCTATGCTCGGTCTTGCGGCCAGAGCAGGTAAGATCGTCAGCGGAGAATTTACCGTTGAAAAAGAAGTGAAGAGCGGCAGAGCGTGTCTGGTGCTGATCGCAGAAGATGCATCTGAGAATACCAGAAAGAAATTTCAGAATATGTGTGAATTCTACGAAGTGCCAATGCGTCTGTGTTATGACAGAGAGAGGCTTGGACATTTTATCGGAAAAGAATTCCGCGCATCCGTTGCTGTATTGGATGAAGGATTCGCAGAGAATATTCTGAAACATTTGAACAGTCAGATATAGATACAATTGCATAGAGGAGGTTAGTTTGTATGTCAAAAGTAAAAGTATATGAACTTGCAAAGGAACTTGGCAAGGACAGCAAAGACGTTGTGAAGTTCCTGGAAGGAAAGAATATAGAGGTGAAGAACCATATGAGCACGATTTCAGAAGATGAGGCGGCTATGGTAAAAAAGGCACTTAGCGGAAGCAAAGCACCTGCATCTGAGGATGAGGCGAAAGCAGCACCGAAGAAGAAAAATATCGTGCATGTATTCCGTCCGCAGAATACGAGAGACGGTTCCAGAAATGGCAGACGCCAGGGCGGACGTCCGGCAGGCGGAGCCAAGGCACCGCAGAACGCAAAGCCGATGCAGGTGCAGAACGGAAGACCGGCACCGGGAAGCAAGCCGGCAGTAAAACCTGCAGCTAAGCCAGTAACTAAGCCTGTAGCAGAGAAGCCTGCGGAAACAGTAAAACCTGCAGAGGTGAAGCCGGAAGTAAAGGCAGAGACAGTACAGGCTAAGAAGCCGGAAAGCGCTCCGGTACAGCCACAGAATACAGCGAACCAGACAGAAAAAGTTCAGGAGAAGAATACGTCAGTGGAAAAACCAGTTAAGAACAGAGAAGAACAGAATAGAAATTCTCAGTCTCAGGAAGGACGCAGAGACCGTTCTCAGGGCGGATATAATAACAGAGATCGTCAGGGAAGAAATGACAGAAATGACCGTGGCGACAGAAACGGACGCCCGCAGGGAGACAGAAGATACGGCGGTCGTGGAAGAAACGACAGAAATGACAGAAACGATCGTCCGCAGGGAGACAGAAGAGATAATAACCGCGGAAGAAATGACAGAAATGATCGTCAGGGCGGATATAACAACAGAGACCGTCAGGGAAGAAACGGAAATGACCGTTTCCAGAATAACGATCACCGCAAAAAGAATAATAATCCTGCAATTCCTGCACCGGCCCTGGAAGGACAGAAGCCACAGCAGAGAAAGAACAAAGGCAAGGATGACTTCAAGAAGAAGGATTACCGCAAGGATGATGAAGACAGAATGCCTAAGGGAAGAAAGCAGAAGAACGATCAGAAACAGCAGATGCAGAAACCGCAGCAGAAGGAACAGAAGGTAGAAGAGACAATCAAGTCTATCGTAATTCCGGAGGTTCTTACAATTAAGGATCTGGCTGATAAGATGAAGATTGTGCCGTCTGTGATCGTGAAGAAGCTCTTTATGCAGGGCAAGATCGTTACAGTTAATCAGGAGATTGATTACGATACAGCAGAAGAGATCGCACTGGAATTTGACGTTCTCTGCGAGAAGGAAGAAGTTGTAGATGTAATCGAAGAACTTCTGAAAGAGGAAGAAGAGGACGAAAAGAAGATGAAGAAGCGTCCACCGGTTGTATGTGTTATGGGACACGTTGACCATGGTAAGACTTCCCTGCTGGATGCAATCCGTCACACGAACGTGATTGACCGTGAGGCCGGTGGTATCACACAGCACATCGGCGCATCTGTAGTAACTGTAAACGGTGAGAAGATCACATTCCTGGATACACCGGGACATGAAGCGTTTACTGCAATGCGTATGCGTGGTGCTAATTCTACTGATATTGCAATCCTTGTAGTTGCTGCCGATGATGGTGTAATGCCGCAGACTGTTGAGGCGATCAACCATGCAAAAGCTGCAGGAATTGAGATTGTAGTTGCAATCAATAAGATTGATAAGCCGAGTGCAAATATCGACCGTGTAAAACAGGAACTGTCTGAGTACGAACTGATTCCGGAAGACTGGGGCGGAAGCACGATCTTCGTACCGGTATCTGCTAAGACCGGAGAAGGTATCCAGGATCTGATGGAAATGTTACTGCTGACAGCAGAAGTATCTGAACTTAAAGCTAATCCAAACAGAAGAGCAAGAGGTCTTGTGATCGAGGCTCAGCTTGATAAAGGTAAAGGTCCGGTTGCTACCGTACTGGTACAGAAAGGTACACTGCGTATCGGAGATGCGATCGCAGCAGGTTCAGCATACGGTAAGGTAAGAGCAATGATGGATGACAAGGGACGCCGCGTAAAAGAGGCCGGTCCGTCTACTCCTGTAGAGATTCTTGGTCTGAATGATGTGCCGAATGCCGGTGAAGTATTTGTCGGATGCAAGAACGATAAAGATGCAAGAAACTTTGCTGAGACATTTATCTCTCAGAACAGGGCAAAACTGCTGGAAGATACCAAGGGTAAACTTTCTCTGGATGACCTGTTTACACAGATCAAGGAAGGTAACCTGAAAGAACTGAATATCGTAGTTAAGGCGGATGTACAGGGATCTGTAGAGGCAATCAAGCAGAGTCTGCTGAAGCTGTCTAACGATGAAGTAGTAGTTAAGATCATCCACGGCGGTGTTGGTGCAATCAACGAATCAGATGTCAGCCTGGCATCTGCATCCAATGCAATCATCATCGGATTTAATGTCCGCCCGGATGCGACTGCAAAAGAGACTGCTGAGCGTGAAGGTGTGGATGTACGTCTGTATCGTGTCATTTACAATGCGATTGAGGATGTACAGGCAGCGATGAAGGGTATGCTGGATCCGGTATTTGAGGAGAAGGTACTCGGTCACGCAGAAGTACGCCAGACATTCAAGGCTTCCGGAGTTGGTACAATTGCCGGATCTTATGTGCTGGATGGTACATTTGAAAGAGACTGCCAGGCAAGAATCGTACGTGACGGCATCGTTATTTATGACGGCAAGCTTGCTTCTCTGAGAAGATTTAAGGATGATGTAAAAGAAGTACGTGCCGGCTATGAGTGTGGTTTCGTATTTGAAAATTATAATGATGTAAAAGAAGGCGACCAGGTAGAGGCGTTCAAGATGGTTGAGATCCCTAGATAATATCAGGGATCTGACGCCCCGTCTGGGAAGTCTTGGTAAGGAGAATAGAATTGAGAAAAAACAGTATTAAGAATACCAGGGTGAATACAGAAGTTCAGAGAGAACTGAGTAATATTATCCGTGCGGGGATCAAGGATCCGAGGGTAGCACCATGGACATCTGTTGTAGCAGTACAGGTAGCTCCTGATCTGAAGATCTGCAAGGCTTATATCAGTGTGCTTGGCGATGAAAAGGCGCAGGCAGACACAGTAGTCGGACTTAAGAGTGCGGAAGGATATATCAGAAGACAGCTTGCGCATAATCTGAATATGCGCAACACTCCTGAGATTACATTTGTACTGGATCAGTCGATCGAGTATGGTGTAAATATGTCTAAGAAGATTGATGATGTAACCAAAGATCTGGATACGGACGGTGAAGAAGATGCTGAATAAAATGCTTCAGAAAGCACAGACGGTTGCCATCGGCGGACATGAGCGTCCGGATGGCGACTGCGTTGGTTCCTGCATGGGAATGTATCGGTATATCAAAGATAATTACCCGGAGATCCAGGTGGATCCTTATCTGGAACCGATTGCGGATAAGTTTCGATTTATCCGCGGAACAGAAGATATTTTAAATGAGATTGATGAAGAGAAACGATATGATCTCTTTATCTCGCTGGACTGCGGAGACAGGGCGCGTCTCGGATTCTCTGAGCCGCTGTTTTGTAGTGCGGCACATACATTGTGTATTGATCACCATGTAAGTAATGGTTCTTTTGCGGAAGAAAATTATATATTCCCGGATGCAAGTTCTGCGTCAGAGCTTGTATACGAGCTGCTTGATAAGGATAAGATCACGAAGGAGATTGCAGAGTCTTTGTATATGGGAATTGCCCATGATACAGGAATCTTTCGTTATTCCTGCGCATCACCGAAGACATACCGTGTTGCGGCAGATCTGCTGGAATATGGATTTGACGCTTCGGCACTGCTGGATTCTACGTTCAGTGAGAAGACCTATGCGCAGAATCAGGTGATGGGACGTGCGCTGTTAGAAAGTATCCTGTTTATGGATGGCAAATGTATTGCATCCTCTTTTAAGAAGGAACAGATGGAATATTACGGCGTGACGCCGAAGGATCTGGATGGCATTGTGTCACAGCTTCGCCTGACCAAGGGTGTGGAGGTTGCAATATTTGCTTATGAACTGGCTGCAGATGTGTATAAAGTCAGCCTGAGATCTAAGAACTATGTGGATGTGAATAAGGTTGCCGGCTATTTTGGCGGAGGCGGTCATGTGAGAGCGGCCGGCTGCACCATGCCTGGCACGATCTATGATGTGCTGAACAATCTGTCCGGACGGATTGCGATGCAGATGGAGCAGGAATAAACGATGCTTCACGGAATTATCAACGTATACAAAGAGAAGGGATATACTTCTCATGATGTAGTAGCAAAGCTTCGAGGCATTGCAGGTCAGAAGAAGATTGGCCATACAGGAACCCTGGATCCGGATGCGGAAGGGGTTCTTCCTGTATGTCTGGGAAGAGCAACGAAAGTCTGCGATCTGCTGACGGATAAGGATAAGACATATCGCGCAGTGCTTCTGCTTGGACAGACTACAGATACCCAGGATACTTCGGGTACAGTGCTTGAGACTTCAGATACATCGAATCTGAATGAGACACAGGTCATGGAAGCTGTTCAGAGTTTTGTTGGAGAATATGCACAGATACCGCCGATGTATTCAGCTCTCAAAGTGGGCGGTAAGAAGCTCTATGAACTTGCACGCGAAGGCAAGACGGTAGAGCGGAAAGCGAGAAATGTAAAGATTCACAGTATTAACATCCTGCGGGTAGAGCTTCCGAGAGTAGAGATGGAAGTTTCATGCTCGAAGGGAACCTATATCCGTACATTATGCTATGATATCGGCGAAACGCTTGGTGTCGGCGGATGTATGGAATCCCTGCTCCGTGTGCAGGTGGGACGCTTTGTGCTGGCAGACAGCCTCAGACTCAGTGAGATACAGGAGGCAAAGGAAGCCGGTGAGCTGGAGAAGCTTCTTCAGCCGATCGACAGTGTGTTTGAACAGTACAGAGCAGTTCAGATCCGACCGGATCAGGAAAAGAGACTGCAGAATGGTAATGTATTCCGTAAGCCGGATAAGTCACAGAAGTATAGTGACCAGGAAATGGTAAGGGTATACGATTCTAACGGACATTTTGCGGCCGTTTATCGGTATGTGGAAAAGGAGCATGAGTTCCGAATTGTGAAAATGTTTCTGCAACCGTAGAACAAGAGGAGAAACATGCAATATATAAAAGGCTTGAAAGATTACCGCGATGCAAGTAAGACAGCCGTTACACTGGGAAAGTTTGACGGAGTGCATCGCGGTCATGAAAAACTTGTTGAGAAAGTAATAGAATATGCAGAAACCGTAGGTGTGAAAAGTGTCGTATGCGCATTTGATATGCTGGCATTTTCAAAGAAGCATGCAGATGAACGATGCATTCTGATGACCAAAGAAGAACGGGAAGACAGACTGCAGGGACGTGTGGATTATCTGGTGGACTGTCCGTTTACCAGAGAGTTCAGTCAGGTGAAGGCAGAGGATTTTATCCGGGATGTACTGGTGGAGACATTTCATGCATCTTATGTGGTAGTTGGAACGGATTTTACATTTGGCTATAAGAAACGTGGCGATATTCATATGTTGAAAGAGTACGAAAAGGTATATGGATACCGGTTGGTTGTGATTGAGAAAGAACGGTATCATGACCGCGAGATTAGCAGTACCTATGTGCGGGAAGTGTTAAATGAAGGCAATATTCCGCTGGCAAATACGCTGCTTGGATATCCGTACCGGGTAATGGGGTGTGTGGAACATGGCAAACAGCTTGGAAGAACACTGGGATTCCCGACTCTGAATGTGGCTCCGGATCCTAATAAACTGATGCCGCCAAATGGTGTCTATGCCGTGAAAGTAAAGATGGACGGTGAAGTCTACGGAGGAATCGCCAATGTAGGAGTGAAGCCGACTGTGACAAATGAGAACCGGATGCTGGTAGAGACATTTCTGTATGGGTATTCCGGCAATGCCTATGGCAAAGAAGTTGAGGTTGACTTCTGTGAGTTCCACAGACCGGAACAAAAGTTTGCGTGCGTTGACGAGTTAAAGGCATGTGTGGACAGAGATATTTTATACGGAAAAGAGTATTTTGAACAAAAGACTAGGAGATAGTCAGAAATTGTTGTATAATATACACAAAGATGCCAGGGCGCATGAAGAGATGTGACAGCATTTGACCTGACATCAAATAAGTACAATGGAGGATTCTAGTATGAAAAAGATATTGGTAGTCGGCAGCCTGAATATGGATACAGTCATTGAGACTCCGAGAATTCCGGTTCCGGGCGAGACAATCATGGGCGGCGGTATTAAGCATGTGCCAGGCGGTAAAGGAGCCAATCAGGTATATACGATCGGTAAGCTGGGCGGAGACGTCAGCATGATTGGTGCGGTAGGTGACGACAGCTTCGGTGATGCAATGCTGGAGAACCTGAAAAGTGTCAATGTTAATGTAGAAGGTATTGAACAGATTCCGGGCGGTACGACAGGACAGGCATTTATTCCTGTAGATGCGAATGGTGAGAATTCAATCATCGTAATTGGTGGAACGAATAGTATGGTAGACGAAGCTCTGCTGAAAAAGTATGAGCATTTGATGGATGAAGCGGATATCGTAGTAATGCAGCAGGAGATTCCGTTAGATACAGTTATAAAGGCAAAAGAGATGGCACTTGCCAAAGGCAAGATGATCATTGTGGATCCTGCTCCAGCAGCAGCGATGCCGGATGAATTCTGGAAAGATATCGATTACATTAAGCCAAATGAGACAGAACTTGGTATTCTGATCGGCAGAGATCTTCATACGAAGGAAGAATATAAAGAAGCAGCACAGGAGATGCTGAAAAAGGGTGTCAAGCATCTGCTTGTTACACTTGGAAGTAAGGGATGCCTGCTGATGTCAGAAGAAGGAGAGGAATTTCTTCCGGCTAATAAGGTACAGGCGGTAGATACCACAGCGGCTGGTGACTGCTTCACAGGAGCTTTTGCAGTGGCAATCAGTCAGGGTAAATCCGAAAAAGAAGCGATTGCATTTGCACAGAAAGCATCTGCGATTGCAGTTACAAGACCGGGAGCACAGTCATCTGTGCCATCATTAGAAGAGGTGCTTGAAAGTTTATGATGCCAACCATTAAGGATGTGGCAGAAAAAGCCGGTGTCGGCATTGCGACGGTGTCCAGAGCAATGAACGGCACCGGCTATGTTTCTGCCCGTTCCAGAGAGAAAATTGAAGCGGCGATTCGGGAACTGAATTATATTCCGAATGAGCGCGCACGCAATCTGTCCAGAAAGCAAACTGGGATTATCGGAGTGTTGATTCCAGATTTTCAGACGCCTTTTTATGCGTCGTTTTTGCGGCAGGTTGAAATTGAATTATATAATTATGGCTATCGAACTATGGTGTGCAATACGGTAAAACATAGTGACAGGGAAACAGCCTATGTGGAAATGCTGGATCGTAATATGCTGGATGGTTTGATTACCTGTGCATGGTCTGCTGAAGCGGAAGTGTATCGACATATGGATAAACCGATCGTCAGCATGGATCATAATCTGGGAGAAGGTATTCCACTGATCCATTCCGATCATAAGGCGGGTGGGAGAATTGTGGCAGAACATCTGTTAGAAAAAGGATGTACAAGAGTGCTGCAGCTTGGCGGCTATTTCCCAGTGCATACACCATCGAATGACAGATACCGGGAATTTCAACGGATTATGAATGAGGCTGGTGCGGAAGTGCGACAGCTTGATATTGAGTGGAATCGACTGGATTATGAATATTACGAGAAATATCTGTCAGAGCATCTGAGGGATATAGAATGGGCAGATGCTGTATTTGCTTCTGATATGGGAGCGATTGCATGTTATCGCTTTGTGACGGAACGTGGAATTCTGGTTCCGGATCAACTGAAGATCATGGCGTATGACGGGACAGATTTTACCCGTATGACGATGCCTGTGATGGCGGCGGTGCGGCAGGATGTTGCCAGACTTGCAGCGGCTTGTGCAGATACGATGATTCAGTTGATACAGCATAAAGAATCCATATGTATGCATCAGATCATCGATGTTGAATTTCAGAATGGTGGAACAATATAACGTTTCTATATGTGCAATATGCACATGTGGAAACGTTTTTATAATGTCTAAATGTACTG
>CAVAVU010000128.1:0-35951 GCA_963592205.1 bacterium
ATTTGAACTGCTCCCCGTCAAGTAGACAATTGAAAAAATATAAATTTTTCCTGCCAGCAGAAATTTATCTGCTGGCAGTTTTTATGCAGCTTGCAAGTAAATTTCATGTTTTTCCATTGGTGTTAAAATTCCAAGATTCCTTTGCAAACGTTTATTGTTGTAGTAATCTATATAATCTTCGATCATTTTTACGAGAGTACCTCTATCAGTGAATCGCTTTCCATAGTATCTTTCTCTCTTCAGAATTCCCCAAAAGCCTTCCATTGGCCCATTGTCGATACATTTAGCAACGCGTGACATGCTTTGTGTTATCCCAGCATTTACAAGTTTTGTATGAAATGTCCTATTCGTATATTGGAATCCCCTGTCACTGTGAAACAGTGGCTGCGCACCAGGATTTCTAAGTAAAGCATTGTCTACCGTATCAAACACCAAAGCATTGTTGTTCTTATCACGAATAACATACGAAACAATCCGTCTATCATATAGATCCAGTATTGCACTTAGATAAACTTTATGCTTTTCCATCCCAATATAATAATGGAATTCTGTCACATCAGTGAGCCATTTTTCATTTGGTGCTTTGGCAGTGAACTCCCGATTAAGTATGTTTTCAGCTATATATTGAGGGGTTGCAGCCTGTCTTGTGCATCCGTTGTTAGAATACTTGATAGTTGATTTTATATTAAGTTTACGGCAAATGCGTAGCACACGTTTATCGTTTACATCAATACCATGATATCGTTTCAAATCATCTCTGATCCTTCGATAGCCTTTATCCGGTGAGTCTGTGTGAATCTTTTCTAGCTCGTCAGCAATAAACCTATTCTTTTGCTCACTTTTAGGAGTTTCTCTGTGTAGCCATTTATAATAAGCTGCTCTAGAAACATTACCAAGTTTACAAAGTGCAGCAACTGAATAATTATGATCTTCATGTTCTTCTTTGATTGCCTGATATATATGTTCATGACGGATCAGGCTTAGCCCCGCCTCCTCTCTATTTCTTCGAGTTTTTTTAAAAAAGATGCCTCCATTTCAGCACGTTCTCTCTCTGCTTTTAAAATTTTAACTTCAGCACGCAGCTTTTCTAATTCACTCATCTCATCGGGACGTTTTCGTTTGCCACGGTTATCTCTTAAAGCTTCTACTCCACCAGCTTCATATTTGACTATATAATTGCGAGCCTGTTGATAGGACACCTGGTATTGTTCTGCTGTTTGGGCATAATTACGATCATGTGCGATACAATACTGTACTATTTCAACCCGTTCTTCAAAAGTGGTTTTTCTTCCTTTGGTCATGATAATGCTTCCTCCTGTTCCAGAAGATTTTAATTCTTCATGACCATTATACTTCTTTATCCAGATTTGTAACTTAGCTTTTGAACGGATCCCGTATTTTTTGCAAATATCATCTTGAGAACCATAGCCTGCTAAATAATCTAAGACTGCTTGTTGTTTCAATTCTTTGGAATATTTTTTATTCCCTTTCATTGTGAATGCATTTACTCCCATAGATTCATAGTTTCGAATCCATTGTTGGACAGATGCGAGACTTACATCAAACATATCGGCAATTCGCTGTTGGCTTTCTTTTCCATCCAGATATAGATTTACAGCATATATCTTATCCTCAATAGATACTTTTCTTTTAGACATAAAATATGCTCCCTCCTAAGTGACAAGTTTTTATTATTTCACTTGTCTACCTAGAAGGGAGCATATCAATTTTGTACACAGCCCTTTCTCAACAGGATTTCCAGTCCTCCTTTAAGAATCCTTTCCTTCTCCTGCAAAATATTCTTTTGTAAGCTTCACTACCGTACCGGACAGCAGGAATACTGCAATCAGGTTCGGAATCGCCATGAGTCCGTTAAATGTCTCTGCGATGCTCCACAACAGTCCGAGATCCACGGTCGCACCAAGGATCGCCACCAGCGAATATGCCACCATAAACGGCTTGATGACTTTTGCTGTAAACAGGAATTCGATGCATCTTGCTCCGTACAGTCCCCAGCCAAGGATCGTTGAAAATGCAAAGCAACACATTGCCACTGCGGTAAAGATGGATACCCAGTTACCGTAAGTTGCTGTAAATCCTGCGATTGTAAGTTCTGCTCCTGCTGCCTCGCCATAAGGAACAGATACACCGCTGCACAGGATAACGAGTGCCGTCAGTGTGCAGATCACGATCGTATCTGCAAATACTTCAAAGATACCGAACAGTCCCTGCTTTACAGGCTTTCTGGTATCTGCACAGGCATGCGCAATGGAACCGGTACCAAGACCTGCTTCATTGGAGAAGATACCTCTGGATACACCTTTCTTCATACTCAGGAAGAAGCTTCCGATCACACCGCCGGTTACTGCTGACGGGCGGAACGCACCTTCAAAGATAGAAGCAAATACGGTCGGGATATTCTGAAAATGAAATACGATAACACCAAGCGCAAGTATAATATAAAGCACTGCCATAAATGGCACCAGGCGCTCCGTTACCTGACCGATTCTCTTCACACCGCCAAGCAGGATCATTCCTACCAGAATCGTGATCACAATACCGATGATCCAGTTGGTCATAGTCACTGTATCAGATGAGATCACATGATAATTCAAAAGTGCAGAGTCAATCGCTGTCGTGATCGTATTCACCTGCGTAGCATTACCGGTACCAAATACCGTCAACACACCAAAGGCTGCAAACAGGCACGCCAGCCAGTTCCACTTTTTACCAAGTCCATTCTTAATATAATACATTGGTCCGCCGACCAGATCTCCCTCTTCATTCCGCTCTCTGAAATGTACTGCCAGCGTTACCTCCGAGAACTTGGTACACATACCAAGGATTGCTGAAATCCACATCCAGAATACCGCTCCCGGTCCGCCGATGGCAATCGCTCCTGCCACACCCGCGATATTGCCGGTGCCAACTGTCGCTGCAAGTGCCGTACAGACTGCCTGAAACGGAGTCAATGCACCATCCGATGCGTCCTTCTTGCGGAACATTCTTCCGATCGTCGTCTGGATCGCATATCCGAACTTGCGGATCTGAAGAAATCCAGTACGTATACTCAGGTACAATCCCACGCCAATGATACAGATCATTGCGGGAACTCCCCATATAAAATCGTTGACTACACTGTTGACTGATTCAATTGTATGTAACATTTTTCAACCTCTTCCACTCTCATGTTAACTATAAGTTCATTTTTAATTTTTATGTTTTCCATGTTAGCACATGAAAGTGGAAAAGTAAATTTAGTCTTTTTATTAACTAAGTTGATATTTTTTTAACCATTCATGTATAGAAGAAAAGATCATGCGTACTCGCTCACGCATGATCCATTCTTCTCATTCATTCGCTTCTTCATCCGTAAGGATTCTCTGCAGATGCATTGCAAGATAACCGATCTCCACCTGAGAAAACTCACAGCGCATATCTTTTCCCAGCTTCTCGCAGATCTGTGCTGCCATCTAAAACTCTTCCGGGAACTTCTGCCCCATATATTCATTCATATCCAGCTTCAGCACTTCTCCGCTCATCTGCCTCGCTACCATATAACGCACATGATTCATCAGACGGTTATATGACAGCGACATCACATTCAGCTTCTTATCTAATACATTTTCCACATAAGACACACAATCTCTGACTGCCTGTGCGATCTGCATAGCCTGGGATAATTCTTCTTTTTCGATTGCAGTATGAACATGAAGCGCAATATAACCCACTTCATGTTCATCCATATCGATGCCCATTCTCTTTTTCAAGATCGGCACTACCGTCAGTGCCACCTTGTATTCCGAATAAAACAGCAGGCGAATGTCCTCTGTCAGCGGATTACTGATCGCCTCGCCGGCCTGAATACGCTTCACCGCATATTCGATATGATCTGCCATCGGGAACAGTACACTCCGGTCAATCTTTCCAAAGACTCTCTCCGCTTCCAGCAGCACCAGATCCGCCACTTCCAGATATTCCGGCGGAATACTTCTGGCAAGCTTACTGGCACTACCGCGTTTGGTCGTCTCCTTCAGCGAATACATCGATACTTCATCTGGAAGACCTATTCGTTCCGCAACTTTCTTTCCAAATCCGATTCCTTTCCCCATGATCAGATATTCCTGGTGATCTTCCTCCTGAATTCCGATGATGGTATTGTGATTCAATACCTTGCTGATTCTGTACATCCGCTCTGCCCTCATTCTCTCCGGAGCTTCCTGTCTACTCGTAAATATTTACCGCAAACAATGGTTCTCCCTTTTCGATCTCTCCTTCTTTCAACAGAGAAATCTTTTGTCCGTCAGCTCTGTACACAATACCGGTGACATCAGTGACGGTGCATGTTCCTTCAGATAATCCAGATCCAGGCGCATGATCGGGTCTCCTTTTTTCAGCTTTGCGCCCTGCTCTGTTAATATCTCAAATCCTTTTCCTTCCAGCTTCACGGTATCAATTCCTACATGAATCAATACACTGATGCCGTTATCCATAGCATATCCTACTGCGTGCTTTGTGTCAAATACAAAGAGCACTTCTCCGTCTTCCGGTGCGCACACTACCGGGTCTGTCGGGAGCACTGCCGCGCCGTCTCCCATCATACGCTCGGCAAACACTTCATCCGGCACTTCTGACAGATCTGCTGCCACACCCTTGATTGGACTGCCGATCGTAATGCTCTTCACTAATTTCTTCTCATTTGTCTTTTCTTCTACAGCCTTGGTTTCTTCTGTAGTCACCTCGTGAGTTATCACATCATCCTCATCGTCATTATCGCCGCATCTCTCCAGATAATCTTCCAGCTCAGACTTAATCAGTGTAACCTTCGGTCCGTAAATAACCTGAACACCTTCACCCTTACGTACCACGCCGGATGCACCGCTGGCTTTCAATGTCTCTTCATTTACCAGAGATGGATCGTATACTGTGCAGCGAAGTCTCGTGATACAGCAGTCTACATCAGAGATATTCTTCTTTCCTCCAAGTCCCTTACAGATCATGCGTGAGATTGTATCATCCTTTTCACCATTTTCAGAAGCTGCTGTTTCGCCATTCTTGCGGGCTTCCACATCGCTTCTGCGATACAGTTTTACTTCTTCATCATCACTTCTTCCCGGTGTCTTCAGATCCATTTTACGGATCATGAATCCAAACAGAAAATAATATACTACAAAATATACCACGCCGACGATCACGATCCAGATCCAGTTGGTCTTCGCATTACCCTGCAGAATACCAAACAGGAACATATCAATCAATCCACCGGAAAATGTCATGCCGACACCGACTTTGAAAATATGCATCAGCATATAGGCTGCTCCAGCCAGTACACAGTGTACACCGTACAGAGCCGGTGCTACGAACAGGAAAGTAAATTCCAGAGGTTCTGTGATACCTGTCAGCATAGATGTCAGCGCTGCGGATAACAGCAGACCGCCGACTGCTTTTTTATTTTCCGGTTTTGCTTCTTTATACATAGCAAGCGCTGCTCCCGGAAGACCGAAGATCATCAGTGGGAATTTACCGGACATAAATCTTGTCGCTGATACTGCAAATTTTGTTGTAGTCGGATCTGCTAACTGAGCAAAGAAAATATTCTGTGCTCCTTCGATCATCTTGCCACCGACTTCCATTGTTCCGCCAAGTCTTGTCTGCCAGAATGGAAGGTAGAATACATGATGAAGTCCAAACGGGATCAGCAGACGTTCCATGAATCCATATACCCAGGTTCCCGCATAGTCGGAATTAAGTACCAGATTACCAACTGCATAGATACCGCTCTGAATTACCGGCCATACGAAGAACATTACGATACCAACACCTGTGTATACCAAAGCTGAGATGATCGGCACGAATCTTGTACCACCAAAGAATGACAGTACCTATGGAAGCTGAATCTTGTAATATTTGTTATGAAGAGCTGCTACTCAAAGTCCTACCAGAATACCACCGAATACACCCATCTGCAGAGATGTGATACCACATACATCAGTCGTTGCACCGCTAAGCATCTTATCAGCACCGCCATTCAGACTGATCATTGCACTGATAGACGCATGCATAATGAAGAATGAGATTGCAGCAGCCAGTGCCGCTACTTCTTTCTCTTTCTTCGCCATACCAATTGCCACACCCATTGCAAATATGATTGGTAAATTTGCAAATACGTATTACCTGCTTCTGACATTACCTGAAAGATTGCATGGAACACCGTTCCAGGTCCCATCAATCCAATCAGATGATAGGTCTTCAGCATGGTCTCATTGGTAAATGAACCACCGAAGCCTAACAGAAGTCCTGCCACCGGAAGGATGGCAATCGGGAGCATAAAACTGCGCCCTACACGTTACAACACGCCAAAAATTTTGTCTTTCATTTCTTTCTTCTCCTCACTTTCAGATGACTGAAATCTGTGAAGGCTGCCTGTCGCGGTTTCCAGAATCCAGCCCTTACATGCAAGCATGACGAAGCAGTCCGACTTATCCACAAGGGTTCTAAATAGGCACTTTTGTGCATAAAAATAGGCACTAACCCTACACAAATTTCGTTTAAAATCTATGTATAGTTAATGCCTCGTTTTCACAAGTTACATACTATCCATTTGTTAAATTATCATACATAGTCTGTCTTGTCAATACTTTTATCTGTGGAAAAATCCTTTTTTTACATACGGTTCGCTAGATACAGATACCAGTTCATATCCGGTCGGCTCGATAACCTTGCGGATCTGATCTTCCGGAAGTTCTTCTTCACTGATGATCACTGTCTCATTTTTTGAATGAGAAGAGTTGACTTTCTTTACCTTGAATGCGTTGCGGATTGCTTCATTTACGTGAGATTCGCACATACCGCATGCCATACCGTTGATCTGTAATGTTGTCTTTACCATAATAAAATACCTCCTTAATTTAATGCTGTCATTCTGATAAAGTCTGATCTGCTTACTGCACTGAGATTACTTTGTAATCCTGATCTTCTACTGTTTTCTTTAATACTTCGTCTGCAATGACACTGTTCAGCGTTACAACTGCAGTTCCTGCCTCATGGCTTACTTCTGCGCTGTCTACTTCAGCCAGTGCCTCCAACACCTTCTTCACTCTTGCCTCACAGTGTCCACACATCATACCTTCGATTTTCATTGTCTTTGTCATGGTAGTTCCTTCCTTTCCTGATTCCATTTCTGATTCTTCCTCAGAATCCTTATCCTTTATTGTATCTGTTATTATTGCAGACTTGATCTTCTTATCCCTTGACGCATCGTGCAATTTGCAGAAATTCAACCGCAGTGCATTCGATACGACGCAGAAGCTTGACAGACTCATCGCTGCTGCTCCAAACATCGGATTCAAAGTCAGTCCGAAGTGCACCCATACACCCGCTGCCAGCGGAATGCCGATAATATTGTAAATAAATGCCCAGAACAGGTTCTCATGGATGTTGCGGAGTGTTGCACGGCTCAGTCTTATCGCTGCAGCCACATCGCTCAGTGAGCTCTTCATCAATACGACATCTGCAGCATCGATTGCCACATCCGCTCCGGCTCCGATCGCGATACCCATATCCGCTCTGGTAAGTGCAGGTGCATCATTGATGCCGTCTCCGACCATAGCTGTCTTGCCCTGCTCTTTCAGCTTACGGATCACGCTTTCTTTTCCATCCGGCAACACGCCTGCGATTACTTCATCCACGCCAGCCTCAGCTCCGATCGCCCGGGCGGTGCGCTCATTATCCCCGGTCAGCATAACAACATGGATTCCCATGCCCTTCAACTGACGGATTGCCTCACGGCTGTCTTTCTTAATCGTATCTGCGACCGCGATCACACCGATCAGTTTACCACCTAATGTGAATAATAACGGTGTCTTACCTTCCTGTGCCAGACGGTTGCAGATCTCCTGCATCTCATCTGACAGTCCGCTCTTCTCTTTGATAAATGTCATACTTCCGCCGACAATCTGCTGACCATCAAGAACGGCTGACAGGCCATTGCCAGGAAGCGCGGTAAAGTCTTCTACTTCCCATTTTTCAACGTCAAGCTCCTGGCCTCTCTTAATCACTGCTTTCGCCAATGGATGCTCACTCTTCTGTTCCAGTGCATACGCTGCTGTCAGAAGCTCTGTATCAGAGATACCCTCCACCGGTATCAGATCCGTCACTACCGGCTCGCCTTCCGTGATCGTTCCTGTCTTGTCTAATGCCACGATCTGCATCTTGCCGGTCTCTTCCAGCGATACCGCCGTCTTAAAGAGAATACCGTTCTTTGCTCCCAGTCCGTTACCAACCATGATAGCCACTGGTGTTGCAAGTCCCAATGCGCACGGACAGCTGATTACGAGTACGGAAATACCTCTTGCCAGTGCATAGGCAAATTCCTTGCCAAGCAGCAGCCATACAATCGTTGTAATACATGCAATGGTAATAACCACCGGCACAAATACACCGGATACTTTGTCAGCGATCTTGGCGATCGGCGCTTTAGTTGCTGCCGCATCACTGACCATACGGATGATCTGCGACAATGTAGTATCTTCACCGACACGGGATGCCTCACAGCGGATATAACCGGACTGGTTCACTGTCGCTGCGGATACCAGATCTCCTTCTGCCTTATCCACAGGGATACTCTCTCCGGTCAGTGCCGCCTCATTGACTGCACTTGCACCTTCCAGCACAATACCGTCTACGGGTATATTTTCACCAGGACGTACTACGAAGATATCACCCTTTTTCACCTGTTCCACCGGCACCGTCACTTCTTCACCATCTCTCACAAGCACAGCTGTCTTCGGTGCCAGCTTCATCAGACTCTTTAAGGCGTCTGTCGTCTTGCCCTTAGATCTCGCTTCCAGCATCTTACCTACAGTGATCAGCGTCAGAATCATGGCTGCTGATTCAAAATAGAACTCATCCATGTATTTCATTACGCCTGCCATGTCACCATGTACTTCCGCATCCGTCATCAGGAATAATGCGATCACGCTCCATACATAGGATGCCATCGAGCCAAGTGCTACCAGTGTATCCATGTTTGGCGATCTGTGCCACAGGCTCTTAAATCCATTGATAAAGAACTTCTGGTTAATGACCATTACGATTCCCGCAAGAATCAGCTGCACCAGTCCCATTGCCACATGGTTGCCTTCAAACCAGGACGGCAGCGGCCATCCCCACATCATATGTCCCATAGAGAAATACATCAGCACCGCCAGAAATCCGACCGATGTGATCAGACGCCGTTTCAACACCGGTGTCTCTCTGTCCTTTAATGCCTCTTCATCCGCAGAGGTACTTCTGCTCTCCGCACCTGCGCCCTTCAGTGAAGCCCCATAACCGGCTTCTGTTACCGCAGCAATAATGCTGTCCGCAGATGCCGTACCTTCTACTCCCATAGAGTTTGTCAGCAGACTCACGGAGCAGGAAGTCACTCCCGGCACCTTCGATACAGCCTTTTCCACACGGGCACTGCACGCTGCACAACTCATACCCGTCACTGTATACTGTTCCATATCTATCCTCCTGTCTTCAGTATTGTTACTGTTACCCCTTCATACATTCGCAAAACTGCACGATAAACCGTGCTTTCTCACTGCTACGCAGTTAATTTTGCTCATGTATGGGCGGTGCTCTATTCAAGCACCTTACGAACAAGAAAACTATTACTTACATGCAAGCATGACGTACTAGTTTTTCTTGTTCTAAAGGGGTATTGACTGATCACACTATTTCATCAACTTCTGAATCGTAGTGATCAATTCGTCCACCACGTCATCCTTGCCATCCCGGATATCACGCACCACACAGCTGTGAATATGTGCTGCCAGCAGTTCTCTGTTGAAACCGTTCATTGCGGCACTCACTGCGGATGACTGGATCAGGATGTCATTGCAATATGCATCATTTTCTATCATAGTCTGAAGTCCGCGCACCTGTCCTTCGATCCTTTTTAGTCTGTTCAGCAGCTTTTTCTTCTGCTCTTCCGATCTACTGGTGGTTTTTGAACAACAGCACTTCTTTTCTTCTCCCATATCAATATTCTCCCTTTTTTATCAGCTGATTATAAGTTATCGGATACAATTCTTCACGAGTCTTGTATTTCTCCTCAATCGTCAGAAGTGCCCGAAGGCACATTCTGAGATTGTATGCGGTCGTCAAGGTCCTGAGCCAGCTCGGACTTTGACTCGTCGCGCTTCAAACTTAATATACCCCCTGTAGGTATATGCACATCATATACCTCCAGGGGGTATCTGTCAATATCCTAATTGACGATTTATTCTCTTTACTGATCACAGTCCTTCATCGTCTTACCTTCACCGGTCAGACTTTCGAAGTCTTTTACAAATGCATCAACTGCTGCTGTAATCGCCACATTGTTGACAAATCCGTCAATCACTGACGGTGCAACGGTTGCTGCTTCGATGCCGTATTCACACAGTTCCAGTACCTGCTGTGAGTTCTTAAAGCTTGCCGCCAGAATGCCACAGTCCAGTCCATGAATCTCAAAGATATCCTGAATCTCCTTTGCCACACCCACACCATTATATCCCATATTATCAATACGGTTCACGTAAGGTGCTGTGTAAGATGCGCCGCTCTTTGCTGCAAGATAAGCCTGCATTGCTGTGTAAATCGCAGTTCCTGTAGTGCGGATACCTTCTTTCTTCAATGCCTTCATAGCCTTAAAGCCTTCTGGAATACAAGGAATCTTCACGTATGTGTTCTGTCCCAGTTCCTTTACAATGCGGTGTGCATCTTCGATCATACCTTCTGCATCCTTTGCGATCACCTGAACATGAAGATCAGCCTCTGCTCCGATAAACTCACGGATCTCTTTTAACACCTCATACGGCTGTCTGCCTGACTTGGCCAGGATCGATGGGTTCGTTGTCACTCCATCAATCGGATACAGATCATATAATCTGCGGATCTCGTCAATATTTGCATCATCAATCAGTAATTTCATTTCACTCTTCCTCGCTCTGCTCTATAAGTATCAACATGCTGCACTGTCAGTATAGCACAATTTAGGCAGTCAGTCGAAACCCTTTTCCAAAAGTTTCACTGCTCTTCGTGATCATGATAAATGCGGAATCATCTGTCTGACGGATGAATCTCTGCAGGATCACTGCCTGTCTGCGGTCCAGTGCGCACAAGATAACCTTTTTATTCTCATGAGAATAGCCACCCTCCGCATTATAAAGAGTAGTACTTCTGTTCAATACATTCTGGATAAAGTCACAGATCGGTTCCGGATCCGAACTGATAATCGTAAAATACTTACACAGACGCATCTGATCCATCGTACGGTCTACGAAGATCGACTTAGCTAACAGACCACATACGGAAAACAGACCTGTACGTACGTCAAATGCGATAAATGACAGTGCTACGATTGCCACATCTGAAATCAGAAGTGCAGTTCCGATATCAATGGTCGTATACTTCTTCAGAATCATCGCGATGATGTCCGTACCGCCGCCGGATGCATCTACATAGAACAGCATTGCCGCCGCAACTGCCGGAAGTGCAATCGCATAAGCAAGCTCCAGCATCGGCTGATTGGTAAGCGGTGCGCTGATCGGCATCATCTTCTCCATCAGGCTCAGCACTACGGAGGACAACACAGTGGCATAAGCCGTCTTCAGTCCAAAGCTTTTGCCGAGCACCGCGAAACCAATTACCAGCAGTGCCAGATTAATCACTAAGTTAATCTGTGCTGCCGAGATTCCAAGAATCTCATTTAACACTACGGCAAGACCGGAAACTCCTCCAAACGAGAAATGATTTGGGAATTTAAATGCATAAATACCCAAATCCATAATGATCACTGCCAGTGTTATTACTATATAATCTTTAAAAAGTTTGATTGCTTTATTATTCATAACTGTTCCACCTCTCTGGAATCCATACCTTCTCTTCCTATATATTAGAGTAATACACATTCTTTCTATTGTGAAACAGTTTTATCCTAGTCCTCACTACAATATTTTTATTGTAGATGGATCGTATTGCTTTTTTACCTCTTCTTTCATAATGCGGATCAGCTCATTCATTGCCTTCGTCACATATTTGCCCTTGCGGTATACTACAGACACCTCCATATGCGTCCATGGATATTTCAGACCAAAGAGCTGCAGTTCTCCAAGGCTGTCATCCATCAGCAGCGTATGAAGCAGGGATGTCGGATAAAATGCCACGCCGATGCCAGCCGCACACATTTCTCCTACCGTCTCGATATTCTCCGTCTCCACCACTGTATGCGGCTTCATATTTTCCTCTTTGAATATCTCATCTGCAACATCTCTGGAAATGTTACCTTCTTTATTGAGCAAAAAGGACATATCCTTCAGACAGCTGATCTTTCCTGTCTGGATCAACGTATTCCGAATGTAATCCGCCTTTTCTGCCGGCAGCTTCTTGAACAGATCCTCAGAGATAGCAAGTACCACATCCTCTTCCGCAAGTTCGGTAAATACCATATCATCCGCATCCTCTGTGCATGGACCAACTGCCAGATCGATGCTCTCATCCCGCAGTGCATCCCACAGTTCTCTTGTATTGCCTTCCAGAATATGCACCTCAATCAGCGGATAGCGCTCCATAAATTCCGGCAGCACCTTCGGCAGGATCAGACGACCTCTGGTATGCGAGATACCGATCGTAAGCTCACCGCGTTTCTCCTCTTTGACCTCACTGATCTCCTGCATCATTGACTGATAACTGTCTTCCATCTGGATCGCATATTTATAGAATATCTCCCCTGCCGCCGTCAGCTTCATCGGTGCTTTCCGATCGATCAGCGAGATCCCCACATCTTTTTCCAGCGAAGCAATGTGATTGCTCAGTGCCTGCTGACTGATAAATAACTTCTCCGCAGCCTTGGTAAAATTCAGTTCTCTGGCTGCCGTGATAAAATACACCAGATTCAAATGATTGATCATAAGGACAGTTCTCCTTTTTTCTTCTTCGCCTCATAGTCCCGCAAAGATGCCAGCGCTTCCTTCGATAACGGGAACAGTGCCATCATATTGAAAATCGTCATCAGACCGATTCCCACATCACCCAGATCCCATACAAATGTATACGCCGCCCGGCATCCGACAAACAGCATCACAAGTGCCAGAATCTTATACAACGTCTGGGACAGCCAGTTATCACCGAACAGATACGCCACGTTACTGCGGGCATAGAACAGGATACCGATAAATGTAGAAAAGCTGAACATCAACAGAATCACTGCGATAAATACGACACCTGCTTTTCCCATATGGTATTCCATGGCTGACTGCAGCAGATCCATACCAGCCAGTCCGCTCACCGTCTCCTCCGGTGCCAGAAGCATCAGCATCGCAGAACAGCTGCAGATGACAAGTGTATCGATAAATACACCAAGTGCCTGTAACAGGCCTTCCTTTGCCGGATGGTCGATATCCGCTGCTGCCGCCGCACATGGTGCAGAGCCGGAACCAGCTTCATTGGAAAACAGTCCACGTTTGATTCCATTCATGATCACAGCACCAAAGCCTCCCGCTGCTACCTGACGAATGCCCAATGCCTCTGCAAAGATCCGTTCAAAAACTGCCGGAAGCTGCGCTACATTTTTCAAAATGATAAATATCGTCACGAAGAAATAGCAGCCTGCCATGATCGGCACGACCACATCCAGTACTTTCACTGTTGCATTCTTGCGGAGTACGATCACGGCTGACACCGCTGTCAACGCAATCGCCGTCCATAATGTCGGAATGCCAAATGCATTCTTCAGGGAAGTGGACACGGAATTACCGACCACCTGACTGATACCGCACCAGCAGATCAGTCCGGAAATGGCAAATAGCACTGCGATCACAGATCTCTTCAGCTTCTTCCCATGCACACGTTCTGCAAGAGAATGCAGGAAATACGCCGGACCTCCGCGGAATCCGCCGTACAGTGGATCCTTTTCTTTATAAATCTGGGACAATGTTGCCTCGATAAATGCTGTGGCAGAACCTACGAGCGCTGTAACCCACATCCAGAACACAGCACCTGCGCCTCCGGCTGACACTGCTGCCACAACACCTGCCAGATTCCCCATGCCGACTCTGGTCGCTGTCGATACGATCAGCGCCTGCAGTCCTGAGATGCCTTCGCTCTGTTCTTCCTTCGATATCGTAATCCGGATCATATCCGGAAATAAACGGATCGGCAGAAATCTTGTCCTTATCATAAAGAAAATTCCCGCAGGAACAAGAATCAGTACCAACAATGATAATCCCACAGTGCCGCCTCCCGGCAGCGGAATCTTCAGCAGATCGCCCCACAGGACATTATATATCCAATATACCAGTTTCATACAATAATCCTCTCTCTTTCACACACATATATCAATACTTTACACTATTAAAGCGATAATATCAACTCCAATTATTGACAACCCCTGCACAGCAAAGATATAATAAGATTTAGGCATTTTAGTTGTACTTTTTTCTGAAAGGAATTTAATAATTATGAAACAGGTTATCTTAACCGGAGACCGCCCGACCGGACGTCTCCATGTAGGACACTATGTAGGTTCACTGAAAGAACGTGTCAAGCTGCAGAACTCAGGAAAGTTCGATGAGATCTATATCATGATCGCTGATGCGCAGGCACTGACAGACAACGCAGAACATCCGGAGAAGGTTCGTCAGAACATACTTCAGGTTGCACTGGATTATCTGGCATGCGGCATCGATCCTGAGAAGGCTACCATCTTCATCCAGTCTATGGTTCCGGAACTTACTGAACTTAGTTTTTATTATATGAATCTGGTGACTGTATCCCGTGTACAGCGTAACCCTACGGTAAAGGCTGAGATCCAGCAGCGTAACTTTGAAGCCAGCATTCCGGTCGGCTTCTTCTGCTACCCGATCAGCCAGGCTGCGGATATTACTGCATTCCGCGCAACTGCTGTTCCGGTTGGCGAAGATCAGATGCCGATGATCGAGCAGTGCAAAGAGATCGTGCACAAGTTCAACAGCGTATACGGCGAGACACTTACCGATCCAAAGATCGTACTTCCGGACAATCAGGCTTGTCTTCGTCTGCCGGGTATCGATGGCAAAGCTAAGATGAGCAAGTCTCTTGGCAACTGCATTTACCTGTCTGATGAAGCAGACGACATCCGCAAGAAGGTAATGTCTATGTTCACAGATCCGAACCATCTTCGTGTAGAAGATCCTGGACAGGTAGAAGGCAATCCGGTATTCATTTATTTGGATGCATTCAGCCGCCCGGAGCATTTTGCAGAATTCCTGCCGGAATACCAGAATCTGGACGAACTCAAAGCTCACTACTCCAGAGGCGGACTTGGCGATGTTAAGGTCAAGAAGTTCCTGAATAATGTACTTCAGGCTGAGCTTGCTCCGATCCGTGAGCGCCGTAAGATGTGGGAAGCACGTATCGATGATGTATATGATCTGCTGAAGGTCGGCAGTGAAAAAGCACGCGAGACAGCAGCCGCTACACTTCATGATGTACGTCACTCCATGAAGATTGACTACTTCGAGGATAACAACTTACTGAAATAGTCCTCAGTACAATTACACACAGCATAATAAAAGCCATCGGCATTTGAATCTGCCGCTGGCTTTTTTGAATAGTTTTAACGTATAAAATTGGTCATTGTCTTCGGCTCGGTCTCCGGCAGTCCGAACTGCTCTTTGCCAAGCTGGATGCTCTTCATCAGGAAGGTCATGTTTCTTGCAAGTACGCGCATGGTCTGCATTCCTTCCAGATCCTGGCTCGCCTCTCCCGGTGCTGCACCGTGTACGCTGTTCCAGTACTGGCTGGATGCGACCGGCATACCTGAGATGGTAAAATACTTATTCAGTTCATCAAATGTCGCTGATAATCCGCCTCGTCTCGCAGCTACGACACTCGCGCCAACCTTCATCGTCTTGGCGAATCCTGTGCTGTAGAACAGTCTGTCAAGCACCGCAACCAGTGATGCATTGGCTGATGCATAATATACCGGACTTCCTACTACCAGTCCATCCGCTTCCTCGAACTTCGGTGCGATCTCATTAACCAGATCATCGTATACACATTTGCCAAGCTTACGACAGGCTCCGCAGGCAACACATCCGCGGATCGCATTGTTGCCGATGTTCACGATCTCTGCATCGATCCCTTCCTGCTCAAATACTTTCTTCATCTCCTGCAGCGCTGTAGCTGTATTGCCCTCCTTATGTGGGCTTCCATTGATCATTAATACTTTCATCTATAAATCCTCCTTTTTGTAATCATTCTTCTATAATAACTATTACTGACTCCGAACGTTACTCCTCCGGCTCGGTCTGATAGCGGGACAAATGCTCGTACGGCAGGATCAGCCGTCCTCTGTACAGACCGCATCCGTCATTTACATGACCGTTATCCGTAGCAGCGAACATATTCACATCCAGATCCTTTAACTTCAGATTCAGCAGCTTCATACCGCGCTCATAGGCTTCATCAAAATAAATACACTCACCCTCAGGGAGCGCCTCTCGTCTGGAGCGGTCGATCTCCTGCGCTTTCTCATAGAGCCTGTGATTCGCAGACCCGATCTCTGCCACATCATCCATTTCCTTGGTGCGCAGCTGCACCTCCATATAACTTCTGGAGCTGTTATCATAAAATGTAACATGCAGTGACTGATACTCATTCTCTCCGTTATGAGAGATATAATCACGGTAATACGGACGCACATTATCATTTAGCAGTGGAGACGTACTCTCCATAATCCCATCCGCAGGTTCCGCAGTGAATCCGCGCTCCTCCAGAAATTCCGGCAGGATATTGGCAATCTGATAGAGATATTCCAGTTCCTTTTTCTTCCGTTCCTCCTCTGAATCCGCATTACACTTCGGTAATGAGATCACGATCCGGTATGCAATGATATCCCGAAAACAGCTTAATCTGTCCTTTATCTGTGCAGTTGTCGGATATGTGCCGTGCTGCTCGTAATAATCATATATATATTCCACAATATAACCGTTATACTTCTCTTCCGCCCGGATCAGTGACTTGATCCGCCCCTTAAATGTAAACGCAAGAAATGGATATTCCTTTGCCATATAACGGTAAAACTCCCGTATCTTCTGTGACTGCGCTGTCAGGAAATCATTATGCTCCAGCATTTCCCTGAGATGGATCAGAAAATTACTGTGCACCAGATCGATCTCATTGCGGTTCGCCTTGGCATCCTTTTTCAGATCCCTGATATAGTTTTCCAGTATCCGGAAAATGGTACTTCCGGAATACAGATAGTCATTTAATGTAACCATTTTATCACCTTCTGTTTTTACTCTACCTTCAGTGCATTCGGGTAAATGCGTTGTAATCTGGCATCATCAAACCGTTCATCCATCGTCTGCTGCCAGCTGTACTCTGCTTTCACGCCATGCGCTCTCTGATCACTGCGCACCAGCGCCATAATCGACACTATCATATTACAACACATGAACACAATCAATATCCAGCTCAGGATTTTGCCGCTTTTCATCGGTATTTTCTCAATCCACCCGGAAATGACCGGATATAAAAGTTTCAACCACACGACTGCCGCAATCCCCCAGAAAAAACAGTACAGCAGATTAATCCTGCCGCCCAGATTAAACGGAATGTCACTGTAATCCCAGAATACTTTGCCAAATACGAGCTCTGAGAACACACTGCACAGATACTCATACGCTCCGCCAAGGAACGTTCCGGCCATAAAAATATAGCGGTCTGATCTGTCACGATAGCGGTACAGCAGGATTGTCGCTCCTGCAATTCCAAGTCCCCACACAACACTGAATGGTCCCCAGACCACACTGCTCCTGCTCATCCAGACACCGCCTGTGATCCTGCAGAAAATGGTCTCCACAATATCTCCTAAAAATGCACCGATCAGAAACAGCCAGACAATCTTATAGAAGCCGCAGCCATAGGCAAATACGGTCGAAGCCATCTCATCATATTCTGCTTTCTTTGCGAGAATTTCCTCACGTTGTCCTTCTTTTTCCGGGTATGCCTTACGGATACGGCGATCAATCAGACCATAGATCCGTCTTGCCAGATTGGAACTGATGCCGGTAAGCCAGGAATCCACCGCTTCCCATTGCTCCATCCTCCGGCTTCGTCCCGACAGAATGATCAGTGTCGCAGCCATATCCAGTGCCAATATTCCTACTAACACCCACAATACGATTCTGCCAACCGTCTGCGGTAATACATGGTAAAGATCTTCCAGCAACGGATTCCCCCAGCGCATCATAACCGTGCCAAGAGCTCCCCACAGTACAGATGCCGGAAGACAGATATATCCGTCCAGATTCCATTTCTTATCGGAATAATCCCACCATCTCTCATGGTACATCCGCTCGATCATATGACCTGCCACCCACTCTATGACCGTGGCAAGAATCATACTCTCAGCAAAGAGCCAGAAACCATGCAGTTCCTGGCAGAAAATTGTTAAAATCACCAATGCCACACCGTAGATCACGCAAAACGGCGCATTGACAATACCTCTGTTTGTAAATTTTCTCCGGCTCAAAGCTGCCGAGGCAGTCTCCAGTACCCAGCCAAGAAAGCTGGCACAGAAGAAAAGCCAGAGGATTTCATATCCTGTGTACATTTATTCTTTCCCTTTTCTCGGCAGAGATAATATCACAACCGCCCCAATAATACCAACAAATCCAAGCAGATCCATGAAAGAAAAGGCAACTCCCATAAATAATACAGATGCGATTGTAGCTGTCAAAGGCTCTACCGATGCAAAAAGACTTGCTCTCGATCCACCGATCAGACGCACACCTTCCATGTAGCATCCAAAGGAAAGCACTGTTCCTACGATAATAACCACACCTACACAGAGAAATGTCTGCCAGTCCCAGGTAATAAGCGGTGTGGTATTCCACGGTCTTACAAACGGAAGCAGACCGATGCCGCTCACCAGCATACCCCAGCCTACAATTGCAAACGTACTGTATTCGTCCATCAGATTCCCCGGAAGCAAGTTATAGAACACAGTTGCCACCGCTGACATGAGTCCAAGCACCAATGTCGTCTTGGAAATGGTAAGTTCCGTCAGATGTCCGTGTGTTGCCAGCAGGATAATACCGCCAAACGCCAGCACCAAAGCCACACGTTCCGACACTTCCGGAAGCTTCCGGTTGCGGATTGACAGATATACCATAATCATAACCGGCGCCGTATACTGAAGCACCGTCGCGATACCTGCATTCGAATCATCTACCGCCATATAATAAGTCATCTGACAGGCCGCAATACCGATCACACCGTACAGAATCATACGGATCGCATGCCGGGCATTCTTCCACACCCGGAACATATCTTTTTTCTGTTTCATATAGACGGTCGATAACAACAGTAACCCGGCAACGATCAGTCTGACATTGACCAGCCACTGTGCTGTCATACCCTTATGCTCAAAGGAATACTTGCCAAAGACTCCCGCAAGTCCCCAGAACACGCCACCCATCAACGTAAGTGCCGTACCACGCATCGTCTCACGTCGCCTCATCTTCTCAGACATTTCTATATTATTGTTTTCCACTTTTAACCCTCTCACTCTCTTTTGTAAATTACACGCTTTTTTTATTGTAGCAAAAAGAGATCTGTAATCCAACCCCCGATTTCCCCATTTCCAACATTGACAATCCAATCCTCTTCCACTATAGTAAAATAAATATGCTCTTTGAAATTTTAGACTAATAAAAAAGGAAACGAGGTATCCTATGGATTTATTAAAAGCATTTTTCATATTGGTGATCGGCTTTGTACTGCTGATCAAAGGTGCTGATTATTTTGTAGAAGGAAGTTCTTCCGTTGCCAAACGACTGAAGGTTCCGTCACTGATCATCGGTATGACCATTGTAGCAATGGGAACCAGCCTTCCGGAATGTGCTGTCAGCGTAGCCGCTTCTCTGACCGGAAACAATTCTCTGGCCGTCAGCAATGTGGTCGGTTCCAACATTTTTAATCTGATGGTGGTCTGCGGTGTCTGTGCACTGTTTGCTCCACTGACGATTAAAAAAGATACGTTACAGAAAGAATTCCCATTTTCCATCATCTGTGCCATCCTGCTGATGATATTTGGCTATTTTGGCATGACACTGGGACACGTCGAAGGTGTAATCCTGTTGGTTATCTTTGTCGGCTATCTGCTCTGGATGATCCAGTCTGCAAGAAATGCCCGCAAAAAGCACATGGAAGACCGTATGATGACGGAAGAGGAAGAATTTGTGGAAGATGATATTGACATTATTCCAATGTGGAAATGTCTGGTCTTTATCATTGGCGGTATGATCGCCATCAAGTATGGCGGCGACTTTGTTGTAGACGGTGCATCCGTAATCGCCGCAGGTCTTGGTCTCAGCCAGACGCTGATCGGACTTACCATTGTTGCTACAGGAACCAGCCTTCCGGAGCTTGTCACTTCCATTGTTGCTGCCCGCAAGGATGAAGTCGATATGGCTCTCGGCAATGTGATCGGTTCCAATATTTTCAACATCCTGTTCGTACTCGGCATCGCCGCCTCCATCAGCCCGGTTGCATTCCTGATGGAAAATATCATCGATATCATCATCCTGGTAGTTATGAGCCTGATTGTCATGGTCTTTGCATGGACATCACAGACCATCAAACGTAAAGAAGGCATTGCCATGCTGGTGCTATATACCATCTATCTGGTATATATCTGTATAAGATAAACCAAAGGTCAGAATCTTCACGGATTCTGACCTTTTTAACATTCTTGCTATCTCAGCATGTATTCATTCAACTGTTTTCTCTTATCGATATTCAGCTTATTATAAACTGCCGACAGATGCTGCTTGACCGTGCGCTCGGAAAGCCGCATATGCTCCGCAATCTCCCCATTGGTCCATCCTCTGCTTGCCAGCATGGCAATGGTAAATTCCGTTGTCGTCAGATTATCCGCCACTTCCTCATTCGTATCCGGATTATGGATTCTGCGCCATCCATAACTGAACCGATATGTAATCTCTATGATCCTCTTATAGTCCTCCGGCCAGTCATCCCGCATACAGGTCTCAATCAGTCCTTGCAGCAGTCCGTGATGTTCACCGATTCCTTCAATCAGATCATCTGGTCTCGCTGTCTCCCATGCATCCATAAAATACTTCTTCGCAAGTTCTACATCCCGGAGATTCATCGCGTCCATGGCTCCCATCAGATCCAGATAGATCTGTGCGATTGGATACGTCTTTGTGCACATGCTCTGACAAGCCTGTACAAAACCTAAGGATTGTCCATATTCCTGCTTCAGATATGCCTCATGCGCCATCACATAGCATCCCCAGAGGCGCATCCCCTCCGGAAGCACATTGATGCACTCTGCCATATTCGGAACACCGTCTACCGGTAAATGAAGAAGAACTTTGGATGCACCGCCCATAAAAGCAAGCAATGCTTTATTCACCTGATCCGCCTGCGCATACAGTTCCAGACTTGCCTCCAGTCTGTTCAGTCCGTCTCTTGCATCACGGATATGGTTCAGCGACAGATTCGCAAAGGAATAGATCAGACACGCTGACATCTGGATCATCGTATTCTCGTGATCCAGGTATGCCCCGGCATACTCCACCGCCTTCTCATGCTGTCCGCTGAAATAATAATACTCAGCATATGCCATTTTCTTCACATCCGGATCCGTCAACGACTCGATAAACTCCATGCATGTACCCGGTTCAAATGCAGTATTCATCAAAAGCATTGGTATATATTCCTGTGCTGTCATCGTTCTTGGTACTGTAGTCATTTCTTCTGCTGTAACATTCTCCAACTTGTTTCACTTCCTAAATCATAACTTATTTTCGAAAAATGTAATATCCTCCACACCAGTTCTCTTTCACATGGTGAGGCGCCATATCTACATCTACTTTGCCGACTTTTTTCCAGTTCACCTACAAAAATAATTTAATGCATGCAATGCCGATAGACGCCACAGCCACAATCATCTTCAACAGCTTCTGATTGATCTTTGATGCATTCTTACTACCCGCATATACACCGATTCCATGAGCAATAAGCAGAATTGGAAGCAATACAAACATCTCTTTCTCGCCGGACGCCGCATACAAATAACCTGCTGCCGATGGAACAGCAATAAAAATGGAATCAAACAGAGAGATACCTACCGCAGTATGCGCCGGTATGCCAAGCAATGTCAATATCGGCATCACAAGCACTGGTCCGCCTGCTCCCGATGCAGCACAGACAGCTCCGGTCACAGCACCAAGAAGCAGATAAAAAACAGCGCTGTTATTCCTGCCATTCTGTCCGCCATTCTCTCCCTTATCTTTTCGCAGCAGAATCGAGATACCAGACAGCAGCACCACCAGATAGAGAATCATCTTCATCGTGTCTTCCGGAATCAGCAGATTGATCTTCACACCGCCCAATGCTCCGATAAAACTTCCTGCCGACAGGCTTCCCGCTGTGCGCATATCCAGGTTGCCGCTCTTATAATAATTCACGGAACCCAGTATGCCGGAGATCAAAAACGCCGCAAAACTCAGCGCCAGTGCCTCTGATGATCCCATCCCCAGGAATCCTGTATAAAACATAGGCAGAAGAAACCCTGCGATTCCGGTGAGACCGATACAGACTCCCACCAGCAGGTTTAAAATTGTCATTAGTATTAGTTCTGTCATATTACTCTCTCTTTCGTACCTTCACTTTTGATCTCTATTTTTCCGCATCCCGTTTCGTACGGTGTACCGTTCCCCTCCGGTAATGCGGCGGTGCATAGATCATAGATACCTTCAATGGCATCTTACCGATATTAATAATATTGTGCCAGTTCCCCGATGGCACAAATACTGCGTCACCGCGGCACATACTCTCCTGCAGATCCAGACATCTCCTGCATCTGCCAACCTTCACGATTGCATTGCCCTGCTCCACTCTGATATACTGATCCATGTCTTTATGAAGCTCTGGCCCAGTCTCCTCACAGGCCGGAATACTCATTACCGTCATCTGCAGATAACATCCCGTCCATACAGCCCTCCGGTAGTCCCGATTCTGTATCGCGCACTGCTCTACATTCATCACATAAGGATTCATGCCATAATCTCTCGCATCTGAACATTTATCACAGCTCATGTCATGCCTCACATTTTCCTTCTCATTCTAACTATATGTATCTCTCTGGAAAATGTGTCCGCGCCTCAATCTATATCCGGTAATCTATTATCCAGTCTACGCTTCTTCCGTCTTTGTCTCTGCAGCCTCGTATTCTTCCTCTTTGATGTCCAGAATGGATGTACAATGCGGGCATCGGCTTGCCTTAATGCTGATCTCACTCTGGCAGAACGGACATACCTTCGTTGTCGGCTCCGCAGGTGCTTCTTCCTTTTTATTAAATGTAAGCAGCTTGTTGATTCCCTTCATCAGACAGAACAGAATAAACGCCATGATCAGGAAATTCACAACCGCTGAAATGAAATTCGATGCAAATCCAGCTACATCTTCCATCGTGTACAGCTTGCCGCCTGTCAATACATTTAAGATCGGATTGATAAAATTATCCGTCAGGGAGGTAACGATTCCGGAGAATGCGCCACCTATGATAACACCAACTGCCATATCCATCACGTTTCCGCGAAGGGCAAATGCCTTGAATTCTTCGATAAATTTCTTCATGTTCTCCTCCTTGTACCTTATGATAACTTTTGTCAATACACACAGTATATCTCGTTATAAATGCATTTTCAACTTTTTCATTTTGGTTGACTCATGCAGATATTTTCAGTATAATCCAATAGAACTTTACGAATGTACGGAGGATAATAACTATGGATTTTCGTCAAATCGCAATGATACAGAAATTGAAATCCGATGCGAACCGCTTCCGGGCTAATCACCCGAAATTCCCGATGTTTTTAAAAGCGGTATCACAAAGTGCTATAGAAGAAGGATCGATCATCGAGATCAATGTCACTACGCCTGAAGGCAAAAAATATTGCACAAATGTCAAACTGAAAGCAGATGATATCGCACTGTTTGAATCATTAAAATCAATGCAGCAGTAATCCTATAGCTGCCGTCAAAATGGCTGTCACGAATCTGTGACAGCCATTTTTGTCTGATGTTATGCTTTTTCAATAAGATTCGTTGTGATTTCTTCGATATTGATCGGCTTCGCAATATGTCCGTTCATACCTGCGTCTTTGCAGCGTTTCTTATCACTGGCAAATGTATTGGCCGTCATCGCGAAGATCGGTATATTGCTGTCTGCTCTCTCTCTGCTGCGGATTCTCTTCGTCGCTTCAATATCTCCCATAACCGGCATCTGCATATCTATGAACACCGCATAGTATTCGCCGACTCCGGAAGCATTGAACTTATCCACTGCTATTGCTCCGTTCTCTGCCCAGTCTACCGTAAGCCCGATGCTCTGCAGCAGTTCAATAGCAATCTCTGCATTCAGATCATTATCCTCTGCCAAAAGCACCTTTTTGTTATTAAATCTTACAATCTCTTCCTCTTCTGATACCGGAGCAAGCACTGCTTCTTTCTGTTCCTCGGTTGCTTCCTTAAATGGAATTTCCACAATAAATCTTGACCCGACACCCACCTTGCTCTGAATCTCCAGCGAACCATGCATCAGATCGACAAATTCCTTGACCACAGACATGCCAAGTCCGGTGACCTGCGTCTTGGATACACGGCTGTCCTCAGCCCGCACATAATCCTCAGTGATATGACTGACAAATTCTTCTGACATTCCGATACCATTATCTGTACAGGTAAATCTGCATCTTGCATCAGGCAGACATTCCATACAGATATCAATCTTACCATCTGCATTGGTGTATTTGACTGCATTCGATATGATATTGATCATGATCTGGCTGAAACGGTTGGCATCTCCCACCAGTACCTGATCTGTTTTATCACAATGTACCGTCAGATTCTGATTCTTTTTCTCTGCAAGTGGTATCAGAATCTCTGCACTCTTCCGTGCACAGACCGCCGGATTGAACGCTTCTTCGGTCAGTTCCACATGTCCATGTTCCAACTGGTTCACATCCAGAATAGAATTGATCAGTACCAGCAGATAATTGCCTTCGGACGTAATGCTTGCCAACGCTTCTTCCAGACGGTCAATATCGTATTTATACTTCTGCACTCACCTGTGCAGATACTTTCGTCAAAGTCTTTTCCCACAATCCATAAAAATCACGATCATCACCGGAATTAACACCCATCTGAATATCCAGTGATGCACCCGGAACAATATCCACCCGGAAGCGGTTCTGCGTGTCATCCGTTGCAATCTTCTGTGCTGTATAAGTCATCAACAGTGCGCCGTCTGTTTCACCCTTTATAATACTCTGCATGCATTGTTCCGTATTTTCCAATACTATAATCTCTGCATCCGGCCAGTTGGCAGATATAATATCTCTCACTATAATATTGTCATCAATGATTGCAAGCTTCGTCACTGTACCGGAAGAATCTCTGCTCCGCAACACAAACTCTGTCGTATTCAGATATCGACATCACCGGATTCCAGAACCTTCCAATACTCGTCTCTGTCAGCCACCGGAACAATCTCATATTTTATGTCCAGTTCGTCCGCCACCGCCTTAAATATATCTGCTGAAATACCCTGAGCTTCTCCCTTACGATACCAGGAATACGGACCTCTGTCCGGATTCATGACCGCACGGATTACTGTGTTATTCTCCTGCAGCTCCTCTAACAGCGCTTTCTCATCATCTGTAAGTTCCGTATTCAGTTCCTGTGATCCATAATATTTGTTATATAATTCGGTACGCCAATTTGGTGTCTCCACATTCATCGCATCAATTGCCGCATCAATCTCATTGATCAGACTCTGGTCTTCCTTGCGCGCCATGATATAATACGGAGTCTGTCCAAAGTCTTCTATCACCCGTTCATCTTCCGGTGTACGGATATAGCTGTTGACCAGTGCATCCACCTCATCATTGATCAGTGCATTTGTCAGATCTGTCGGTGTATCATAGTACACAATCTCACAGTCAAACCCTTTTTCATCCACCCAGTTAAGGAAGCTCTCATTATACGTATGTCTGGCCAGCAGACCGATCCGCAGACCATTATATGTAGAATAATCTCCTGATACAACCTTCGTACTGCCTACCTTTACCTTCATACTGGTAGTCGATATGATCACAGGATGCTCTGATATGGCAAATTCTTCCTGCCGTTCCGGTGTGATCTTAGCTGCTGTATAAATGTCCAGCTCCCCGTCACGCAGCATATCCACACATTCATTTGCTGTCTTATCGTATCCCACATAAGAAAATGTACACTGCATATATTTGGATATATTCTGCATCATCTCATACCCATATCCCGTACGCTTGCCATTCTCATCCTGCATGTTATAATTGTCAAACGCGTAGAACGCAACTTTATAATCCGGCGTATCTTTTTTTGGAATTGATGCACAATCCGCAGCACACACCGCAGATGGAACTAACGTGGTAACCAATATCCCCAAGAATAGCACGAATGCCATCCATTTCTTTCTCATAACTCATCTCCTTCATATTGCAAAAAAGGAAGCACTACAGATATCTCTATAGTGCCTCCTGCGTATAACCATTTAATTATAATATCTCGCAACTGGCTGCCATTCCACAGGCCCTATAGCTTTGCGTCACAGTCTTTCGGCTGCTTTGCTACATAAATATTTAATTATATCATTATATTTCAAGCGTAACCTGTCAATATATTATTTTTAATCAATTTTAAAACATTACTTTTGTCTGACTTGGAATCGTTGATGCAATCAGCTTGCCCTTTTTATATGATGCGATTACTGGTGAATCGTAGTTCAACGCATCATGATATTTTTTTGCATCTATAATGACAAAATCTGCATCATTACCAACCTGAATACCATACCCATCACCAAGATGAAGTGTTCGTGCACCATTCGTGGTAACAAATTTGTATGCATTCATAATCTCTTCATATCCCATCATATGACCGGTATATACGCCCATATACACCGGATCACGCATATTACCACTGCCCATCGGATTCCACGGATCAAATACATCATCTGTTCCAAACGAAACATTGCATCCCGCTTCTGTAAGTTCCTTAACACGTGTAAGACTTCTGCGCTTCGGATATGTATCGGTTCTTCCTCCCAAATGTACATTGACACAGGGATTCGCCACGAAGTTGATTCCTGACATTTTCAAAAGTCTCATCAGGCGGATCACGTATGCATTGTTATAAGAATGCATAGCTGTAGTATGTGATGCAGTAACCATGTCTCTCATACCGGTCTCATATGCCAGTGCTGCCAGTGTCTCCAGACCTCTCGATGCCTCATCATCAATCTCATCACAATGCACATCGATCAGCTTATCGTACTTCTGTGCCAGTTCAAAACAAATATGCAGTGATTCTACAGAGTATTCTCTGGTAAATTCAAAATGTGGAATTGCTCCGGCCGCATCTGCACCCATGCGCAGTGCAGTCTCCAGAAGTTCCTTTCCCTTTGGATAACTCAGAATACCATACTGCGGAAATGCAACAATCTGAATATCCATAAACTCCTTAACTTCATCACGAATCTCTAATATTGCTTCCAGTGCAGTCAATTTCGGATCATTGATATCCACATGAGTACGTACATGCTGTACTCCGTGAGATGCCTGCATACGGATTACTTTATTCACACGCTCCCGCACATCGGCCTTACTTAGAAACTCTTTGCGCTCTTCCCATCGTTCAATTCCTTCAAATAACGTACCGGACATATTCCAATTCGGCTGTCCTGCTGTAAGACAGGTATCAAGATGCACATGTGACTCTACAAACGGCGGCAATACAAGTCTGTTTTCACAGTCAATTACATCTTCTCCCTGTTCCGGTGTAATCTCCGCTGCAATCTCTGCAATCCTACCATCTGTTACCCGGATACATTTTGTCTCTTCTGCATTTTCAATACAGGCATTCGTAAATATCATTACACTTCTCCTTTTCTCGCTGCAACTCTTCCAATAAAGTAGCACACTGCCGCAACTGCCATGGCGTTCACTGCTGCAATTCCCCAGTGAATCAGATTTGCCGCTACTGCACCGATAACTACTCCGCTTACATTAAACCAATTTACATTTTCCATCCGGGCCTTCATATCTCTGTAATAATTCTTCCGGAGAAAGAAATCCAGAATCACGATAATACCAATCGGCGGCAATGCACAGTTCAGAATATTCAGCCATCCCACAAAATTATAATAAAGCCAAATTGCCAGTGCCGTTCCCACTACTCCGGCAATACACGTAGTAATCTTCATCTTAACACCTGTAATATTCGAAATTGCAAGACCACCTGTATACAGTGCATTATTATTTGTTGTCCAGATATTTGCTCCCAACACAACAAGCGCAGGAATAGCGAGTCCCTGTGCAATCATAACATAGAAGATGTCATCTGCTCCGGTAAATGCACCTCCAATTGCTCCAAAGCAGAACATCAATGTATTTCCAAAGAAAAATGCAATAACGGTCGTCCACACAGCAATCTTACTGTTCTTTGCAAACCGGATAAAATTCGGTGTTGCTGTTCCTCCTGATATAAAAGAACCGATTACATAGCCAATTCCGGTGAATACCGTAATCTTGCCCGCCGACTGGCTGAATACTGCTACCAGACCACCACCGTCTGCTGTTGCAGTCACCATAGAATACACACCAAGTACTACGATCAAAGGTACCGATATCGTGCTTACGATCTCAAGAGCCTTCATACCGGTAGCTGCAGTGACTGTCATCAAAAGACCTGCCACGATCGTCAGTACCCATTTATTGATTCCCAGAAGTTCTGCAGCTGGGATCGAGAACATGGCAACTCCCACACCAAACCATCCGATCTGTGTAAATCCAAGTATCACTGAAGACAAATAAGATCCTTTCTGACCGAATGCCCGTCTGCACAACAGATCCATATTCAGACCTGTATCCGAGCCGATATAGGCAAGGATTCCACAATAAATTGACAGAATCACGCCTCCGATCACACAGGCAATCACGAATCCGTTAAAATCCAGTCCATTGCCAAGCTTTGCTCCCACACTCATACTTGCAGAGAAAAAGGTGAATCCAAGCATAACAAAAAACATGCTTCGAAATCCTTTCCTCGCCTCCTGTGGCACTGCTTCTAAGGAATAGTCCTGGTCCGCTGCCATATTCTCTTTTACATTTTCACTCATTCTTTATTCTCTCTTTCTTTCGCATATTACCTAACAGTATACAACACTATGGTCACTCATCACAATACCATCTTTCCGATCAGCTCCATCAGCTTCGTAATCTGGATCGGCTTGGCAATATGCTCGTCCATTCCTGCCGCAAATGCAGCCTGTCTGTCTTCTTCAAACGCATTCGCCGTCATCGCAACAATTGGGATAGACGCCCGTTCATCCTTCATAGCTCTGATCTTCTTCGCCGCCTCATAGCCATTCATATGCGGCATCTGGATATCCATCAAGATCAGATATATATCCCGCCGGTACGCTTTCCAACAGCTCGATTGCTTTCATTCCGTCTCCGGCAATCTCCACCTGCATTCCGGCGTCCTTCAGGATCATCATGGATATCTCTGCATTTAACTCATTATCCTCTGCTAACAGAATCCGCTTTCCCTTCAATGCATTCGCGTCTGCTTCCAGACCGTCTTTTTTCCGCTCTTCATCTGGTTTCTCTGCCAGACGATGTGACAACAGTACAGAAAATGTTGTACCTTTTCCCAGTTCACTTTCTACCGAAATTGTTCCACCCATCATATCTATCAGCGACTTCACAATTGCAAGTCCCAGTCCTGTGCCCGTAATCCCGGACTCTGATGAGGTCTGCTCCTTCTCCAGATTGTCCGCATACTTTTGGAATAATTCCACATCCTCTTCATGTATATGCGCCCGGTGAAACTGAAATCTCTCTTCCGGGTCCATATCCTCCGGCGTTCCGATCAGATCATTCATTACCGCATCCGCATAAAACCTTGGCGCCTCTGTATCATTAAATTCAATTCTCCATATTCCCATCTTGCATACCTGGAGAATATCCTGTATGTCATGATCGTCCAATAAATTCATCCGTATACCTCCTACACCTGTTAACAGCATATCAAACTATGGACGATTCTCCAAATAACTTTTAGGAAATTGGTGCAATAAATAACCTCTACGAAAGACTCACAATTCTTCCCATTTCAGCTGAAGTTCGATGCGAAATGGAGATCACCGTCCGGTTCTCTGATACCCGTTTCAGTGCATACATCACTGTCTGTTCGGTCTCCGCATCCAGATTCGCTGTAATTTCATCCAGCAGCAGAAGTTTCGGCTCCGACACTACCGCTCTGGCAATGGACAATAACTGCCACTGTCCCTGTGAAAACAGTTCCGGTGTACACTCCGTGTCATAGCCATGCTCCAGACTCTCAATGGTGTCTTTCAGTCCGGTAAGCTCTGCTGCCTTCTGCACCTGACTGTCTGTAATTGTCTCGTCATACAGCGTAATCTGATCCCTGACGGTTCCCGGCACCATATGGAAAGACTGCTCTACATATCCATATATCTTCCGTTTCTCGGTCTCACGCATTTCTGATACCGGAATCCCCTGCAGGAATATCTGACCGTTCTGCGGTTCATAGAGTCCCAGCAGCAGCTTCATGATCGTACTCTTGCCGGCACCGGTCCTGCCGGATAATGTAACCTGTTCTCCTTCTTCCACCCTCAGGTTCATATGATCCAGTACCACATGCTCATCATAGCCAAAGGTGACATCTTTGAATTCCACAAACGGGCACTGCACATCGGTTTTCTGTCCTCTGTCCATTTTCTTTCTATCATCAAATTCTCGTATTTCCTTTTCTTCCAGTGCATAGAATTCATTAATTCTGTGAATGCCTGCAATAGCCGACTGAATCGTCTGGATCTCCATCCCCAGACTTTCCACCGGTGTAAATATCTGCGAAATATAATTCATCACTGCCACAGCGGTTCCCGCTGACATTCCAAATAATGACAGCACCTTCGCATTACCCGTAGCAGATAGAATCATAACAATAGCGACTACAACTGCATTCAGGATCAAGATTATCGGAGAATAAATCGCATCGTAAAAGTTCGTCCGCTCCATCGCCTGATAACTCTCACCAATATACTGATCATACCGTTCTTCCATGTACTTTTCTTTTGCCAGACAATGGATCGTGCGGATGTTGTGAAGTGTCTCCGGCACATGACCGGACGCTCTTCCGACCGCTTTACGGTTCTCAATCTGCGCTGTCAGCATATTTTTCTGTACATGTCTCGTAAATACAAAGAGAATCGGCAACAGGATAATAAGTACAAATGTCAGCCCGCGGTTCTGATACCAGATGACCACCAGAATGCTGATAATCTTGCAGGCATCCGCAAACATACTGATGATTCCAGATGTAAACAGGTTCTCCACGGTATCCACATCTCCCACAAATCTGGACACCAGTGTTCCAGGCTCCTGCCGGTTCATATTCTCGGTTGTGAATCTGACGAATTTATCCATCAGACTACTTCGGAGTGCATGGGTGATCTTCTGCCCAAATACGGTCAGCAGTCCTTCCCGCAGAGATTCGGTGAATCCTGTAAGCGCCAGCATTCCAAAGTACAGCAGAATCACACCGGCAGATACCATTCTGCCAGCCGTTATCGTATCGACAATTTTTCCAAGAATCAACGGCGGAAGAAGCGCCACAATAACCGCGCAGATTACCGCACAGAGAATCCCTGCTGACAACCATTTCTGACGTTTTACCGTATTCCAGATCACCGTTTTCACTCTGCCCGGTTCCTGATTCTGCCTTCCTGTCTGCTCTTTTTTATTTGAAGGATTCTTCATGTCCTGCGCCTCCTTCCTGTACTACATGATCTTGTGCCTTATCTCCCTGTGCAGCATCTTCCTGTACTGCAAAAAGTTCTGCATATTCCGGCACACGTTCTATCAGCTCTGCATGGGTTCCCGTGACCGTTCTTCCCTGATCCATCCAGATTACCTGATCCATCTCCTGGAACAGATACAAACGGTGCGAGATTAGCAGCACAATACTGTCCGCTGCCATCCGGCGCAGATTTGCAAAGATTTCTTTTTCCGTATTTTTATCCAATGCGGAAAATGGATCATCCAGTATCATGACAGGCTTCTTATGATACATGGTTCTCGCAAGTGCAAGCCGCTGTGCCTGACCGCCAGACAGCCGTACGCCTCCATTTCCGACCAGTGTCTCTTCTCCCTCCGGCATCTCTGCTATCTCACCATCCAGACAAACTGCACGCAGATATGGTTCTGCAGATTCAACATCTCCCATCTGCACATTATTCTCCAGACTGCCATTGAAAAGCTCCGGATCATGTCCCAGATAACCAATAATTTCTGATCGTTCTGCCTTTTCAAACGCCTGCAGCTCCTTTTCATGGTAAATAATCCTGCCGTCATATGGATACTCGCATAAAAATGCCTTACCAAGTGTAGACTTGCCACAGGCAACCGCTCCGGTAATTCCGATCACCTGCCCCGGCTCTGCTGTAAATGAAATATCATCCAGAATCTTTTTCCCATCCGGGTATGTAAATCTTAGATGCTCTACCTCTAATCTAGCTGCTTTACCACCATCCACTTCCACATCTGTTCTTTTATCCTTTTGTTCCTGTTCTGCACCGTCGTCTGCTGCTTCCGGTTGCTGCATCAGCGGTTTGATACGGTTCCAGGATACCTGCGCTTTGTGTACGGCATTGAACAGCTTCGCTGCGCTGGAAGACTTCACCGACAACTTTACAAAACATGCTAAAAATGTGGTAAACGATGCGATCGTCCATGTTTTCCATCCGGTTCCCAGCACATTTTTCTGACCAAAATACAGGATAAATAACACACCTGCCATAGAAATAACACGGTATACCGGAGGCATCACCGTATTCCAGATATTCGCTTTCACCGCTGATGTCTCATATGCGGTAAGATTCTCTTCATATGCCTGCTGTCTCTCCTGTTCACGGCCAAACACCCGGTAAATAACTGCATTTTCCGCACGGTCAAGCGTTGCTGCACTCAAACGTCCCGACTGCTTCTTATACAGTGCTCCTGTCTGCTGGATCATTTTCTTCATTTTTTCTGCCGTCACATAAGAAATCGGCGGAAAGATCATACACAATAACGCCAAACGCCAGTCATACCAGAGCAGCATTCTTGCATAGGCGGCCAGCGCAACGCCTGTATCGAAGATCTCTGTGGTGAACTTACGCATTCCTTCCACACAGTCATCCACATCCAGAATTGCCTTGGTCATGATATCTCCTTCTCCCTCTTCCCGAAGGTCCGCACGGCTCTTTCTGACCAGACTTCCATATAATATTTCCTTCATTCTGCGGTTCACGTTATTGGCAAAACGTCTCACATAAAATCTCTTGATATATCTGGATACCTGCACAATCCCGATCGCTGCCACATATCCGGCCGCTAATGTCAGCATATTGCCAAACTGTTCCGTGCCTCTCAGGATATCCACCAGAGATCCCGTCATCTTACCTTCAAACCATGGTCCGGCTAACAGTCCCAGATTATAAATAAGTCCCGACACGGTTACCAGTAACAGTACTTTCCATTCCTCTTTGAAATACGAAAGAACCCGGTCTGACTGAAATGTATCTCCGTTCTTCTCTTTACTCATCTTCTCCGTCTTCCTCCTGCGCAAGAATCTCCGCTACATGTACAAAACCTGCTCTTCTCTCATTCTTCGACTTCCAGTACAATGTATCCAGTGTCTTACAAAATGCTTCTTTCTCATCATCCGGAATTTCATCAAGCAGCCACTCATAAAATACCGTCTCGATATGTGCCTTGGAATTCTTCAAGTTCTCTGCCTTCTCCGTAGCATAAAGTAACTGACTGCGTCCGTCATTCGGATTCGCCTCCCGGATCAGATATCCTTTATGCTCCAGACTGGCAACCCGCTTGGCCGCTGCACCCCGGTCAATCTTTAACGTTTCCCGCACTTCTGTCTGCGTAATCCCCGGATTATGGCGCACCAGATGGATCACGTCAAATTCCGCTGTCCCAATACCTTCTTCTTTCATCGTCTGCACCGTAAACTTACCTGCTTCGCGGGCAATCTTGGTCATCTTACGCTCTGTCATATCCATGATTTATATTCGCTCCTGTCTCAATTAGGTCTATATTAGTTGTATGTTCAACTAATTAGATGATAGTACAACTAAATAAATGTGTCAAGATGATTACATAAAAAAAGAACAGACAGTCCTAAACCATCTGCTCTATATATTCTTCCAGCGTTGGAAACGTCTGATCTTTCCCTGTGCACACTGCCAGCATATCGTCCCGCAATGCTTTCGCCTCCATAGTTTCAAGCTGTCCAAGCTCCGCCATTACTTCCCTGCTCTTTTGCAGCAGACTCTCCGGAACATTGTCCCATTTTTCATGAAATCTCCTGCACCTGCAGTATAATTCCTTATCTGCGAGATATGACCGCATAGCCTCTACCATGTACTTCGGGCATCCATAAGTATCCATATGCCGAATTACATTTTTCAGATCGACCGCATCCGACAATGCATCATGGCTCACCTCATTGCCCAGCCCGCACAGATATTTCAAATTTGCAATACCGATACTGCGCAACTTCAGCTTTCGGGAATAAATCACCTCAATATCCTTCATCATACGAAGCATGCGGTTCACAATCTTTCTGGACTTTTTCGAGATCATTTCCCGGTACTCCATGAGATCTCTCTGAATCACAATCTTATCCGGTCCCCACACAAAGATATGCTCCACCTCATGCTCGTCCAGCTTTTTACCGACCTGCTCCATCACTTTTTCATATAATGGGGCATACTTAAGATCCTTTTCTGTAATTCCGGTGAGTTCCCGGAATTTGTCATGTAATTCTCCCTCCATATGAATGTACGAATGAAATCTGTCCACTTCCTCAAAATCTCCACGGCAGACCACCATACCAACTGATACCAGCTTCGCCGGACGTCCATGCTTCTGTTGTGTCGTCACATACTCTGTATCCAGAAATGCAACCGTTGCATCCTTTAATATATCCCGTACAACCAGAGTCTCTTTGGGTTGTTCTTTTCTATTGGTTCTCTTTTTATGCTTCATCTTTGTCAACGCAAAGTCCTCCCAGTTTTAACTTATCTTTTTAACGCATCTTCCAAGAGTATACCATAGATTCTACCATTTTCATATTACTAAAAGAAGACGCCAGATACTTCCAACGTCTCCTGCTATAACACATTTTAAATATAATCCCGGATTACCTTATATGCTTCAAACAGTTCTTCATAACTGACCCGACAATTCGCCGGACTGGTCGACGGCAGACAAATGATTTCTCGCCCGGTCTCTTTCTGGCAATATCTTTTATATAACTGCGCTGCCTTCTGTCCAGTCGCAAATATTGCCTGAATATCGGCTTCTTGCAATATCCGATTCATATCATTCGGCTCCGGATTACGGATGCTGCTGTCATCCGCACCATGAATCTCACATCCAGCCAGCACATCCCACACCGCAATATGGTTCCGCAGCGCAAATGCAATCTTCTCTTCCTTTGTCTCTGGCAAAGCTTCTCCACATACATCCGAAACCACCTTCCAAAATCGGTTCCGCGGATGACCATAATAGAATCCCACTTCCCTGGACTTTGGCGATGGCATGGTTCCTAACATTAATACTTTAGATTTTTTATCATATATAGGTTGAAATTCATGTGTCACATGTTCCATCTCGTTCATTTTCTTCTACTCCTGTACTCTTATCCCCTTATCTTCCCAGCTTCTTCTTAAACTGGTAATACTTAATTCCAAATTGTATAAAAATAGCCAAATATAATAC
>CAVAVU010000129.1:0-4048 GCA_963592205.1 bacterium
AGACAACCGGGGGCTGTGATGGGACGGTCATCTGTTCGCATTTCAGATATGGATTTGCAATCATATATACATAAGTGGAACTGTTCATACGTGCTTCTGCGATTTCCAGGGGAGCCCCTTTAGATGGCAGAAAGCGATAACGGTGAAACGGTCCCAGGTTGATCAGTGTATTGGGCTTCAGATTATATTCCAGACCGTTGATCAGTGCCTTTCCCTTGCCGGAACGAACCAGAATAAATGTCTGATCCCGGTTGTTGGCATAGGAGGTAGGTGTCTGATACCTGCTTACATGTGCCTGAATCGTGTCGGGCAGGACATTATTTACAAAATAGTCATGAGCACCGGAAAAGACAGCACGTCCTGGCGTTTTGGGTTCTTCGGGCTCAACTGACTGAGGGATATCTTTCTGCATATGTATTACCTTATTTTACCTTCCTGTGTATAGTATGAGTGAGACATGAGCAGTCAGACTCATTTAGTGGATTTGTTAGCAGCGTTTTTCGGAAGCTTTCTGGATTTGCGGAATTCTCCCGGTGACATACCATTGATATTATAAAATACCCGCGCCATAGTACGATCGGAACCAAAGCCGGATTCGATGGCGATGTCTACCGTCGGCAACGAAGTCGTAGTAAGCAGAGCTTCTGCATAACGCACACGGAACTGGGAAAGCACCTGCTTATAGCTGGAATTCAGACGGTTTTTGAACTGGACACGCAGGATATTCTCAGAGGTGTACAATTTTTTGGTGAGTGTCTCGGCATCAATGGAATCAGTCATATTCTCGTACAGATAACTGATCGCAGAGATCAGCGTTTCATTCATGATCGTAGTACGGTAGACCAGATGATGATCCTCGCTGTTAAGTGTCTTCTTCATATAAGTCTGCGGTGTCATGCCGATCAGGGATTTGAAACGGCGGAAAAATGTGATCTCCATATTGAATCCTGATATTGATGCGATGTAATCATACGGCAGACTGTCATAGAGAAAATACGACATGGCATGCGCAATTCTCAAACGGTTCAGGTATTGGTTGAAATTCAGTCCTGTCGCAACAAGCAGTGCATGGTTCAGGGCGGATTCGCTGACTGATGGTGCAACTGCCGCTGCAACGTCTGCACAGGTCAGAACGTTCGTGCTGTGTACAGCAATATACAGACTGACCTTGCGGCTTAATGGCAGATTGCAGAACTTGTAATGAGACTTCATGCTTTTGGCAAAACGATTATATAAAAGTTCAATCCTTCGCAGATAAGAACTGCGGATGATCGCGGAACCGTGGGTATGTTTTTTTGAAAGCTTCCGGTACTGGTGGAATAAATGGACGATCTCTTTTACCTCTTCTCCATCAGGTCCGATTACCGGAAGGTTGTTCACAATCTCAAGCTCTCTGGTCGGAGCGATATTACTGAATGAGTAATAGCTCAGAAGCTGATAGTCGTAAGGACAGACCCAGAGTACCAGGTCTTCGCCGAAATCTGGACAGACTGTGAGCACCTGGGAACACTGGATCCAGGATACACATCCGGGTTCAACGGAAAATTCTTCACCGTTGATCACGAAATTACCATGTCCTTCTTTTACTAATATAAAGTAACTGTCATATTCCATCACAGGAAACATCTCGCAGGTGATGGTGTGCTCCTGTAATGTGAGGTACTTGTCAGGACCGCAGAATATGCCGGCGCGCGGTGTCTCACATAAAGGGCGGATTCTGTTTTTCAATATGGTTCACTCCCCGAAAATTGTATAAAAATAAAAACATTTGATTTTAGACTATCATATAATAAAATTGAAGTCAACGGAGAATGTCAAATCTTTGACGGGACAAAAAGTTAAAATTTACCACACGTCAGAAAAACAATAAAATACCGCAGACACAGTGGTGCATCTGCGGTATTTTCATAGTATGAGGGAAATATGTTTTATTAGATTTCGTATCCTGCAAAGTATCCTTCGTGGAGAGCTTTACTTGCAAGACCTGTTCTTACAGCATCTCCGACTACTCTTACTTCCGGAACGAATTTCTTCAGTTCTTCTGAAAGTGGGTCGTAGTTTCTTGATCCCATTCCGACTACGATGTGGTCGAAGCCTTTCAGCCATTCTTCGCTTCCGTCTGTGGTGTGCTGGATCATAACATCATGATCTGTAACTTCCAGAACCTTAGCATTAACATAGGTCTTAACACCTGATTTGTGAAGGCTTTCCATAAGTACGTTGCGGTTAGGAAGACATACATTTGTCATGAGCTGTGGCATCATCTCTACCATAGTTACTTCTACATCACCGATGCTTCCTGTTTTTACAAATGAAGCCGGACGTGCATCTGTCATCAGCATCTCTGCTGTCTCGCAGGCAACTTCTCCACCACCAAGGATACATACGGTTCCCTTCGGTACAGTTACCTTACGGCTCAGGATATCGTGAGTAGTAGTTACAGGATAATCGGTAAGACCTTTGATGAATGGTGGAACAAACGGTCTTGCACCGGTAGCTACGATAACTGCATCCGGAGCGAATTCCTTAACATCATCTACAGTAGCTTCTTTGTTAAATTCGAATGTAACGCCTGCTTTGTTAGCACGGTATGTAAGGTGTGATAACCATTTACACATTTCCTGCTTACCTGGAGTAACAACAGCCAGAGCAAGCTGTCCACCGACCTGACAATTCTTCTCCCATACAGTTACGTGATGTCCACGCTCTGCTGCGATTACAGCTGCGTACATTCCGCCAGGACCTGCTCCGATAACCAGTACATTCTTCGGAGTATCAACCGGGTTAAATGGATAATCGTATTCGTGACCAACCAGTGGGTTGATGTGGCACTGGCATACAGGATGCTGTGGATCCTTAGGAGTTACGCAACGTCCGCCACAGGATGCACATGGTGTGATGTCATCGAAACGGTTCTCGCGTGCTTTGTTCGGAAGATCCGGATCTGCAAGTAACGGACGTCCAAGAGAAACACCGTCTACCAGTCCGCGCTCTACGATATCTGCTGCATAGCGGATGTCGTTGATCTTACCAACAACGAATACCGGAATATTAACAACTTTCTTAATTTCAGAAGCTTCGTATACGTTACGTCCGATTTTTTTGCTGTGTGAAGGAATGATATCCTGCATGTCTTCGTACTGAACACCACCGGATACTTCCAGCATGTTAACGCCGGCTGCCTCGAACTTTGGAGCAAGGTATAACATTTCTTCCAGACTGTTACCACCTTCGATACGCTCTGAACCAGAGATACGAAGGATGATCGGGAAGTCTTCGCTTACATTCTTACGACATTCTTCGATGATCTCAAGGATCAGACGTGCACGGTTATCGATTGTTCCACCGTATTCGTCCATACGCTTGTTACGCAGTGGAGAAAGGAATGCACCTGGAAGCATGTAAGCGTGTGCTGCGTGTAATGCGATACCGCCGCATCCTGCTTCCTCTGCACGACGTGCTGCTTTACCATACTGTTTGATGATCTTCTGGATCTCTTTAATAGTAGCCGGTCTTGATACATCACCGTTGGCATTTGTATTTACAGATGGTCCGATCGGAGTAATACCTTTCATAGCGCAGATAGACTCCGGACCCGGATGAATGATCTGTGGGATCAGTTCGCTTCCTGCGTCTTTTACACGAGTTGCAAATCTCTTGAACTGAGGAACCAGAGAATCCTTATCAAGAGCAGTAGTCTTTCCAATATACCAGTATTTGTGGTCAACAGTTACGGCATCGATTACTACGTATCCGGCACCGCCTTCTGCACGACGGACGAAGATGTCTGCTAACTGTTTCGGTACTGTTCCATTAGTTGCTTCATAATGCATGCTCATTGGAGCCATTGCAATACGGTTTTTCAAAGTTGTTCTTCCAAGCTGAAGTGGCTGGAAGATCTTTGCGTCTTTCATATCTGTGATCATTTTGTTCCCTCCTGAACATATCGAAAATTTATCTGTTGAGCCTAGTATAAACGAAACTTGAGATCGGTGTTTCACATTTTTTTTTTTAATATTCTACATTTGTCAAAAAAATCGTGATAAAA
>CAVAVU010000130.1:0-6962 GCA_963592205.1 bacterium
AGGGGAGGGTGGACCTGCCGCCACTCCCCCGACATTTACAATATAACATATCTTACCGTATATTGGAACTATACTTATCTATCTACTCATCCTTTGTTCTATCCAAATATTTCCACACATTACATTCTTGAATCTCCACGATCACTGACAAGCTGATATCCAACACTTGCCACTCTTCTTGACAGGCATCCCCTGCATTCAGCAGCCTCTTCACCCGTACAGATCTTATTATCATACAGTTCATACTGCTTGCGATTCTTAACCGGAGACAGATTCGGCATTACGACATTTGCTCCAGCCTGCAGTCCTTTTTCGCGTCCCAGCGGATCCATTGTTCCCAGTGCCGTTGTCGCAGGAAGCAACACACCCGGAAGCAGTATCCGGATAATGGATAATAATATCAGCGTCCGCTCTACACTTCCGGCTTTTTCTTCTGCATATCTGGTATCGTGATGCGGAATAAATGGTCCGATTCCTACCATATGAGGCTCCAGTTCTTTTAAAAATATCAGATCCTCTGCAAGGTCTGAAATCTGCTGCCCCGGTGCGCCTACCATAAATCCGGCACCCACCTGGTATCCCAGTTCTTTCAGATCATAGAGACACTGCTTGCGCTCCGATAATTTCATTTCTGCCGGATGAAGCTTCTGATACAGTTCATCACTCGCCGTCTCATGCCGAAGCAGATATCGGTCCGCACCCACTTCTTTCCACAATCGGTATGTCTCTTTCGAATGTTCTCCTACAGACAATGTGATTGCACACTCCGGATACAACACTCGTATCTCCCGGACAATCTCCGCCAGTTTTTCATCTGTATAATAAGGATCCTCGCCGCCCTGCAGTACAAATGTCCGAAAACCGAGTTCATAACCATTGGCACAGCAGTCCAGTATCTCCTCTTTCGTCAGACGATAACGCTTTGCATTTCTGTTGCCATTTCTAATACCGCAATAGTAGCAGTTATTCTTACAATAATTGGTAAATTCAATCAATCCGCGGGTATAGACATCTGTGCCGTAATATTCTTTTCGAAGCCGTACTGCTTCCTCCTTTAGCTGCTCTCTGACCTGCACATCTGCCTCTGCCAGCCGGATTAATTCCACATATTCTTCTTTTGTCAATTCGTGTATGTTGATAAATTTTTCTGTAATATTCATATCTCTATTTTATACATCATTCAGAAAATGGTCAAACATCAATCACATTCTCATCACATTTTTCGGATAGACTAAACTCAAGTTTTATAAGATGTGGGGCGGATCCCAAGGTCTTTCATCCACTTATGAGCAAGCTCATGTGGATTTAGACCTTTTGCCCCTGGCATCTTTATAAATTTTGTTTCTCACGAAAGGGGTTTTGAATATGCGTAAAGAAAAATTATGGCGTGCATTATTCTGCGGAGGACTTGCCTCTGCTATGGTTCTTACAGGTTGTAGTCAAAGTTCCGGCAATTCACTGGAAGTTTCTGATACATCTGTATCAGGTACCGTTGAATCTGTTGACGGCAATACAATCACACTTTCCACTTCAACCGGTATGAGCGGCGGTCCTGGCGGTCAGATGGATGGTAATGGATCTGGCGGTGATATGGGCACTCCGCCGGATGGAAATGGCGGCTCCGATGATTCTAACTCAGGCGATTCCGGTTCACAAACGCCGCCTGAGAAGCCAGATGACTCCAGTGATTCAAGTTCTGGTTCTGATTCTGCATCAAACTCTGACTCAACAGACTCATCTGATTCACAAGAACAGTCTTCTGATAATAACAGCGGCAGTGATATGGGTACTCCTCCGGATGGTAACGGCGGCGGTGCTCCAGGCGGACAGTCAAATGGTAATGCTCCAGGCGGTAACGGCGGGGATAACAACGGCGGCAGCTCCGACAGCGGCATGACCATGGAACTGGTATTAAAAGATACTTCTGTATTGAAAGATTCGGATGATAAATCTGCCAAGTTAAGCGACATCGAAGAAGGTGATACACTTACAGTAACGATTGATGAAGATGGCGAGATCACATCCGTCGTGATTGAAGATGCGCAGGGCGGTAATAATTCCCAGGGTGTAACTGACTACAGCGCACTGCAGGAATTTACAGAAGATACGGAAGTATCCGATGAGACTTACCAATCTACAGATTCCGATGAAAATGCAATCCATATTTATAACGGTGCTGAGGTAACATTGGATAAGATTACAGCTACCCGTGATTCCTCTGACAGCACAGGCGGCGACAATTCCAGCTTCTACGGCGTAGGCGCCGATGTACTTACTACCGATGGTACAGCCTATGTCAACGGTGGTACATTTACCACAGATGCTAACGGCGGTGCCGGACTTTTTGCTTACGGTGACGGCACGATCTATGCATCCGATGCCAAAATCAGCACATCAGCTGATACTTCCGGCGGTATACACGCAGCAGGCGGCGGTACACTGTATGCCTGGGATCTTGATGTCACCACACAGGGCAATTCCTCTGCTGCCATCCGAAGCGACCGTGGCGGTGGAACCATGGTTGTAGACGGCGGAAGCTATACCTCTACCGGCACTGGATCTCCTGCGGTATATTGTACTGCTGATATCTCCGTAAATGATGCGGATCTGACTGCCGAAGGATCTGAGGGCATCTGTCTCGAGGGTAAGAACAGCCTGCGCCTGTACGACTGTGACCTGACTGGCAATATGTCCGATGATGATCAGAATGACTGCACATGGAATGTAATCCTGTACCAGAGTATGTCCGGAGATTCCGAAGAAGGGGAAGGTTCCTTCCAGATGACCGGCGGCAGTCTCACTGCTGAAAATGGCGGTATGTTCTACACGACAAATACTGAATCCACATTCTATCTGTCAGATGTAGATATTACTTCTGCCGATGATTCTGAGTTCTTCCTGCGTTGCACCGGCAATAACAATCAGCGTGGTTGGGGCGAAAGCGGCTCTAACGGTGCGGATTGTAATTTCACCGCTGCTTCCCAGCAAATGGATGGTGATATCATTTACGACAGCATCAGTAACCTGGACTTCTATATGACCGATGGAAGCACATTGACCGGAGCGTTTGTAGATGATGAATCCTGCGCCGGCAATGGCGGAGACGGCACATGTAATGCTTACATCAGCTCTGATTCTACCTGGATTGTAACTGGGGACAGCACACTGACCAGCCTTGCAAATGAAGGAACGATCAAAGATGCTGATGGTAATACCGTTACCATCAAAGGCACAGACGGAACCGTTTATGTACAGGGTACAAGTTCTTACACCATTACCGTAGGAAGCTACAGTACATCCGCTGATATGTCCGGAGCTGCATCTGCTGATTCCTTCTCCGATCATGCAGTAGATAAGCCGGATCAGCTTCAGTAATTAAGCAAATTCTGAACTGAAATATTATAGAAATATGACAGGACAAGGTTTTATTTATGTTTTCGCAAGAACTTCTTAAGAAATTTTCTTTTTCTTTTAGATAAAGAACATATTTCTGTCATATTTCATCTATATACTATAAGACAGATAGTTGAAAGACCAACAACTATCTCCCTCATAAAGTTAACACTGTAGACTAGCTACAGTGCACACTTTACTCTCATTCCTTTTAGATAACTATAACGACAAGAAACCCCTTCGCAGCCAGCCACTGTGAAGGGGTTTTACGTTATATAATGATGTCTGCGTTCGCAACATCATATTTTAAGCCTGATACAGATTCTTATATCTTCTTTTGTCTTTTACTGCCAGAATTCCTGTTAATCCTAAGAACAATGCTCCTGTCAGAAGCACTATGATCCAGGTAAATGTCGGCGTAGAGTTCTTATATATCACTCCGATCAGCATCTGATATCCGCTCATGATGCCAATTCTGGTCACTTCCATCAGTCCGTGTACCCGTCCTCTATGGCTTGCCGGCATACGTCTGGTCAGATACGGACTCTCTGCAAGCATGTTAGATACCTCACCCCACGTCATCACAATCATTGCCGCATAATAAAACGGTATGTGACCGGCAAATACGAGGAATATTCCATATCCAAACAGCATCATCAGATATCCATACATTGTCTTAACTGGCTCTGAGAATCTCTGTAACAATTTGGTAAATATCGGTGTGAATATAACCACGATAATACAGTTCACACTGGTAACCGTTCCATAGATCACTGCTCCCGTATCTCCATGCAGTCTTACCAGATCCATCGGCACCAGATAATTATACATCTGATACATTGCGCCATATCCGCTGGCTGTCAGGATATACAACAGGATCAGCCGATTTTCCCGCAGGATCGTCCACAGACTCTCTCCATGGCGGTCTGTCTGATAGACTGCTTTATGGCTGACATCCTTCACCGGCGTAATATTCTGCACAAACAGGAAAATCAGAATGGATGAAATACCAATCGATATTCCACTGAGCAGAAATGCCAGCCACAGGTAATTGCGAAACATGAATCCTGCAACAGCCGAAGCCATAACGCCACCCAGATTCCCCATCAGATACTGCAGTGAATACCCTCTTTCCCGATCCTCCGTCAGCGTAATGTCTGCCGTCAGCGAATTGTAAGAAGGATTCTCCATATTCTGACACGTAGATGCAATAAACATCAGCACAATGGATTTACCGCTAAGCGGTATCAATCCACAGATGATATAACAGACCACCGATACAATATCCAGATAGACGATATTCATTTTCTTACTAAAACGGTCTGCCATCTTACCGCCGACCAGATTCGCCGGAATGGATAAAATACCCATAAGAGCCGTTACCCATGCGACCTGCACTGCATTCATGCCAAGCTTCTGGCTCAGTATCATCGTCAGCATCGGCCGGACCATAGCGCCCATCGCCGTCACCAGACGGCCAAAACATAATATGTAATTTTCTCTTCTTAAGCCTTTATACTGCGATATGATGTTAATATTCATGCCATTTCCCTGATCAATTTAAATAACTCTTCTTCACTTCTTACGATCGATGTACGTTTTGGAATATCTACAGGCACCTCACGCTCTCTCCGCTCTAACCAGATAGCACTCCAGCCTGCACCTGTTGCTCCTATAATATCCTTTTCATAAGAATCTCCTACATATACGATATCTTCTGGATTCTGCAGATTCATTTTCTTCATCACATACTCAAAGATTCCACGTTCTGGTTTATTGACACCCACATCACCGGATACAAAGATATACTCCGGATTCACCCATCGTTCCAGATCCAGTGTCTTTATCTTCCTCCACTGATGCGCCGATGGTCCATTGGTAATAACGCCAAGCTTCATACGCTCACCACAGTATTCCAATATCTGCCGCATCTGATCCGACACCGTAATCTGGGTGCCATAGTATACGTACCGCTCCTGATAGCTTACTGCCTGTTCATCCGTAATCGGTAAATGAAAATCTTCCATGGCTCGCTTAATACGGTAAATGTACATTTCTTCTTTGGTCATTTCACCTCGCCCCATGGCATCAAAACTCTCATCACTATAATAACGGTTCGCCTTAAATAAATCTACCAGCGATATGCCTTTTAATTCCCCAAATACATCCCTGCAAGCCTGGTCAAATACCACCTGCTGATCATATATTGTATCATCCACATCAAATAATATTGCCTTCATTATCCCTTTTCTCCTCTTACCAGCTGGTACATCTGTAACGCTTTCCTGCTCTCTTTATACTTCGGATAATACTTCTCTACCTCCTGCCAGAATGCAGACGAATGATTCATATGCCTCCGATGTGCCAATTCATGCACCACCACATAATCCATCAGTTCATCCGGCAGATATGCAAGCTGATAATTAAAATTCAGATTGCCCGCTGAGCTACAGCTTCCCCATCTGGTTTTCTGATTGCGAATCGAAATTCTTCCATAACTTACGCCCATCACCTTGCTGTAATACTCCACACTAAAGGTAATCTTAGTTCGGATCATATCCTTTTCTCTGGCAGTCAGCGTCTCATATACCGGCGCACCAGTTGATCGTCTCCCGGCACTTCTCAGTTCCACCATTGCCGACTTCTGCCTGATCCATTCCTTATGTTCTTCCAGGAATGCTCTCACATGGCTGTCCGGTATACGGTTCGGAACTCTCGCAATAATTCTGCCATCCTGCTGTATTTCCAATCCCATACTGCGTCTCGCTGAATGCCGTACTTCAATATATACTTCTTCTCCATCTATCAGCATTGTATAGTCTGTCATCAAAATGTCTCTTCTATCTCAGCCATCCGAACATGGAATCCATCCAGGCACCAGGCATCAATCTCCTTGTCATAAGTATAATAACCGCTTCGCTCCGGACAATCCCGAAGCCATACTAATACACTATGGCGAAATGGATCTATGATCCAGCATTCTCGTACCCCTGCTTTCTGATACTGCTCAAGTTTCGTGTTATAATCATAACTTGAATTGCTCATAGATACAACCTCTATTACCCAATCCGGTGCACCTTCACATCCTTTATCTGTCAAAATCTCCTCTCGACATATCATAGAAATATCCGGCTCCACAATCACTGAACCATCCTGAAATAACCACACACCAAAAGGTGCACTTATACCTTGCACTTTCCTTTACGCTTTCGTATATAATCTTTTATCAGATATATGAGTTCTGAGACAATCCACTGATGCATACGGCTTGGCTGTCCCATCATATATAATCTGCCATGAATCAGCTCTGCTCTGGTATGCTCCGATATGCGTTCCCAGTCTTCTTCTGTATATTCCCTCGCATAATATCGATATGGCTCCTCACAAACCATCATAGGTCTATGCTCAATTGCATTATAATGTAAAGGAATCTTTTCCATTGAGGAAATAGCCTGTTCCATTGCCAATAATCCCTCATAGGAATACTCTCTATACTTTCTTATATATTTTGCACAAAAAAGCCTTTGTTTTAGCCATCTGTGCAATGGTTAATCAAGTTACAAACAATG
>CAVAVU010000131.1:0-8666 GCA_963592205.1 bacterium
TTCTGTCTTCCTCGAAGAACATATGCTCTGTACGGCAAAGTCCGATACCTTCTGCTCCAAGCTCGCGAGCTTTCTTAGCATCTGCAGGTGTATCTGCGTTAGTACGAACCTTCATAGTTCTGTATTTGTCAGCCCAGGCCATGATTCTTCCGAACTCACCGGCGATCTGAGCATCAACAGTAGGAATGATTCCATCGTAGATGTTACCTGTAGTACCATCGATAGAGATAGCATCTCCTTCGTGGAATTCTTTTCCTGCTAATGTAAACTTCTTATTCTCTTCGTCCATTGCGATATCGCCGCAACCAGATACACAGCATGTACCCATACCACGGGCAACTACGGCTGCATGAGATGTCATACCGCCACGAACTGTCAGGATACCCTGAGCAGACTTCATACCTGTGATATCTTCCGGAGATGTCTCCAGACGAACCAGAACAACCTTTTCTCCCTTAGCTGCCCATTCTACAGCATCATCAGCTGTGAATACGATCTTACCACAAGCTGCTCCAGGAGATGCTCCAAGACCTTTACCCATTGGTGTAGCAGCCTTCAGTGCTGCAGCATCGAACTGTGGGTGAAGCAGTGTATCCAGGTTACGTGGATCGATCATAGCTACTGCTTCTTCTTCTGTTCTCATGCCTTCGTCTACCAGATCACAAGCGATCTTCAGAGCTGCCTGAGCAGTTCTCTTACCGTTACGTGTCTGAAGCATGTACAGCTTACCGTGCTCTACAGTAAACTCCATATCCTGCATGTCTCTATAGTGATTCTCCAGAGTCTCGCATACTTTCTTGAATTCTACGAATGCTTCTGGGAACTTGTCTTCCATCTCAGAAATGTGCATTGGTGTACGAACACCGGCAACTACGTCCTCGCCCTGTGCATTGGTCAGGAACTCACCGAACAATCCGTTCTCTCCTGTAGCAGGGTCACGTGTAAATGCAACACCTGTACCACAGTCATCACCCATGTTACCGAATGCCATAGACTGTACGTTAACAGCTGTTCCCCAAGAATATGGGATATCGTTGTCACGACGGTATACATTCGCACGTGGGTTGTCCCATGAACGGAATACGGCTTTGATAGCTCCCATCAGCTGTTCCTTCGGATCATCCGGGAAGTCAGCACCAATCTTCTCTTTGTATTCAGCCTTGAACTGGTTAGCCAGCTCTTTCAGATCATCAGCAGTCAGATCTACATCCTGCTTAACCCCTCTGTCAGCTTTCATCTTATCGATCAGCTCTTCGAAGTACTTCTTACCTACTTCCATAACTACGTCAGAATACATCTGAATGAATCTTCTGTAGCAGTCCCAAGCCCAACGCGGATTACCGGACTGTTTTGCGATTGTCTCAACAACAGTCTCATTCAATCCAAGGTTCAGGATTGTATCCATCATACCAGGCATAGAAGCTCTTGCTCCTGAACGAACAGATACGAGAAGCGGATTCTCGTTGTCGCCAAACTTCTTACCTGTAATCTCTTCCATCTTAACAATGTACTCATTGATCTGTGCCTGGATCTCTTCATTGATCTCTCTGCCATCTTCGTAATACTGAGTACAAGCTTCAGTAGTGATAGTAAATCCCTGTGGTACCGGAAGTCCGAGGCTTGTCATCTCAGCCAGGTTAGCTCCCTTACCACCAAGCAGCTCACGCATGCTTGCGTTACCTTCACTAAACAAATAAACCCATTTTCTTGCCATTTTCAAATGACCTCCTAAATAATAATTTGCATGTCAAGTCGCTCTTATAATTTTAATAGTTTTGACAATCTACGTCAAGTATTTGACTGTCATAAATTGGCAGTTTTTTATAAATAATCCCGTTTCAGCTTTCCTTTTTCTTGTGCATACTGCAACAGATTTCTTATTCTGTGGTTACAGTTTCCTATCTGCACTCCCGCATCCACTACAATTTCACACCGGTCAATCATGTTTTCTGCCTTTTTATAGGTATTGTCACTGATTTCTTCAAACGGTTCTTCCACGATCACTTCTGCCGCCAGCACCTTTGCCGCCTGATAATCTATATCATTGGTATACAATATACCAGCCGCAAATGCTCTGCCTTCCCGCTGAAGCTTCCGATAGACCGGCGTTCCGGTTCCACCGGAGGAAATGACAAAGACTTTCGGTTCTCCCTCCGGTTTCTTAAGTTCCAGACTGCCGGACAGGATATTGTAAGAACCATTGTCCAGATCGTACAATTCCTCAATTGTCTCTTCCTTAAATACTTCTTCCGGCGTGCCATACGCCATGATCTCTTCCCCGCGCACACAGACGATCCGGTCCGCGCATTTCTGCGCCAGATCGATCTCATGCAGAGACATGAGCACCGTAATGCCTTTCTCCTTTGCCATACGCTTCAGGATATCCAGCAGTTCCAGTTTATACCGGATGTCCAGATACGAGGTCGGCTCATCTAACACAATGATCTCCGGTTCCTGACAGATCGCTCTGGCCAGCATCACGCGCTGTTTCTGCCCGTCACTGATCGCATTAAAATCCCGGTTGCCGATCTCCTGTGCATGAACCGCCGCCATTGCCTCGTCTACAAGCCGCTCATCCTCTGCCGTCAGAATACCAAGTCTTCCCGTATACGGATAGCGTCCCGTTGCCACAATATCATGACAAGTCATGAGTTCTGTCCGTATCCGCTCCGTCAAGACGACTGCCATTTTCGACGACAGTTCTTTATAAGAAATATTCATCAGCGACGTATCATCAAAAAACACCTTGCCACCCACCAGTTTCAGTTGTCTGGTGATACTCTTCAGGATGGTAGATTTGCCTGAACCGTTAGGACCGATCAGTGTCACGATCTCTCCCTTACAGATGTCGAAATTGATATCATGGATCAGCGCTTTTCCCTGATAGCCCACTGCCATATCTTTGGTCTGTAAAAAACATTCTGCCATAATTCTATCGTCCTTTCTCCCGTTTCACCATCATATAGATTACGATCGGCGCACCTACGATCGAAGTCACAGTACTGATATTCAACTCCACAGGCGCCAGTGCCATTCTTGCAATCAGGTCGCAACTCATACAAAATACCGCTCCTGCAAAGAATGTGCCCGGAATGATCACGATCGGCTTCGATGTGCCGAATACCTTTCTGGTCAGAAACGGAACCGCAATTCCCACAAATGAAATCGGTCCTGCAAACGCCGTCACACACGCAGATAATACACTGGACAACAATATGATCAATACACGGAACACTCTGATATTAACCCCCATACTCTGCGCATAGTGTTCGCCAAGCTGATACGCTCCGATCGGCTTCGACAGCAGGAATGTCCACACTGCTGCCACTGCCACGATCACTGCCGCCACCTGAATATTACTCCAACTGGAACCCGAAAAACTTCCCAGTGACCATCCGTGAAGATTCACAATATCAGAATCGTCTGCAAATGTCACGACAAAATCAGTCACTGCGGAACAGATATATCCGATCATGATACCGCTTACCAGAAGTGCCGCCATATGCTGAATCTTACGCGACATCAGCAGGATAAATCCCGTCGACAATAATGATCCGATAAATGCCGCCATCACCAGTACGCCGGATGAAAAATGCCCGGTATATTTCAAAAATATGATCATTGCCAACGCAACTACCATCTTTGCGCCCGAAGAGATTCCTAACACAAATGGTCCTGCGATAGGATTCGAGAAAAAGGTCTGTAATAAGAAACCGGACAGAGACAATGCTCCGCCCAGTATCGCTGCCATGAGAATGCGGGGCAGCCGTATTTTCCAGATAATACTGTATTCTACGGCATTTCCGTCTCTCATGAATAATATTCTCAATATCTTCGGTACAGAAATATGCACATTTCCCGTATTAATATTCAATACAATAATCACGAAAAATGCTGCCAGAAGCCCCATGAATACGACCGTATATCTGGAACGTCTTTTGAAATTCTCACTGTGAAAGCTTACGCTCTCCGTCTGCTTCTGTTCTTTCTGCATAGTACCTCACCTAATTCATTTTCTCAAGAAATGTCATCTGACTCTCATCACCGTCTGTCAGCATGTGATGAATGTCTCCGATCAGTTCTCCCACTGTATCGGTTGCCTGATACAGATTTTTTCCAGTATACCATACATTTCCTTCTTTGACAGCCTCGAACTCTGCAAACAGGTCGCTCTTCGACTCCAAATCTGCGATACTGCTGACCTGTCCGTCAATCGTACCATTGTAGATCAGATAATCCGCATCTACTGCTGTTGCATAGAATTCTTCCATCGTCAGCTTCACGGAAGGTGCATTGCTGTCCGGGTTCTTCAGATCGGTGAAAATATATCTGCCTCCTGCGATTTCGATCATCGATGGAATGTAATCATCCGACTTACGTACCACAACCGATCCATCGGAGTTCATATAGAAATAAGCAACTGTCTTCTCAGTATTCTCAAAGTCTTTCAGTTCTTCAATGATCTTTGTCTGGTCTTCAAAAAATGCTTCTGCCTGATCTTCCTTATTCAGCATCGCACCATACAGTTTGATCCACTCTGTTCTGCCAAGCGGATGTGTCTCATAGCTGGAATAGTCCACAAACACCGGAATGCCAAGGTCTTCGATCATTTCCTGTACCTTCGGCGTATGCAGGATCATCGTAGACTCAATTGCCAGTCCGCAGTCTCCGTCTACGATCTTCTCATAATCCGGCTCACTGTATTTACCCGCATAAGTAATATCACCTGACTCCATCGCTGATTTAGCATCTTCTACATACCATCCGGAAGCCTCCAGTCCGGAAAAACTGATGGTATCCAGTGCATCTAACTGGTCAAATAATGACATGATCGCGGTTGCTGCCATATAGATATTCTGTACCGGCTGTTTGATCACTACGATGTCCTCATCCAGTACGTCCGGTGCTTCTTTTCCTTCCGGCACCACCAGATACTGTCTGTCCTCGTGTACATCGATCAGCTTATAACCGTCATTATAGTAATACACATCAAATTCTTCCGCATAAGTCAGGTCCATTGCCTTCTCGAACGTCAGACCCGGAATCTCCGGAGCATTCACGTTCTCTTTATCAGATGCTTCCGCATCACTGTTCTGACTACCTTTACTATCTTTACTGCCGCTTCCGCTCTGACCACATCCTGTTACCATAAACGCTGTCATCAGCATCACAGCAATTACCTGATATAATAACTTTTTCTTCATTTACTTTTCTCCTGCCTGCTGCACAGCTTTGTCATACAGATCATTTGCCTGATCCTCGCATCCAAAAATAACGCCATACACCTTGATCCATTCCGCTTTTGCAAGTTCGTCTTTTTCATCTGCCGAACGGTCTACGATCATTGGGATTCCAAGAAGTGCATACTTCTCTGTAATCTTTTCCCACTGTTCCTTCTGCTCTTCTTCCGTGATGGTCTTGCCCTTCTTCGTGGTCTTATCCTCCGCCGGAAGCAGATCACTGGATACCAGAGACAGGTTCACTTCCTGTTTTACCAGATCACGGAATTCAGGATCTGTCTCCTTACCGCCGTAAATAACCTCTGCCTGTTTCTCGTCTTTTTTCTTTGTCATCTTATCAGCAATGTCAGACACTTCACAGTTCTTCTTTTTCATGCCGACTGCTGCCACCTGATCCAGCAGATCCATTTCTTCCATCTGTTCCAGGATCTCGTTGTCAGATACATATGCCTTATCTACAGGCATCTGCACTACAATCATATCCTCGCTGAGTCCTACCGGAATCACAGTATTCTCCGGTACAAGGAGATATTTGATAACATTTCCTTTGTAAAGCTCTGCTGCCTGCTCTGCTTCACTGACTGCTGCTTCTCCATCCTCTGCGGAACCCGCTGCCTCTTCAGAGTTATTATCCGTCTGCTCCTCTGAAACCGATTCTGTCTTAGAAGAGCTATTCTTCGTGTCAGCATTCTTTTCAGAATCTTCTGTGTTCTCCGGATCACGGACAGTATCCTTCGTCACATCCACTTCCAGAAGTGTAATTCCTTTATCATAATGATAGATCTTAAAATACTCTGCATGCTCTAGTTTGGTCTCTGACTCATAATTCAGTCCCATGATCTCCGGTGCTTCATCATCCAGTGCCTTATTCTGCACGGTTCCTGCACCTTTTCCATCGCCAGCCGCTGCCAGATACACAAAAATTGTATATGCGATCTCATGTGCAGCTGTCATTCTTGTTGTCATAGCAAGAATCGTATTATTCTGATTCAAGGCTACCGGAATTACAACCGTCGCTGTTCCATTGCCTTTAGTTGTAGTATATTGTCTTCCGTTTGCTTTTACATACTGATAGTATTCACTATCAAATACGAGTGTCGCATATGCCTGACCATTTTTAATCGTAACCTTATTACATGTAATCTTCACCTTGCCGGTACCGCCCGACCAGCTGAACCGGTCTGGCGTATACACACCATCAGCCAATGTAGTAGAGCTGTTGACAGCCGATGTAGAACCATTGGTATCCGCTTCCCACTTGGATTCGTTATCTGCCTTGCCATCATTCGGCTTAGACGCATTCGAATTACCATTGCCATTATTATCCGACGGCTTAGACGGAGTAGATGGATTAGATGGGTTCGTATTGCTGTCATCGTTTATCTTCTGTAATGTATCTGATTCAAATGTAAGTATACGATCATACCAGATCTGGTTTTTATGAGAAAACGCCGCTACTGCAATTTCCTTATCCAGCGATTCTACCGGAATTGTATAAGTATACTTACCATTTGAATCTGCTACATATGAAACCCATAATGTGTGGTCTGACTGTGCAGCCTCTTCCTTTGTTCCAACATAAAGATAATCATAACCCGTGCCGCTCAGAGTAAGAACTGCTGACATCTTACCATCCTTGACAATCAACTTACAAGCCACAACCCGGAACATAGATGCACTGGAATCTACTTCAATTGTATAGGTGCCATCTGCCGGAATCACTGGATCCGGGTCTGGAGTTGGATCTGGATCCGGTGTTGGCAGATCCTCTGCCACATCTAAAATTCCATTAATATAGAACGAGCTCTGTTTCACTGCCCATTTGTTTGTCTTGATTTCATGCGCCACATAATATATCTCTTTGCCAAGGTCTGCTGTCGGAATTGTAAATGTGAAACATTTATAACCACTGGCAATATCCGAACGATCTGCTGCTGTCACAGCCTTTACGTCTTTATCCGTATCTGGATCTGATACTTTTCCAATATAGATCTTATCATAAGAGCTGGACTGTGTGATCATTGTTACCGTTGCCGTATCTCCGTTAATTGTCACTCTGCTTCCACGCTCAAAATTCAAAGAAGCATAATTGTTGGTCGGATATGCGGAACCATACAACTCATACGTTCCATTCTCTGTTGTGTTCGCCTTTCCTTCCAGATTTGGCACATTGATAAAAAGATCTCTGGCATAAGTAAACCATCCCGTACCATTACCCGGTGTTACTGCTATATTCATGCCCTGCTTAGCCGCCGGAATCGTGAATGTAAATGTTGTCACATTTGTATCCGCATCATAACTTCCTGAAATATAATCAGACTTATCATCATCTGCCTGTACTCCCTGATACAGTTTTGTCCACTTATTACCTTTCACTCCCAGTGTCATGGTAATCGTTTCTCCGCGGAGCACTGCTTTTGATGAGACAACGGTAAAATCCGCATATGCTGCACCGGTTCCTCCGGCAATTGCTTTTACTTCACCTTCACTTACCGGAATATCCGTTACGCCTTCATCCGGGATATAGATCCACAGATCCTGCCCGGTATACCATGTGCCATCCAGCTTTCCAAGCGTAACCGGGAGCACTTTGCCCATATCAGATACCGGAACCTGCATTGTAAATGTCCATAGCGTCTTTCCATCTTTTTCTATCTGAGATCCTTTTACTGCATTCTTAATCTCATCTTCTTTTTCGCCAAGATATACTTTATCAAACGATGTATTTGTTGTCGCAAATGTCACATCCAGCGTATCTCCATCTTTCTGTACTTTCGATTCACTGACTGCAAACATTTTAAACTCTGCACCGTCTGCCTTTACAACCTTCACCTGAGCCCCCGTCACAGATGGAGCTTTTAATTCTGTTACATTTACAACAGCTGATTCCACTTTCGTGCCGGATGCGTCGCTGACTACACAGCAGTATCTGCCCATAGTCATGTCTGTTAATACAAATGTATACTCGGCTGTCCTAGCACTGATCTCCGCACAATCTGTCCATGCAGTTCCATCCGCACTATACTGCCATTGATAAGAAAGTATTCCATCCGCATCAGTTTCTGCTGCTACAGAAAGAGTTACGTTCTTATTCAACTTAACCGCTGTATCTTTCGGCTGAGTTGTAATTGTGATCACTGACGGCTTCTGAAACTCAGATAATGCCGGAAGCTTAAATGCAAGAGAACTTGTAGTACTCCATTCCTGTTTTCTTCCATTTCTCGGCACAAAATGGACTTCCTTACCTGCCATGCTTACCGGTACCGTAAATGTATACTTTTGTCCTTTACTGTCTTCTGCACCTGTAATGACCGGTTCTTTGACAGCATCATCTTTCGAGCCGATATAAATGGCATCGTAAGTATAACTTCCACTGCTTGCCGGACTCACCCAGATACTCACATTGATGTTGCCGCCACTCACAAC
>CAVAVU010000132.1:0-15362 GCA_963592205.1 bacterium
AAAAGAGGAATCTGAAAACCTTGATTTTATTGGGCTGAAGATTCCGAGAGATTATGACTTCTTAAAAGGGAGGATGCCGGGTCACCGCTTTCGCGGGCCCGGCACGTATTATGAAAAAGTTTTATCTATGTTAATTTACTTATCGTCTATCTCCTGTTGATGGTTATAGTATAGCCTTCATCTGTGAAAAAATAAGGTTTAATAAGTGAAGGATTTTTGAAAGAAAAATGAACAAACTGTGAACGACTGGAGTTATGACGACATATTTACGACCTTTTCGGACATTTTTGGTAAAAAAAGCGAATTGGAAAATATGGTAAAATGGGATATACTATTATGGTATCTTTTGAATGAAGTGAAAGGATAGATTTATGAAGTATATTTCGTTTGCAATTCCCTGCTACAATTCGCAGGAATACATGGCGCATGCGATTGAGACCATTCTTACCGGAGGGGAAGATGTAGAGATCATCATAGTAAATGACGGATCAAAGGATGACACATCTAAGATTGGACATGAGTATGCAGAAAAATACCCGGGCATTATCCGCGTGATTGATAAAGAGAATGGCGGACATGGTGATGCAGTTAATTATGGACTTGCTAATGCCGAGGGTAAATATTTTAAAGTTGTAGACAGTGATGACTGGGTGAATACAGAATCATTACAGAATATTTTGAATGTATTAAAAAAGATGGAAGAACATGGCGAAGAAGTAGATATGCTGATTGCCAATTATGTATATGAGAAGGAAGGCGCAGCCCATAAAAAGGTAATCCATTACCGTAATGTACTTCCACAGAATCAGATCTTTAAATGGTCGGATGTAGGAAGATTCCATATTGACCAGTATATTTTGATGCATTCGGTTATTTATCGTACTGATATGTTGAAACTGTGTCAGCTTACATTACCGAAGCACACGTTCTATGTAGATAATATATATGTGTATTATCCGCTTCCACATGTACGTAAGATGTACTACATGGATGAAGATTTCTATAGATATTATATCGGACGTGAAGATCAGTCGGTAAATGAAAAGGTCATGATCAAGCGTGTTGATCAGCAGATCTTTGTAACAAGAACGATGATCGATATGTATCAGATGCGCCAGATTTCTAATAAGAAGCTGCGCGTATACATGGAGAAATATCTGGCGATCATGATGACGGTTTCTTCTATCTTGTGTATCCGCTCCAAAGATCCGGAGAATATGGAGAAGAAGAAAGAACTGTGGAAATATCTGAGACAGAAGGATAAGAAGACATTTGTACGCATCCGTTATGGTATTCTCGGACAGAGTATGAATCTTCCGGGCAAGTCCGGACGTAAGATTTCTTCACTGGCATATCTGCTTGCAAGAAAGATTATCGGATTCAACTAAATAAGCTGAATATTCTGTATTTTCAAATGGCAGATAAAATATTTGAAGAGTACACGCATTTATGGTAAAATACGTGAGGAACCGAATGGGTTAATTAATAAACATTATAATAAAGGAGAAATGATTATGAAAATTTCACCACTTCAGAAGGCAAGATATGAGTATACTCCGAAGCTTCCTGGTATGCTCAGAAATGGTATCGCAGAGATCAGCGTAAAGGAAGGCGAGGCAACTCAGAGTGTTGCTGATCAGGAGAAGATCGCAGAGCTTTTCCCTAACACATACGGAAAGCCGGAGATCACATTTGTAAAGGGACAGAACACATCTGCAGATAAGAAGCAGGTTGTAGGTGTTATCCTGTCTGGTGGACAGGCTCCTGGCGGACACAACGTAGTAAGCGGTCTGTATGATGCGCTGAAGGCTACTAACAAGGACAATGTTCTTCTTGGATTCAAGGGTGGCCCGAGCGGACTTCTGGAAGATAAATACATCGAGATGACAGATGAGTACATCGACCAGTACAGAAATACCGGTGGATTTGATATCATCGGATCTGGAAGAACAAAGCTTGAGACTCCGGAGCAGTTTGCAGTAGCAGCAGAAGTATGTAAGAAGCACGGAATCACAGCTATCGTTATCATCGGTGGAGACGATTCTAATACAAATGCATGTACACTTGCTGAGTACATGGCAGCTAACAACACAGGCGTTCAGGTGATCGGATGCCCTAAGACAATCGACGGAGACCTTAAGAATGAAGATATCGAGTGTTCATTTGGTTTCGATACAGCAACTAAGACATACAGCGAGCTGATCGGTAACATCGAAAGAGATGCTAACTCAGCTAAGAAGTATTGGCACTTTATCAAGGTTATGGGACGTTCTGCTTCTCACGTAGCACTGGAGTGTGCACTTGAGACTCAGCCGAACATCTGCCTGATCGGTGAAGAAGTAGCAGCTAAGAAGATGTCTCTGTCAGAGATCGCTGATTACATCGCAGATTCTGTAGAGAAGAGAGCAGCTAACGGAGATAACTTCGGTGTAGCTATTATTCCAGAGGGTATCGTAGAGTTCGTTCCTGAATTCTCTGTACTGATCGCTGAGATCAACGAGCTTCTGGCTGGCGAGAAGACAGAAGAGTTCAATGCACTTCCATCATGGGATGCTAAATACGAATTCATCAAGGCCGGACTTACAAAAGAGTCTATGGCTGTATTTGAGATCCTGCCACAGGGAATCCAGCAGCAGCTGTTCCTTGAGAGAGATCCACACGGTAACGTACAGGTATCTCTGATTGAGTCTGAGAAGTTATTTGCAGCACTGGTAGCTGACAAGCTTGCTGAGAGAAAAGCTGCAGGAACATACACAGGTAAATTCGCTACACAGCATCACTTCTTCGGATACGAAGGAAGATGTGCATTCCCATCTAACTTTGATGCTGACTACTGCTATTCACTTGGATACAATGCATTCATGCTGATCCAGTATGGCTTCAACGGATATCTTTCTAAGGTATCTAATCTGTCTAAGCCGGCAGAAGAGTGGGTTGCAGGTGGTATGCCAATCACTAAGATGATGAACATGGAAAGAAGAAATGGTAAAGATAAGCCGGTTATCAGAAAAGCACTTACAGAGCTTGACGGAGCTCCATTCAAGTACTTTGAGGCACACAGAGATCAGTGGGCTGTTGAGACTGCATTCTTATTCCCAGGTGCTATCCAGTACTACGGACCAGCTTCTGTATGTGACATTACAACAAGAACACTTGCACTTGAAAAAGGTGAAGAGATCTAATTGAATTTGAATAATATTAGATGACATATTATTGCGAGGCGCACGGTTTGACCGTGTGCCTTTTTTTCTTGTGAAAATATTCCCCAAAGTGTGGTTTTAATCAGTGTACTAAAAAAAGAACAATTGCGGAAAACGTTGAATTTTAAAGAAAAATCAAGATTAAAAAATAATCATGATTACAAAAATGTTGACGCAACTACCATAATGAACTATAATACCGCCATAAGCAAATGGCATATAGATTTTATAACAAGGGCGTTAACCAGGAATGGTTAGCGCCTTTTGCATTTTTGTCAGGGAGCAAGGATGCAGGGAGGAGGCTATAAACAACATTACAGATTATGAAAAAGTAAGATACACATGAAGGAGGAGAAAAAATGAGCAGGTATATAGTAAAGAGAATTCTGGCACTGATTCCTATGTTGTTAGCTATCACATTTATCGTGTTTGGTATTATGGAGCTGACACCGAGTGATCCGGCTACACTGATATTAGGAACCAAAGCTACTACGGAACAAAAACAAGAATTGAATGAAGAACTGGGACTGGATGATCCGTTTCTGGTCCGGTATGGCAATTATATCAAAGATGCAGTGCAGGGAGATTTTGGTAATTCATGGAGAAACGGAAGACCTGTATTTGAAGAAATCGTATCCAGATTTCCAACGACTATTAAGCTGGCCGTATGCGCGATCGTGATCGCATTGATCATCGGAATCCCACTTGGAGTGTTATCAGCGGTCAAACAGTACAGCATTTTCGATATCATCGGAACGGCAACATCGATGTTGATGGCCTCAATACCAAGTTTCTGGTTTGGATTGATTGCAATTTTGATCTTTGCATTAAAACTTCAGATTCTTCCATCGAATGGTTCTGATACCTGGGTACATTACATACTCCCATCTATCACACTTGCTCTTCCGGTTATCGCATCGATGCTGAGATTAACAAGAACGACGATGTTAGAGACCATCCGTTCCGATTATGTGAGAACGGCAAGAGCGAAAGGTCAGGTAGAACGAATTGTAGTATTTAAACATGCATTAAAGAATGCATTGCTTCCGGTTATTACTTCTGCCGGAATGGAATTCGGAGGACTGCTTGGAGGAGTAGTTACTATCGAAACCGTATTTTCAATTAACGGAGTCGGATCGCTGGTGCTTACAGGTATTCAGATGAAAGATGTTCCGTTGGTGACTGGCGCAGCACTGATTCTGGCATCGTTATATATGCTGGTGATGCTGCTGGTAGATATCTTATATGCATTGATCGATCCAAGAATCAGAGCAAGATACGCAAGACATTAGGAAGAGGGTGATGAATGTGGCTGAAGCAAGAAAATTGAAAAAAGAAAGTAATGTGAAAGAAATCTGGAAACGATTTTCCAAAAATAAAATAGCAATGGCTGGGTTATTTATTTTTGTAGTAATTATTCTGCTTACTGTATTTGCAGACCTCATCGTCCCGTACAGCAAGGCGCTGGATCAGGATATTGTGAATCGTCTGCAGGGACCGAGTTTAGAACATTTCTTTGGAACGGACGGTTATGGCAGAGACATTTTTGCAAGAATCCTCCACGGAGGCAGACGTTCACTGCTGATGGGTATCGTAGCCGTAATTGTGGGAATTATATTCGGCGGTATCCTCGGTGCCTGTGCCGGATATTATGGCGGTAAAGTAGACACGATCATTATGCGTCTCATGGATACAATTATGGGTATTCCGTTTATGCTTCTTGCACTTGCTATTGTAGCAGCACTCGGCGCAGGACTTACCAATGTACTGATCGCGCTGGTGATTTCCATGATTCCTTCCTATACAAGAATTATCCGGTCAGCAATCCTGACTGTTGTCGGACAGGATTACATAGAAGCGGCAAAATCCTGCGGAAGTCCGGACCGTTTTATCATTTTAAAACATATTATCCCGAATGCGATCGGACCGGTAATCGTACAGGCCACGATGTCGGTAGGAACGATGATCATCTGGGCGGCATCCATGAGTTTCCTGGGAATGGGCGTTCAGCCGCCGACACCGGAGTGGGGATATATGTTATCAGAAGGAAAAGACTATATGATGAAGGCACCGCATCTGGTAATCTTCCCGGGACTTGCAATTGTATTAACTGCATTATCCCTGAACCTGCTGGGTGACGGACTTCGGGATGCATTGGATCCAAGGCTGAAAGATTAGGAGGTCTGTTATGTCTGAAAAATTATTAGAAATCAAAGATTTGGAAGTTATATATAAAAGCAGCAAGGATGTACAGGCTGTAAATGGAATCAGTTTTGATCTGAATAAGCGGGAAACCATCGGACTTGTGGGAGAGACCGGCGCTGGTAAAACATCGACAGCACTTGCGCTGATGCAGCTTCTCCCGGAACGAACCGGAAGGATCAAAGGCGGGGAGATCCTGTTTGAAGGAGAAAACCTGCTGGGAAAAAGTAAGAATGAAATGCGTAAGATAAGAGGGGCCAAGATCTCAATGATCTTTCAGGATCCTATGACATCGTTGAATCCGGTTATGACGGTAGGCGAACAGATCATGGAATCGCTGACTATTCATAACGAAGAAAATAAATCGAAGAAAGAATTGGAAGAACGCGTGGATGAACTGCTTTCGTTGGTGGGAATCCAGCCGAACAGAAAATATGATTATCCGCATCAGTTTTCCGGTGGTATGAAGCAGAGAGTAATCATCGCAATTGCACTGGCCTGTGAGCCACAGCTTCTGATTGCAGATGAACCGACCACTGCATTGGATGTGACCATCCAGGCGCAGGTGCTGAATCTGATGGAGGACTTGAAAGAACAGTTAGATACATCGATTATTCTTATTACCCATGATCTTGGCGTGGTAGCCCAGATCTGTGATAAGGTGGCTATTATGTATGCAGGTCAGATTGTAGAACAGGGAAGCGTGGAAGATATTTTTGAAGGAAAATATCATCATCCTTATACGGAAGGATTGTTCAGATCAATTCCAAATCTTGAGGAAGATACCAAACGCCTGCATCCGATAGAAGGTTTGATGCCGGACCCGACGGATCTGCCACAGGGATGTAAGTTTCACCCAAGATGTGAAAAATGTATGGAAATCTGTAAGACGAAAGAACCTCCTACAGTATGCTGGGGAGAACATAGTGTTACCTGTCATTTAATGAAGGAGGAGGGATAGGATATGGAACCATTGATCCAGACAGTGGATTTGAAACAGTATTTTAAAGTGAATGGAGGTCTGCTTCATGCAGTGGACGGTGTGAACCTGAAGATTGAAAAAGGAAAAACACTGGGCGTGGTTGGAGAATCCGGCTGCGGTAAATCTACATTGGGACGGACGATCCTTCAGTTGATCAAACCTACCTCCGGACAGATCTTTTATGAGGGACGGGATGTGACGAATTTAAAGAAGAAAGAGCTGGCTGAATTGAGAAAAGAAATGCAGATCATTTTTCAGGATCCATTTTCCAGTCTTGATCCGAGAATGTCAGTATTCGAATTGATAGCCGAACCGCTGGTGCGCAACCATATCTGCAAAAGTAAACAGGAATTAGAGGAACGTGTATTGAATCTTATGGAAACAGTTGGATTGGCAGAACGGTTTATCAATACATATCCGCATGAAATGGACGGAGGAAGAAGACAGAGAGTCGGAATTGCCAGAGCATTGGCATTAAAACCGAAATTCATCGTATGTGATGAACCGGTGTCAGCTTTGGATGTATCGATCCAGGCGCAGATCCTGAATCTGTTGATGGATCTGCAGGAAGAAATGGGATTAACTTATATGTTTATTACACATGATCTTTCCGTTGTAAAACATATTTCAGATGAAATCGCAGTTATGTATCTTGGACAGTGTGTGGAGCGGGCGCCATCTGATGAGTTGTTTAAAAACCCGATGCACCCATATACACAGGCGTTGTTATCAGCGATTCCGGTTCCAAAATTAGGAGCGGCTAAGAAGAGAACCGTTATTCAGGGCGAGGTATCCAATCCGATCGATCCAAAACCTGGATGTCGCTTTGCATCCAGATGCAAATATTGCCAGGAAGCCTGTATGGAAACAGATATGCAGTTAAAAGACTATGGAAATGGTCATTTCGTTGCATGCTGTCTGCATAAACAACATATCTAAAGGAGGAAAAATTATGAAAAAGAGACTATTAGCATGTATGTTGGCGATGGGGTTAATAGCCGGACTTCTGACTGGCTGCGGAGGAGGAGATAAGTCGAAATCTTCCAAGAGTTCGGGTGGAACGGTGTTAACCGAATCCGATGATATTGTAATTGGAATACCAAAAGTAACTGAGAGTTTTAATTTTTATAATACTACCAATGGATACGAAAGCTACAGCATGACACAGGTATACGATTCCCTGGTTGAAAAAGATAAGGATGGTAAGACGGTTCCAGCTCTTGCAGAAAACTATGATATTTCGGAAGATGGAAAAACGTATACATTTTATCTTCGCCAGGGAGTGAAATTCTCTGATGGAACAGAACTCAAAGCTTCTGATGTCGTATTTTCCATGAATCAGGCGATTGCGTCTGCTTATACATCCTGGATCTACGAACCATTAGTAGAAAGCTGTACAGCACAGGATGATTATACAGTTGTGGTTACGTTGAAAAAAGGAAGCATTGGATTCCTGGATTATCTGTCTAATATCAATTATTTTGCAGTATTAAGTGAAAATGCAGTGACACAGGCGGGTGATTCATACGGAACTTCACCAGAGACAATCGTAGGAACCGGAGCTTATAAGGTGACTGCATGGAAGGCAGGAGAGTATGTAGAATATGAGGCAAATGACGATTACTTCAAAGGAGCACCAGAGATTAAGAATGTAAAGCTGGAAGCAATTTCTGATTCTAACACAGCAGTTATTGCATTGCAGACAGGCGAAATTGCAGCATATTTTGATGATATTCCGGGAGTGTCTTATGATGATATCAAAGATTCTTCTAATCTGAATCTTGCTGAGTATTCATCAACTGTATATTTTGAGACGATCATGAACTGCGAGACCGGAATATTCAGTGATCCGGAAGTCAGGAAAGCAGTGGCAATGGCGGTTGACAGAGAAAATATGATGGTAGTCGGAACGGAAGGCTATGGTGAAGTGTGTGATTATCCTGGGGACAGAAGCGGCTATACAGAAGGCGATCCGGAAGTGAAAGATGTATGGTATGATACAGATCCGGAAGCGGCAAAGCAGATTATTGATGACAAGGGTCTGACAGGAGAGAGTGTTACAATCAAGACATATGCAGACGATCCATATCCGGCACTCGCAACGATCCTTCAGGATGCATTGAAGAGTCTTGGATTTAACGCAACAGTTCAGCAGATGGAGCGTAGTGCATTTATCGATGAAGTTCTGAATAAAGGTGATTTTGAAATCGGAATCTGCAGATGGGCAGCAGGTACAAAAGATATGGACGAAATCTGGTATGGTTCTCTCGATACTGATAGTATCGGACCATCAGGAAACTGGAGCTGGTATTCCAATGAAGAGATGGACGCGCTTCTGGAACAGGCAGGCGCTGAGACAGATGCAGATGTCAGAAAAGATCTGTACAAACAGGCGATTGACATTTTTGTAGAAGATGTACCGCAGATCCCGCTGTATTATCCAAATGGAAGCAGAGCATATAACAAGGGACTTACGGTTGAAGAAGGACTGGCAGAATACAATAAGATCTGTGATTACAGTTATGCTGAGTAATTCATTGGAGGCTGAGAAAATATGAAACACTATATTATCACTGTAGCCAGGGGATTTGGAAGCGGCGGTAAGCAGATTGCGATGAAACTGGCAGAAGAACTGGGAATCGAATGCTATGAACATCGAATTCTGGCATATGCTACACAGAAATATGGATTGGAACAGCAGGAACTGGAAGAGGTAGACGAGAAACTTCGGGGATCATATCTATCCAATCAGTTGAAGCGTCTGCAGAGGTCACTGCTTCCGATTCCGGAAGACCGTCATTTTGTGTCGGATGATCAGTTGTTTGCTTATCAGGCCGATGTGATTAAAAGACTCTGTGAAGAAGAATCGTGCATTATCGTTGGAAAATGTGCAGATTATATATTGCGTAACAGAGATGATGTGGTTGGTGTATATATAGAAGCACCAAGAGCGTTCTGCAGGCAGAGGATTATGAACCGCATGCAGGTGAGTGCAGATGAAGCGGACCGGCTGATCGAGAGAACAGACCGTTACAGGGCAGAATATTATAAATACTATACTAAGGGAAATTATTGGACCAATCCTGTGAATTATGACCTGACGCTAAACAGCGAGAAGGTTGGAATGGAAAATTGTGTAAAGGTCATTAAGAATTATCTGGATTTGAAATTCGGACAGGAATAATAAGAATGAAGAAGCTGAGTGTATACTACCCGGCTTCTTTTTTCTTGTGTTGAAGAATATGATGGATATGGAGAGCAGATTTGTGCGGAGAGTGGTATATGAATAATCAGAAACTGGAGAACTTGTTAAATCTATCGCTGGACGCAACAGAAGATGAACGAGAGCGCTCTGAGATTCTGGATGTGGGATATGATCCTATTGAAAAGGAATGGGAGCTGATCATAAAGTATTCCGGCGATATCGATGCGATCCGTCCGTTGGTTGTGGACATGACGGTGCTTCTGAACGAGTATATGGTTGTGACAGTGCGGGAATCCAGGATTAACCAGTTGTCTGCACTTCCGGAAGTAGAATATATCGAAAAGCCGAAACGACTATATTTTCAGATCGCAAATGGAAAACGGGTGTCATGTATCAATGAGGTACAGGGCTCCCGTTTTGCGTTGTCGGGGAAGGGAGTGTTGATCGGTATCATAGATTCTGGGATTGATTATAGCCTGGATGCATTTCGGAGAGCAGATGGAAGTACGCGGATTCGTTATCTGTGGGATCAGACAAATGGAAATGAATATGTTTCAGAAGAAATCAATCAAGCACTAAAAGCAGAAAATTCTACAGAGAGATATCGTATCGTACCAAGTGTTGACCGCTCCGGACACGGAACTGCGGTTGCAGGAATCGCAGCAGATGTAGCGCCGGAGAGTGAATTGATCGTGGTGAAAATGGGACTGCCAAGGCAGGAAGGATTCCCAAGAACAACGGAACTGATGCGCGGCGTGGATTACATGATACGGAAGAGCATAGAACTTGGCATGCCGGTGGCGGTAAATATCAGCTTCGGTAATTCTTATGGTGCACATAATGGACAATCGCTGGTAGAGCGTTATCTGGACAGTGTGACAGGACTGGGAAGATGTTGTATCTGCGTGGGAGCAGGCAACGAAGGTGTGGGAGCCGGGCATGCTTCCGGCATACTAAGAACTGGCGAGGAACGAAAAACAGAACTGGCAGTACAGGAAAATGAGTCGGGATTAAATGTGCAGATCTGGAAGAATTATACGGATGAAATGAACATCACGCTTGTGAATCCGTCAGGCGTTCAGATCGGACCGCTGCAGGAAGTGCTTGGACCACAGAGGTTTCGCGTGGGCCAGACGGAACTACTTTTATACTATGGCAAGCCAAGTCCTTACAGCACCAGACAGGAAATCTTTATCGATTTTCTTCCGGTAAACGATTATGTTGCTTCCGGCCTCTGGCAGATTATCCTGACCGGTAATCGGGTAGTGGATGGAAGATATGACCTGTGGCTTCCGGGAGGCGGTGTACTTAATAGTGGAACCGGATTTACCAGACCAAGTGCACAAGTAACTATGACCATACCGGCAACAGCAGGACGCGTAATCACAGTCGGTGCATACGATGCAAGAACATTTACTTATGCGGATTTCTCCGGACGTGGCCCGGCATGGGAAAACACATTCTGGGAGACTGCAAAGCCGGATCTTGTGGCACCTGGGGTGGCAGTAAGAAGCGTGGCAGCAGGCGGAGGATACGCAGAATATACGGGAACTTCATTTGCGGCACCCTTCGTGACAGGAAGTACAGCGCTGTTGATGGAATGGGGGATTATAAAAGAGAATGATCCATATCTGTATGGTGAGAAGGTAAAAGCGTATCTCAGACGAGGGGCGCGGGAACTGCCTGGATTTGCGGAATATCCCAATAATCAGGTGGGGTATGGGGAGGACGTTATAATAAGGTTACATTGAAGAAAGTCAGTAAAATCAAGTGTTTCCGTTCATTTTCCCAACACAGAAACGAAGCACTTTCGCCATGATTTTGAAGAAAATCTGCCCGGGTTGGATTCAAAATGATGTGGAAAGAAAGATTTGTAGCAATGACGTAACATGAATTTGTCGTTCTGTAAAAATATTTATGAAGCAATAATAAAACGAAAGAGAGGACATTGCAATATGAAACTGACTTATACAAATGTAAATGGATATTTGATTCCAAATCTCACCTATAAATCCGGTGAGCAGATGGAGCAGCTTGGCAAGTATGGATTTCTTCGCAGAGATTATCTGAAGAACCATCGAAATTCAACGTATCAGGTGATGCTTCTGCAGGATACCATTGGAGAACATCTTCTGGAAGTGGACAAGGCAGCCAGAGAGCGAGAAGAAGTGATTCTGAAACAGTTGGAAGAAAAAGAACCATTGCCGGATAAGGAGAAAGATCAGATGGCATGGGTAAGAGCAGCCAATCAGCACAGAGCGATTGCAGAAGAAATTATCCTGAAAGAACTGATTTATGTATAAGCATTGCCAGTAATCAATCTGACAGGTGACTGATAAAAATAGAATATTGTGAGTGAAGTAAGGCGTGAGTCATAAAAATGTGGCTTGCGTCTTTTTCTTTGCCTGAAAGGAAGTGATAGATTTGAACAAGAAGTTTTTGAAGCATTATATGGAAACAGAACCGGAGGGTACTAATCAGAAATATATTTTTCTGGTAGACAATCAAGATATAGCATTAAATATCGTGGTATCTGGATATCAGGCACTTTATCTGGTACAGGAAGACGATGGTTATTATTTCAATGCAGATACCTTTATAGAGGAAATGAGAGCGATAAAGAGGAATACGATCTGCTTCAGAGCAAGGTCAAAGAATCCGGAAGAACACAGCAGGAAGTTGTGATAAAAGCAATTGCAGACTTGAAGATAGCATCAGCAGAGGAAGTGGAAGAACTGAAAAGACTGAACCAGATGTTTGCAGACATCCTTTGTCAGCTCCGGGGAGCAACTACAAATATCAATCAGATTGCAAGAAAACTGCATACGGACGGGGAAATTCCAAACGACAGTATGTTGTATTTCCTCAATAAAAATATCCTCAAGTATCGGAAGGAGAGTGAGAGGATATGGCAGTTAATAAGACGATTAATAAGCGGACAAATACACATGGAGCAATGAGAAACTGCATCGAATATGTTCTGCGACCAGATAAGACCAGTGAGCTACTTACTTATGTAACAGGTCCGTACCGCCACGATGGAATCAATTATGATCTGGTGTACAGAACCTTTCTGGAAGAAAAGAAGATGTGGGATAAGGACACCGGGAGAATGTACGCCCACAACATTATTTCCTGGCACAAGGACGAGCAGATCACCTCGGAGCAGGCATTTGAATTTGGAAAAGAGTTTGCGGAAACATGGTTCAGTGGATTCCAGACCTTAGTAGCGGTACATAAGGATAAAGACCATATTCACTGCCATCTGGTTACAAATTCAGTGAGTTATGAGGATGGAAGAAAGTTACATAACACCAAAAAGGATTTGGAACGTATGAAACAGCGTACTAATCAGATGTGCCGGGAGCGAGGACTGACCGTTGCCGAAAAAGGAAAGCACTTTGATGGAAGTCAGATTGAAAAAGAGGAAGTCATTGCATGGAGCAAAGACAAATATAATCTGTTCCGTCAGCAGGTAAAGGACAGCTTTGTAGCGGACTGTGCAATGGCGGTGTTAAAAGCACTGGAAAATTGTATCAGTAAGGAAAAGTTTATAGAAAAAATGAAGCAGTTTGGGTGGAACGTAAACTGGACAGAGAAACGGAAGCACATCACATTTCAGAATCAGGATGGGAAGAAAGTACGTGCCAGTAATCTGTCCAAAACATTCCATCTGGACATCAGCAAGGAGGGTTTAGAGAATGAATTTAATGGAAATAGGCAAAAAGCCAGAGATGCAGCCGACAGGAACAGCAGAGCAGACAAAGAACTCAGAAACTATTACAGAGAGCTTGACGCAGCCATTGCAGACACCAGAAGAATCACCGATCAAGCTCAAAGTGGAGAGGGATATTCTTGCACAGAGTTTCGAGAAAGCGAAAGAGTTCATGCGAACACAGAAAAAGCAGATACAGACACTGGAAGAAGAGAAACAGACGATCTTATCCGACAGGCAGAGATTGCGAGAAGAAGTTCGGAAATCAACCGTAGAAATTCAGCGTCTGACAATCGAACTGTCCGAAACGCAGAAGCTGAATCAATCGCTTCAGCAGAGCAACGACGATCTGAGGAACAGAAATGGGTTAATGAGCAGGAGCGAGCAAGAGCAGCTCGAAGAAGAAATAAAAGACGTTCGGGACCAGAACTCTAAATTACAGATACAGGTGAATAAATCATCTGTTGAAGCAGTAGATGAAGCACAGAAGAAACAGAAAGAAGCAGAGAAAAAAGTGGAACAGGCAGAAGCAAAAGCCTGTAACGAAAAGACACGGGCAGATTTGGAAATCCGTAAAGGGAAAAAAGAAGTAAAAGACAGAATTGAAAAAATGAGGGGTATAGAATATTTCAGGGGAATGGGATATATTACGGTGATCCTGTTTGTAATCATACAGAATGGTGCTTTTCAGAATGACTTCGTAGATTTTTTCAGGATTCCATTTATGTGGTATGTGAGATTTTGTGACTGGTTAGTATATCCGACCTATGATAACGGATTAAACCAGAAAATAGCATATACAGGCGGAGAAGCATGGGTTATCAGGGGTCTGACAATCGTAGCTGTGCTTTTTATATTGGCAATCGTGATGGTAACAATCGTGGAAGCAATAAAACGATACAAAAAAATGTGGGACAAAATTTCACAGATGTTTTTGATTGGAAGCCTTGCAGAGATAGCAGTGCTTGGAGATGTAATCAGAGAATATCTGCCTGTGAATTTGATACTGCTATTTGTATTCACCAATATGGGAATCATGTTGCTTAGAATGTATCTTCGGAAGAAATTTGATTATATGTAATTTGTCATGCTAATGACCAGTCGAGGGTATGGGGAAGGCGAAATCCCCATCAAATTGCTGATAGCCAATAATCCCAAAGTGGGTTATTGTGCTATAAAGCGAAACTTGCTCTAAGAAATATATAAGAAGGTATTAATCTGATGTGTGACAGTTGTAACGCTGAGATAATATGTGATATGTTTTGATTATCCAGACCATTGTTTTTAGATAACAGAGTAGTCTGGATAATTAAATTTCATGTCCGTATCTGAAACTCTAAAGTTACTTTGTCATATTTATAAGTATCAGGTGACATGCTGGAAATAATGACATTTGTATTGTTGTGGTTCAGTAATTTCTGAGGAAATATTTCAAGTGGATTAGAGTGAGTTTCCCGGGGTTCCTGAAAACATAAATAATTTCCGGCAGTTAGTTTTTGTACAATGGAAGAATCAGCAGGCAGAACTTCCAAAAACATATTTGATTCTGTAAATTTTCCATTGCAGTAAGCAGAGATGATGCCATGAGGAAAAGAAGCCCGTAAATTTTGCTTCTTGGCGATAGAAAACAAATGGCTTAAATTTTTTTCGTATTCTTGTGCACTCATGATTGTTTCGCAGGGAATTGTAATATAATACCGTTCAAAAATATAACGGGAATAATAGCCATCACGTCCCAGAAAGGTTTTCTGGGCATTAATATGTTGTAGCGTCCGATTGATAGAATCAATGCTGGATTCTATTTTTCGGATTTTTTCTTTGGCAAGTTTTTTGCCGTCTTTTAATAAATATTCAAATTCAAGTTCTCCATCAGCATTCACATAATTTTTTAAATCTTTAAGTGGAATACCAAGATCAATACAGAGAATGATCGTATCCAGTATCATGATCTGTTCTAAAGAATAGTAACGGTATCCACTTTCTGGATTAATATATGCAGGAACTAAAATTCCAAGTTTTTCATAGTAGCGTAATGACTGGACATTGACATTCCTTAGT
>CAVAVU010000133.1:0-9298 GCA_963592205.1 bacterium
CCAAACAGCTGATCAGAAAATATCGTTGCAAACAGACATATCAAAACTGTAGAGAACACAGATATTTTCAACCCATACATACAGTCCCGATCCGCTCTTTCATATTCTCCGGCACCGATTTCATGTCCTACCATAATCTGTGTTGCCGAAGCTATTGCATTGGTAAAAAGCTGAAAAAAAGAAGCAATATTCATAAGATATGTTCTGGCAATAATATCATTTTCTCCAAGACTATGAAATATAATCCCTGTAATAATCAGCTGTGTAATGCTGTAATTTACTGAATCAAATACACTTGGTATTCCCAGCTTAAAAATAGATTTTATATCCTGTATATGCGTCTGTGCCAGTTGTCGGAATATAGTAATCGATTCTACCCTGGTAAAGAATATGTATGTCAACAATATTGCACAGATAATTTTTGTAATAATAGTCGCATAAGCTGCTCCACGCACCTCCATGCGAGGCATTCCAAACAAGCCCAGTACCATAATTGCATCTAAAATCAGATTTAAAACGCCCATACTAGCAGAGATGTACATAGGAACTTTTGTCTCTCCGTGACTGTACATCACACTTCCGATAGAACTTTGGTAAGCATCCAGCACAATTCCCCAGCCTAAAATTGCAATATACGAAGAGGCCATCTCAAACAGCTCTGCTTTCGCACCAAGCATCTGCAAAAATTCATCGTGATAAACCAGCACTACTATGGATATAATAATCCCCATTGCTACATTCATCACAATACAAAGAGCTGTAATTTCTGATGCTTTCCCTCGGTCTCCTTTTCCCAGATACTGCGCCGTCAGAATTCCAGTTGCACCACATACAACGCTAAACACAAGCGAACAGATGACTGTAATCTGACATGCTGCGCTGATGGCACTGGCCGCAAGATCACTTACTTTGCTCAATACAAATACATCAATGAATCCAAGCAGAATACCAAGAATATTACTGATAAATATAGGCCATGCCAATTGGAACAAATTCATTTTCTTCTGCATTCAATCTTATTCCTTTCCTTTTAGCATAGCTCAAACATAACCTGCATATTTTCTTCCGGAGTGCCTCCCATAATAGAGCAGCCTGTGCTAAGCACAAAATTCGGAAAACCTTCACATGCTTTCAGAATTGTACGCACCTCTTCTTCAACATCCTTCTTTGTACCCAGCCGAAGATTAGACGGATTGACATTGCCCATAATGACAACATTTTCATCCACCATCCTGATACACTCCCCAATATCTGTACAATAATCAATACTTAAAACTTCCGCCCCAGTCTTCACCATATACGGCGTATGTCTGATCGTCTTCCCACATACGTGCAGGAATCCCGGAGCACCTGATGCCTCATAAATTTTTTTCAAATACTGACCAGAAAATTCCCAGAACCGTTTTGGTGCAAGAAGTGAAGCCAACGGCTCCGCAATCCAGAAGAAATCCTGATCTGCTTCCTCTGTCTCGCGTCTTGCCAGTTCCATCATATATTCTGTCACATAAGCAACAAAGTCTTCCACCACTTTCGGAGCTTTCACAAGCATTTTCAGCATCCGCTCTACACCAAGAATTCCGGAAACTACTGTCAGCGGGCCAAAACATCCTCCTCCGCACAATTTATCTGGATGCTGCTGTTTCATTTCCTTTAGATAGCCAATCTCATTGTCAAACCCCGAATAATCAAACCTGTGCTCTTTTATCATTTTATCCAGCTGTTCTCTCGTTGTCAGCTGGTTTTCTTTCACAATAGTCAGTACCGGAGTTGCCTGCTCAAGTTCAAATCCCAGTGCCTCAGACATATCCAGATGACCATAACACAAAAACTCAAATGCTTTCTCGCCGCCCCAGATCGGGCTTACAAGTGTATGGTCAAACTGTTTTATATAATCAATAATATGCTGTTTCATTATTCTTCCTCTTTCGAGATCTGCTTTGCTCAAAGGTTCCTGTTCATGAACCCCGGAGAAATCTCCTAGTTTATATACGCTGCTGTGTCTCTATATCAAATAAATGTACTTTTTCTTTACTTAAATATACAATCAGTGCCTGATCTACTTTTGCCCTCACTGTCACCGGAGCCGTAACACAAATTGTATTACCATTCAGATCCGCATACAGATGAACTTTATTTCCAAGATGCTCATATCGCTTTAACACGCAGATAATCGATTCCGGATTCCCATTCATTTTTGAAGTCAAAAGATCTTCTGGCCGTATTCCGAGCATTACTTTTTTATTATTATAAGAAGCAAGTCGTTCTTCATACTGCGACAGCTCCAGCTTCCAATCTCCACTTTCAAGTCGAATTCCATCCTCCGTCTGTTTCACTTCCATCGGAATAAAATTCATCTTAGGCGAACCGACAAATCCGGCAACAAACATATTAGCCGGCGTATCATATATTTCCTGCGGTGTTCCCATCTGCTGTATTTTTCCGTTCTCCATGACTGCAACTTTTGTGGCCATCGTCATAGCATCCACCTGATCGTGGGTCACATAGACAAACGGAACCTGCAATTCATGAAACTGTTTCAGTATTTCCGGACGCAGCTTTGTTCGAAGTCCATCATCCAGATTAGCCAATGGCTCATCAAACAAATATACTTTACTTTCTTTTACCATAGCACGCCCCATAGCAACTCGTTGACGTTCACCTCCGGAAAGCATCTCCGGTTTTTTCTTAAAATGTTTTTTGATATCCAAAAGTTCTCCCACTTCATTTACAATCCGATTGCGCTCTTCTTTTCTTACTCTTGCAATTTCAAGCGGAAATGTCAGATTCTTCCGAATATTCATATGTGGAAACAATGCATAATTCTGAAATACCATCCCAATTCCACGATCCTGCGGTTCCAGATCTGTCACGTCCTCATCATCAATCAGGATACGCCCTTCTGTCGGTGTTACAAGACCTGCTATCATGCGTAAAAGTGTTGTTTTTCCACATCCGGACGGTCCAAGTAATACAAGGAATTCATCGCGTTCTACATGGAGACTGATATCTTTCACTACTGCCTGATCATTTTCCTTAAATTGTTTACTTATATGGTTCAAAGTTAAGCCCGACATAATTGCCTCCTATACTTTCAGCAGTTTTACACGCTTTACGTCTTCTTCTGTGCATCCTTTTTCCGAATAACGTGCTTTCTCATACATGCGGTGTAATTCCAGATGTGGTTCATCTTCAGGCAGAACCACCATAGCTTCAATTTCTGCCGGTGTCAACCACTCCGGCACTACCTCTTTACGTCTGCGTTTCCTGTTCACAGTACGTCTGTAAGTTTTTCGTATTTTCGCATCCGGAGAAAAGTCCAGAAATTTTTCTCTCTTTCCACCCGCTGTACGAATTCGTTCTTCTCTGTCACGCACCTCGTATCCTTTTGCTCTAGCATTCTCTGTTTTTACATTTCCGATCAAACGACGGATATAATTCACGATCAGAGCAATAATCAATATGATCAGTGACGCAACTCCAACAATAATTAATATCGTCTGAATTCCATTGATAACTTTTTCCCATGGAGACTCAGATTTCACTGCCACTTGATTCATCACTCCAAGCAGATTTGAATTATCCTTATGCAACAGGTCATCAGTTCCAAGTCCATCAGTTCCAAGTAATGCCCCGAAGATCCCTCTCAGAATATATAAAATCATTGCTTTCAATTTTTCCAGAAGAGTTCCGCTATAAAGTTCCTTCACAACTGCCATCCCCACACTGGCTGCAAGCAAAAACACTCCGAGAAATTCTGCCCCGGTTTTTGCAATTTTCTTTTTCGGCAGAGAGTATACCCTCTGATTATCTGTCAGGAACTTATACTGCCTGTAAAAATATCCATGAATAAAAAAATGTAAAATTGCAAATAACGCAACTATATCTGATACAGCAAACAATTCTGAATGTTTAGCCAGTCTGCCTATAATCTGAATAACCACTGCTGCTACGCCAAGAGTCACATGAAAATCACGCATAGAATGATTCACCCAAAAACGAAAAATCGATTTATTTTCCATAAGCAACCTCCCAATACATAACGTCAGGATCCTGAATCATAGCTTCCGGAATCTCGCCAGGTGAATGAGCAGGAATAATCCAATATGCTTTTACTGCTCTTTCGCTCAGTTCTCTCCACTGAGCTTCAACCTTCTCATTCGTCTCCGTGGAAATAAACACCCAGGATACTTTTCTATTCGGCTGCGCATCCATCTGTTCTGTCTGTTCCGTCAACAATTCGGTTATCGTAGACTTCTCTTTTTTCTTTTTCAGCTGTATACGGGCAAGTCCGTAAAAAACAGCTTGACTGTGTTGAATATTTGCGCCACCACCGATTGAAAAGACATCTCCTGTCAGACAGTCCTCTCCATTTGTATACATCGATGTCATAATTCCCTTTCCAATAAATTCATCTGCCATAGATGCCGCAATTCTAATACTTTCTTCCAGAAGTACATCCGGACGCAGTAACGAATCCCATTCTGTATCCAGAATAATCGCTATTTCCTGGTCAGCAGTAAAATCATGGATATTCACACGGAGATCCCCTGTTTTAGCAGAAGCTTTCCAGTTAATATCCCTGATAGAATCAAAACTCTGATACTGTCTGATTCCACGAAACGTAAATGGATCATCACAATCAGAACTTCTAACTACCGTCTCTCCGGTCATCTTCTTTGTTGCCACCATCAGCTGACGCGCATCTGCTTTACCCGGATATACACAAATGCTGGTATTTATCTTCTGATACGAAAGAAAGCGTCTTGTATAAAACAGATCATTTCCCACAAAATCCATTCCATCTATTTGATAGTAACCACGCTTTGCACAGAATAATGGAATATCTCTCTGCACTCTCTCATATCCCCGCATAGAAAAAATCTCACTGCGATAATTCTTATCTGAAATAGCCAGATTGCTCTGATCCTGAAATTCCAGACCCAGTCCGACCTCTATATTGGTCTTTACTGTAAGAACCGGAAGCATCTTCTGATTCTCTACAGTTATCGTCAGATCTATCGTATCTCCTTCCCTTGCCTGTTTTTCAGAAAACACAGCATCTGCCTGTAATTTACGATTCCATATCAGTTTGCAGAACACCATCTGCAGCCAGTAAATGATGGCTGCACCAATCACAAATAACAATATATTCACGTTATCCTCTCCAGTCTTCGGTTGGAACCGGAATCATATTTAAAATTTTGTCCATCATCTTAAGTCCCGCAGCTCTGCCCTGACTTCCCCTTGGAAATACAAGACGATGTGCCAGAACCGGGCCGCAAAGTGTTTTAATATCTTCCGGCACAACATAAGTTCTTCCCTGTACAAATGCATATGCACGTACCGCTTTTAACAAGGCCAGTGTTCCACGTGGACTAACGCCAGAGACAATCTCCGCAGAATTTCTTGTTGCCTGAAGGATGTCCACCATGTATTTCATCAGTTCAGGATGAATATACACCTTCTTATACCCCTGCTGCATTTCCACCAGTTCTTCAACTGTACATACCGGTTCCAGCTGTTCAAGTGGTGCATCTGTAAGGAACCTGTTCATAATCTGAAGTTCCTCCTCCGGTGTCGGCATTCCCATAGAAATCTGAATCAGGAAACGATCCAGCTGTGCCTCAGGAAGCGGATAAGTTCCTGCTGTCTCTACCGGATTCTGCGTTGCAATAACAAAGAATGGCTGTTTTAATGGCAATGTATCTCCATCAATTGTAATCTGACGCTCTTCCATACACTCCAACAAACTGGACTGAGTTCTTGGCGTCGCACGGTTAATCTCATCCGCAAGAAGGATATTGCAGAATGCCGGACCTTTTCTGAGAACGAATGTGCTTTCTTTCTGATTATAATAATTCATGCCGGTAACATCTGACGGCAGCAAATCCGGTGTGAACTGGATTCGATTAAATTCTGCATCTACTGATTTCGCCAGCGACTTTGCCAGAACTGTTTTTCCGGTTCCGGGAACATCATCAAGAAGTACGTGACCGCCAGCAAGAAGTGCTGTTAATACAAGATCAATATTTTCACGCTTACCAATGATTACTTTCCCAATATTATTGCGAATTTCAATTAATTTCTGATTATCCATAACATCTTACCTCTCTATTTATCTGAAGATTTAAATACATAAGCTTTGATCATAGCCTTTTGTCCAAGGAAATATACAATTAATGTCGGAATTGCCGCCAGAACTCCGCCGGCCATGATTGCCGGCAGCGTTCCCTCATTTCCATAGGAGGACTTCATATAAGACAATAACACTGGAAATGTCCGGTCTTCTTCATGTAATATATACACCAGTGCTCCGAACAGGTTCGACCATACACTGACAAAAGTCTCTAAGATCATAATAATGAATACCGGTTTAGCCATTGGTACAACAATCTGCCATAGCATACGAAAGTGTCCACATCCGGCTACCCTCGCAGCATCCAGAATCGGCTGTGGGATTGTCAGATAATACTGTCTTAGTAAAAAGATATAGTAAGCATTTCCAAGAAATGCCGGAACCCATAACGGCATCAATGTCCCATACCATCCAAGTTTCACATACACGATAAACTGTGGAAAAAATGTAACGGTACCCGGCATCATCATTGTAATAAGAAGCGCTGACATAATAATTTTCTTATGCTTACATTTCATAAATGCCACGGCATAGGCAACAATCGCATTAGACACTACCACTCCGATGATATTGATTGCACACAATTTCACAGTATTCCAGATATATTTCAATCCATTGTGTTTGATAAAAAACACCTTATAATTACTGAAATCCCAGGAATCCACCCACCAGTTGATCGGTCTTTTAAATACATTCACTGGGTTTTTAAATGATGTAATGATCATCCAGAAAAATGGAATAATCATTGATACCGCAAACAGAAGAATAACTGCATATCGGATAAATAATAATATATTTTTCTTTTTCACTAATCGTCTTCCTCTCCATCATTTTCATAATATACCATCGGACTTGTAACCTTTACAACCAAGGCAGACAACACCATGATTATGAGAAATAACACCCACGCCATAGCACAGGCTTTTCCCATTTTATGATATTTGAATGCATTGTAATAAAGATACAACGCATAAAACATAGTCGAATTATTCGGACCACCTTCTGTCATCAGATATGCTTGTGTAAATGTTTGAAGTCCCTCGATAATATTTGTCAAAAGTGAAAACCACAAAATTGGACTCATTGACGGAAGGGTAATAGTAAAAAGTCTTCTCCACCATCCTGCTCCAGCCAGCTTCGCCGCTTCATGGAGATGCTTCGGAACCGCCTGCAATCCTGCCAGATAAAGTATAATACCTCCACCAACACCCCACAAGCTCATAATAGCCATTGATATCAGCGACCATCTTTGATCTCCAAGCCAGTTCGGTCCGTTTATTCTGAGAATTGCCAGCAGCTGATTCACCAGTCCGGATCGATAATTAAATATCCAGCTCCATAATAAAGACGATGCAACTCCCGAAACAATACACGGCAGATAATACACTGTCCTCAGTAAACCGGCATATGGCAGATCTCCATTCAAAAGCATTGCAACTGCAAAAGACAATATCATCGAAACAGGTATTGTCAACGCACAGTACGTAAATGTAACTTTTAGAGATTTCAGAAAAATCGGATCCTTGAACAGTTCTTTGTAATTTTCCAGTCCAATCCATATCGGATCGCTGACAATCTTCCACTCCGTAAAGCTAATATATAAAGAACCAATCAATGGAAGAATCGTTAATATTACTAATCCGAATAGCCATGGACTAATCCATATAAAAAAACGAAGTCTTTCTCTATTTCTTGATTTTTTCTGCTTTTTAACTTTTTGTTTCCTCATTTATTTTCCTTTACTTTCCGGCAAATAAAGAGAAAGCGCCTCTCCTGAAGCGCTTCTCTGATGATAGTAATTTATTCTTTTCAAAATACTATTTATTCAATTCTGCATCCAGAAGCTTTTCACACTCTGTCTGAATCTGTTTCATAGCTTCTTCTGGGGTAAGCTCATCATGAACCATTTGATAAATTGTATTATCAACTGTTTCTGTCATTTCCCACCAGCACAGGCACTGTCCCTGTGTATTCTGACCGTATGGAATATTATCTACTCGAAGTGAATGATGTTCCGGTCCGCCTTTGATATTCAGTACTTCATCTGAATATGCAACATCCTTACGGCAGGAAGTAATCAAACCTGTCTCTGACATGATCGTCTGAGCGTCTTTTGTTGACATGAAATAAGCAAATTCTTTTGCAAGCTCTGGATTCTCAGATTTTGCACTCACTCCATATCCGGCATACAAGATACCTGTATCTCCCTCTTTATTCATGGTTCCAGGAAGCGGTGCGATATCCCATTTGAAGTCTTCAATATCAGACATCCATACAATATCGTATACACCACTGATTGTGAACGCATACTCTCCTGCCGAGAAACCACCCTGCAGATAAGTGCCGTCGTTTTCACTCGGTGTAAATCCACCTTCTTCTTTGTAATTGTCTTTGATCCATGTTAACATCTCAAGTGCTTCCGGTGAATCAAACACTACTTTCGTAGGTTCATTAACATTATCCAGAACTTTACCGCCCATAGAATAAAGCATATATAACCAGTTGCCTGTAATGCTGTCGATGCCTAACTGTGATGGAATTCCATCCTGATCACGAACAGAAAGTTTGTTACACATTTCTGCAAATTCATCCCAGGTTGTATCTTTTGTTGGATATTCGATTCCGGCTGCATCCAACATATCTTTATTGTAGTAAAGCACAAATGTGTCTGCTCCTACCGGAATTGCATAATAATCATCCTGATATTTGTAAGAATCATACAGATTTGTAAAAAATACATCCTCATCAAACAACTCATCATGATGTTCTTCGTAAATATCTGTCAACGGTGTCAGCATACCTTCCTGAATCCATTTCAGCAAAGTCTGTGGATGACCATAAATAACATCCGGAGATTCCCCGCCGAGATAACGTGTCTCTACCGTTGTAGCATAATCATCATTTAATGCTTCGAAATTAACTTTTGTTCCCGGATGCAGTTCTTCAAACTTTTCACACGCTTTCTTATCGCAGTCAATTTCATTATCTGATCCCCAGGCAACAAAAGTAATCTCTCCAGACAATCCGTCTCCATTACCTTTTGCATCCTCTGTGCCTTTGTCTTTGGATCCACACGCCGCAAGACTCAATACCATTGCAGCTGTCAAAAATAAGCTAATAACTTTTTTCTTCACTTTTTTCTCCTTACTCTCTTTCTTTTAG
>CAVAVU010000134.1:0-10999 GCA_963592205.1 bacterium
GGTCCACCCTCCCCTTGATGTCCCTTTAATTTAGAATTTTATTTTTTCATTAATTTTAGCAATCTGCTGATCTGCTTTTTTCAAAATCTTTTCGTTATTTGTCTCCAAAGCCAGTTCTCGAACTTCCTGCCAGTCTTCCAGCTTATCGAGAAGCATACCTTTGTATTGTTCATTAGTCATACCCATTTCTTCCATGATAACTCCTTTCTTCGCCTGCCCGAATATTAGCCCTTATGTAAGCTAATAATGCCCTGTGATGTTGAGGCAAAAGCCCTGATTATGATGCCTGCAGATTGTTTCGTGCTTTGCACTCCCACAATCTTCCCAATCATTCGCATATCGTGGGATTACCATCCCACTTATAGGCTCATATTGGGGCGGGTCCCAAGGTCTTGCATCCACTTATGAGCAAGCTCATGTGGATTTAGACTTTTTGACCCTTGCATCATTATATGATGCAAGATAAAAGTATCATATATAATTAATATAACACAAATTACGAAAACTTACCATGAAAAGATAAAAAATATCTTCTATTTATCAAAGACCTCTGTTCTGAGGAGATAAAACGGCATCGGACCGGCGTCTAATACCGCTTTATGGAAGCGGATCTGTGAAAAATCATCGCCCCATTTTTTCATTGCTTCTTTTTTTAGTTCCATGAATTCAACATAACCAATATAATACTTAAGATAGTTAGCCGGATCTGCGGTAATCAGGTCGTAGATCTGAGAGATGGTCTCGGTATCCTGTATACCGTAATCGCGGAAGAACGAGACGGTATCGTTTAGATTCCAGCCGTCATGGTGAATACCGATATCCGCGAGAGCATAGAGACCAAGCAGAACAGAGGCATTGTGTTGGCGAAGGGATGCTTCATTTTTTGACAGGCCAGAAAAGTAATAGCTTATCATTTCGGTGTAAGTTGCCCATCCCTCGGTGTAGCCGCCACAGTCTAATAAGTTGCGGATTGGTTCGGGATCTGTAGATGCATAATAGACATGCTGGTACAGATGTCCGGGAAAGCCTTCATGAGCCAGCGTGGTAAAGAGGATCAGGTCATCGGGCAAATGTAAGGAATTGATGTAAATGGTCTGCCCGTCGGTGTTGTCGATAGCAGGAACCATGTAGAATGCCGGACTCACATATTCTGCCATGTTTGATTGCACATATTTTACCTGAGTATCTACATTTTCGATAGAAGGAAAGAAACGTTCTGTTTTCTGCTGAAGATCATTCAAAATGGCAGCAGGGTTTGAGTCCTGCAGGGTGAATTCAGTAAATGTGGTGTCGCTTAGATTAGAGGAATCTGTCTGGGAAGTGTATTCCGGTGAAGTGAGAACGGTCTGCATGGCGATGAGATCCGATTGGATCTGTGTCATGGTCAGTTCTTTTAATTCATCTACAGAACGGTCAGAGCCGGTTTCGCATTTGACCAGATGCTGGTAATAATTTTTACCGTCCGGGAGATGGCAGAGACCGCCGGATGCAGTGCCGTTGGATTTCAGTTTTTCCAGAGCGGTAACCAGATGCTGATAAGCAGGAAATACATATTCTTTGAGAGCGGATTCGTTCTGTGCAATATAAGCTTCTTTTGTATCAGCAGAACAGTCGGAGAGATTGTTTATTCGGTCTTCAAAAGACGAATAGAGATAATTACTGCTTCCGAGATTCAGAAAAGTATTACACTCTTTGATGGCAGAGTTCGCACTGGAAGGTGCCATGAAAAGCCCGGCATCTGCTTTTGACTGCTCAAAACTGATCAGGGAATCAAAATGTTCCGGAAGAGTCTGAAGCAGGGCAAGGTATGTATCCACATCTGTGGTATCAGCAAATTGATATTCGGATAATAAAATAGGCATCTGCGTCTGAATTCCGGTAAGTGGGCTTATGGGTTCCTCATATAAAAGATAAGGAATTCCGTCCAGAGTGCTGGAAAAGCTGTCTTCTAAAAGTTTCCAGGTGGTCTGATTGGAAGGAGAAAGTTCAGCATAAGGGATGTCTTTCAGACGGGCAAGATTATTTTCGGCAGCAGCACTGACATCAGATGAAGAAAAGGAATAATTGCCAAAAGAAATGATAGGATTACTTATTCCATAGCTGTCCGGATTTTGAAGTGTGTAATGAAGGGTAATACTGTTGCTGTTTACTTCTTCCTGAAAGAGAGTGGCAGTAAAAGCTTCAAATTGCTTGTCGGCATCAGCATACATGTTGCAGCTTTCCAGGCAGCAGACAGCTAAGGCGGAAACAGCAAGAATCAAAAGAGCAAAGAGAGAACGTTTTTTAGGCATAAGAGTATCCTGATAGGTTTTGTCTATAGATATGCAGAAAGCAGCAGGTCCCATGCATGTGAGAAAATATCGATACATAATGGATTTATAGGGATGAGAAATAAATTTGTTTCAAATTTGAATTGCATCAATTATAGATTACTGCTATAATCAAAAAAGAGTGCGCTCTGGAATTGAGTGTATGAGAGATACAAATGAAGAAAAGGGAATGAATGGAGTAGAAGGTATGGAATTATTTGTAAAAGTAATGAACACCGTGAATGACATTGTATGGCATCCGGTTATGTGCGTATTCCTGATGATTGCTGCGGTATGGTTTACCGTGCGTTTGAAGGGAATGCAGGTGCGAAGAGTAAAAGACATGGCAAAATGTCTGCTGGAAAAAGGTGATAATGAGCATGACAGAGCATTGTCGCCGTTTCAGGCATTTGCGACAACCGTTGGAGGACGTATCGGAACCGGTAATATCGCGGGTACAGCAACAGCTATTTTTATGGGTGGTCCGGGAGCCATTTTCTGGATGTGGATCACAGCAATTCTCGGTGCATCTACCGGTATGGTAGAGTGTATCCTTGGTCAGGCATACAAGACGAGAAACTTAGGAGAGCTGACCGGAGGACCGGCGTTCTATATGTCTAAGGGAATTAAAAATAAGACACTTGGTAAGATTCTTGCAGTGTTATTCTGTATCGCTGTATTTATCGGACCTGGATTTCTGCTTCCGGCTATGCAGACACAGACAGCAGCAACTGCCGTAAAGGGAGCATTTGGTATTCCGTTTGTAGTAGTAGGAATCGGAATGGTAATCATCGTTGGTATCGTAACTATGGGTGGTATTAAGCGAATCGGACAGGTATCAGAATTCCTTGCACCGATCATGTGTGGCATCTATCTGTTAGTTATGGTTATTATTATGATTGTGAATGCGGACAGAATCCCATCCGTATTTGGTTCTATTTTTGCAAGTGCATTCGGTAAAGATGCGGTATTTGGTGGTATCGTAGGATCAGCATTGTCATGGGGAATTAAGAGAGGTTTCTTCTCCAATGATGCCGGTAACGGTATGAGCCCGCTGATCTCTGCAACGACAGATACATCTCATCCGGTAAAACAGGGACTGGTTCAGGGATTTTCCGTATACGTAGATACACTGCTGGTATGTACCTGTACAGGGCTGTCTGTATTGCTTGCAGGCACTTATAATGTAGCGGCAGACGGCGTTGGGGATGTGCTGTTAGTAGAGCATGTGAAAGGTATCCAGTATGGTATCGCATTCATGCAGGAAGCAATGGCAACCACGATCGGACAGGCAGGAGCTATGCTGCTTGCGGTAATTTTGTTTATCTTTATTTTCACAACGATGCTGTCATATTCGTATCAGCTGGAGTCAACATGTAAGTACTTGTTTGGTGAGAATAAATGGGTCGTTACATTTGTACGTATCCTGTTCCTGGTATTCTGTATGTTTGGTATCCTGATCGATGGAGACACAATCTGGCCGATGGGTGATATCGGTGTAGGATGTATGCTGTGGGTAAATACATTCAGTATCCTGCTTCTGACACCGGTACTGATGCGTATCGTGAAGGATTATGAGAAGCAGAGAGCACAGGGACTGAATCCACTGTTTGACCCGGCAACGGTCGGCATTGAGGATGAAGCCGGTGTATGGAATCAGTATGTAGAAGAAAAGAAGAAGCGCGGAGATTATGAGAATCCGGCGCTTGGATATGAGAAAAAATAAGCCGCTATGCGAAATCGCGCACCTTGACTTTCAGAAGCATATGTGTTACGATTTTTGTCGGATTAGACAAACGCAATGACGAAGAGAGTACGCAGAAGGAAGTTCTACAGAGAGGTCCCGTAAGGCTGAGAGGGATGGATGGAAGACTGCGGAAGATGGCTTCTGAGTGGTGTGGATGAACTGGAATTGATGTCTGTCGGAGATGTGAGGTCAGATATTTTCAGCAAATCTGCAATGGGTGCGCCCGTTACAGCGCCATGGTGTGATGCACCAGTTGAGGCTTCTGCCGTGAGGCTGCGAGCGAAGAGAAGTGGTAACACGATAGATATCGTCTTCTTTGACCGTAAGGTCAGAGAAGGCGTTTATTTTTTGTAACATTACGTTTGTTCAAACATTTCAAAATGGGTTAGGAGAGAGAATTATGTGTGAAAAATGTAGTAAACCAAAGTTTTATATGACTACAGCGATTGCGTATACTTCAGGTAAGCCGCATATCGGTAATACTTATGAGATCGTGCTGGCTGATGCAATTGCAAGATACAAGAGAAAACAGGGATATGATGTATTTTTCCAGACAGGTACTGATGAGCATGGACAGAAGATCGAGCTGAAGGCAGAGGAAGCCGGAGTTACACCTAAGGAATTTGTAGATAACGTATCTGGTCAGATTAAGGAAATCTGGGATCTGATGAATACTTCTTATGACAAATTTATCCGTACTACAGATCCGGATCATGAGAAACAGGTACAGAAGATCTTTAAGAAACTGTATGATCAGGGAGACATTTACAAAGGATCTTATGAAGGTATGTATTGTACTCCGTGTGAGTCTTTCTGGACAGAGTCTCAGTTAGTAGACGGTAAATGTCCGGACTGCGGACGTGAGGTTCAGCCGGCTCAGGAGGAAGCATATTTCTTCAAAATGAGCAAATACGCAGATCGCCTGATCGAGCATATCAATACACATCCGGAATTCATTCAGCCGGTATCCAGAAAAAATGAGATGATGAACAACTTCCTGCTTCCGGGACTGCAGGATCTGTGTGTATCCAGAACTTCTTTCAAATGGGGAATTCCGGTAGACTTTGATGACAAGCATGTTGTATATGTATGGCTGGATGCGCTGACCAACTATATTACCGGAATTGGATATGATGCAGATGGTAACAGCAGCGAGATGTATAAGAAAAACTGGCCGGCAGATCTGCATCTGATTGGTAAGGATATTATCCGTTTCCATACCATTTACTGGCCAATCTTCCTGATGGCACTGGGCGAGCCATTACCGAAACAGGTATTTGGACATCCATGGCTGCTGCAGGGTGATGGAAAGATGAGTAAATCTAAGGGAAATGTACTGTATGCGGATGAGCTGGTAGATTTCTTTGGTGTAGATGCGGTACGTTATTTCGTGCTTCATGAGATGCCATTTGAAAATGACGGCGTAATCTCATGGGAACTGATGGTAGAGCGCCTGAATTCAGACCTTGCCAATACACTGGGTAACCTGGTAAATCGTACCATTTCCATGACAAATAAATACTTTGGCGGAAGCGTAACTGACAAGGGCGTTGCAGAAGATGTAGATACAGATCTGAAGGCTGTTGTAGAGAATACACCGAAGGCTGTTGAAGCCAAGATGGACGAACTGCGTGTGGCAGATGCAATCACAGAGATCTTTGCACTGTTCAAACGCTGTAACAAATATATCGATGAGACGATGCCATGGGCACTGGCAAAAGATGAGGCTGCAAAGGATCGTCTGGAGACAGTACTGTATAATCTGATTGAGAGCATTAAGGCCGGTGCAAGAGAGCTTGAGCCATACATGCCTGCGACATCTGAGAAGATCCTGGCACAGCTTGGCGACGGCAAGGTAACTGACAAGCCGGAAATCCTGTTCCAGAGACTGGATCTTGAAGAAGTGATGAAGAAGGTAGAAGAGCTTCATCCGCCGGTAAAAGAAGAGCCGGAGCAGAAGGAAGAGGAAGATGTGATCGACATTGAGGCAAAACCGGAGATCACATTTGACGACTTTGGTAAAATGCAGTTCCAGGTAGGTGAGATCATTGCCTGCGAGGAAGTGAAGAAATCTAAGAAACTGCTGTGTTCACAGGTGAAGATCGGAAGCCAGGTAAAACAGATCGTATCTGGTATTAAGAAACAGTACAGTGCAGAAGAGATGGTAGGTAAGAAGGTTATGGTTCTCGTGAACCTGAAGCCTGCAAAGCTTGCCGGAGTACTGTCTGAGGGTATGCTGCTGTGTGCAGAGGATGCAGAGGGTAACCTGTCATTGATGACACCTGAGAAAAATATGCCGGCAGGAGCAGAAATCTGCTAATATAAAAAGCTGTTGACAGGAACAGACATCTGCTGGAGTGAGTGGCAGATGTCTGGCTGGAGGAAATATGATATTTGACACGCATGCGCATTATGACAGCGAACAGTTTGATGAAGACCGCGAGAGCCTGCTTGCTTCTATGAATGAAGCAGGCGTGGGCACGATCGTCAATGTGGCAGCATCCTATGAATCCTGCTTTGACGTGCCGAAACTTGCGCAGAAGTATCCATTTATGTATGCAGCGGTTGGTGTACATCCGGATGAAGTGGGTGACCTGAATGAGGAAACATTTGCCCGTATGAAGGAACAGTTCAGGCAGGATAAGGTAGTGGCGGTCGGTGAGATCGGTCTGGATTACTACTGGGATAATGAGCCTCACGAGGTGCAGAAGAAATGGTTCATCCGTCAGCTTGATCTGGCAAGAGAACTGGATCTTCCGGTGATGATTCACAGCCGTTCAGCGGCAGCAGACACTATGGAGATCATGAAAGAGCATGGTCAGGGACTTCGTGGTATTATCCACTGCTATTCTTATTCTCTGGAAATGGCAAGGGAGTATGTGAAAATGGGTTATCACATCGGTATCGGTGGTGTGGTAACATTTAAGAATGGAAAGAAGCTGAAAGAAGTTGCTGAGGCGATTCCGCTGGAATCCATTGTGCTGGAGACGGACTGCCCGTATATGGCACCGGAACCATTTCGCGGTAAGCGGAACAACTCTTCCTACATCCGATATGTGGCAGAGGAGATTGGCAGGCTGAAGGGTATTACGGCAGAAGAAGTGATCCGTCAGACGGAAAAGAATGCAAAGAAGCTGTTATTAAATGAATAAGAGCAAATGAGAAGAGGAAGTATTGTACGAATAAACGTGCGGTACTTCCACTTTTTATTTACATATGTTATACTTGAAGCCTAGATAATTTTATAAACAATGTTACAAAAATTTCATCAATATTTCATTTTTTATTTGTTCCTATCGAAGATATTTTCATGTATAATAGTCAGTAAAACTAAGGAGGACAACATGACGGAACCTACACTTGGCAACCCGCAGAATACGATTGAGATTCTGAAGAAATACAATTTTACATTCCAGAAGAAGTTCGGACAGAACTTTCTGATCGATACACATGTGCTGGATAAGATCATCGCGGCAGCAGAGATTACGAAGGATGATTTTGTATTGGAGATCGGTCCTGGTATCGGTACGATGACGCAGTATCTGGCGCAGGCAGCAGGCAAGGTGGCAGCAGTGGAGATCGATAAGGCTTTGATCCCGATTCTGGGCGATACATTGTCTGCATATGATAATGTTATGATCATTAATGAGGATGTGCTGAAGGTGGACATCCAGAAGCTGGTAGAAGAGGAAAATGGCGGCAGACCTGTGAAAGTGGTGGCGAATCTTCCATATTATATCACCACACCGATTATTATGGGATTATTCGAGAAACATGTGCCGATCGAGAGCATTACCGTTATGGTGCAGAAGGAAGTGGCTGACCGCATGCAGGTAGGGCCGGGTACGAAGGATTACGGCGCATTGTCGCTTGCAGTGCAGTATTATGCAAGTCCGTATATCGTGGCCAATGTTCCGCCGAACTGTTTTATGCCGAGACCCAAGGTCGGATCTGCAGTAATCCGTCTGACAACGTATGACAAGCCGCCGGTGGAAGTGGATGATGAGAAGCTGATGTTCCGCATTATACGTGCGTCTTTTAACCAACGTCGTAAGACACTGGCGAATGGATTGAAGAATGCAGCAGAGTTGGATATTCCAAAGGAGCTGATTGCAGAGAGTATCGAGTCATTAGGACATGGACCGTCGGTACGAGGTGAGGCACTCACGCTGGAAGAATTTGCTGCGCTGAGTAATTATATCAGCAGAGGCCTTCAGAGTTAGGAGATAGCTGCAATAGATTGATATAAATATTGGGTAACAGGAGAATAGAGTAAATCGGGAAAGGAAGGGACTTATGAGCAAGTTTGTGACAAAAGATTTGTTTGAGATTACACCGGAAATTGCGCATTTGGCGACACTCTGCGAGGAGAGCAATGCCATAGACAGGGAACTGTACGGGAAATACGATGTAAAAAGAGGCCTCCGTGATATGAATGGTAAGGGTGTGCTTGCAGGACTTACCAATGTATCGGACGTGCGTGCGAAGAAGATCGTGGATGGCGAGGAAGTTCCTTGTCCCGGTAATCTGTATTACCGAGGTTATAACATTAAGGATCTGGTCAATGGATTCCTGAAGGAAGATCATTATGGATTTGAAGAAATTGCATATCTGCTTCTTTTCGGCGAGCTTCCGACCAGACAGGAGCTTGCAGACTTTCAGGTGATGCTGTCTGACAGACGGACGCTTCCGCCGAACTTTGTGCGGGATGTAATTATGAAGGCACCGAGCCGTGATATGATGAATAGCCTGTCACGTTCGATCCTGAGTCTTTACCGCTATGATGCGAAGGCAGACGATACTTCGATTCCGAATGTACTGCGTCAGTGCCTGAATTTGATCAGTCAGTTCCCGATGCTGATGGTGTACGGCTATCATGCATATAATTTCCGTAGAGGTCAGGATCTCTTTATCTATGCGCCAAGACCGGAGCTTTCTATGGCTGAGAATATCCTGATGATGCTCCGTGAGGATCGTCAGTATACAAAGCTGGAAGCGAAGATTCTCGATATGGCGATGGTGCTTCATATGGATCACGGCGGTGGTAACAATTCGACATTTACAACGCACGTTGTTACCTCTTCGGGAACCGATACGTATTCGACCATGACCGCAGCAATGGCTTCATTGAAAGGACCGAAGCATGGTGGCGCGAATATCAAAGTAACGCAGATGTTTGAGGATATGATGGGTGTTGTGCATGACTGGGAAGATGAAGATGAGATTCGCCAGTATCTGTATGACCTGTTGGATAAGAAAGCCTTTGACCAGAAGGGGCTGATCTATGGAATGGGACATGCGGTATATTCTATCTCTGATCCGCGAGCAGAGATCTTCAAAGGATTTGTAGAGCAGTTAGCGATGGAAAAGGGGTATGAGAAAGAGTATGCGCTGTACTCCAAGGTAGAAAAACTTGCGCCGGAAGTCATCGGAGAACGGCGTAAGATGTACAAAGGTGTTAATGCGAACGTAGACTTCTACAGCGGTCTGGTATATCAGATGCTGAATTTGCCGCAGGCATTGTACACACCGATATTTGCAGCGGCGAGAATCGTAGGATGGAGCGCACATCGTCTGGAAGAGCTGAAGAACGTGGACAAGATCATCCGTCCGGCGTATAAATCGCTGGCACCGCACAGAGACTATATTGAGATTGATGATCGGGGGAATGAAGTATGTTAAAGAAGGAATTTTATTTTCCGTCCAGCGACGGACAGACACAGATTCATGCAATCCAGTGGTTTCCGGAAGCAGGCGTGAAAGCGGTATTGCAGATCTGTCATGGCATGGTAGAGTATGTGGATCGCTATGATGAGTTCGCAAGGTATCTGGCAGAGCGTGGATTCTGCGTAGTCGGACATGATCATCTGGGACATGGAAAGTCCGTACAGACACAGGAATATCTTGGATATTTTCATGAGGAAAAGGGCAATCAGTATGTAATCTCAGATATACACAGACTTCGGAAAATGACCGAAAAAGAGTATCCGGGTGTACCATATTTTATGATGGGACACAGCATGGGATCGTTCTTACTCAGACAGTATCTGACCATGCGTGCAGAAGGGCTGGCAGGAGCTATCGTTATGGGCACGGGAGATATGCCATATGCACTGCTGAAAGCCGGACAGGCAGTCTGCAAGAGTATTGCACTGACGAAGGGATGGCACCACAGAAGTCATCTGGTGAACCAGCTTGGCATGGGTGGCTATAACCGTCAGTTTGAGCCAAGTGACAGTACCAAGGACTGGATCACTTCGGATGATTCCAAGCGGAAAGAGTACGAGGCAGATCCGCTGTGTAACTTTGTATTTACCGTAAACGGATATTATCAGATGTTTGAAGGCATGAAAGTGCTGACCAGAAAGCGGGCAATGGATAAGATTCCTGCGGAGCTTCCGGTAATCTTCGTATCCGGTGCAGAAGATCCGGTGGGAAGCAATGGCGCAGGTGTGACCAGAGTATTCCGGAAATACGAAGCACACGGCATGACCGATGTAGAGATGAAGCTGTACGCCGGAGACCGGCATGAAATCCTGAACGAGACAGATCGAGAAGAAGTGTACGAAGATCTGTATCGATGGATGGAGAAGAGAATATGAAGCTAGACGCCAATGGAACGGAAATTAGTGTAATAGGCGATGTTGTTAATGAGGATGCATATATTTCACTCACGGATATTGCTAAATATAAAAATCCTGACAATGCCTTTATTGTGGTGGCGAATTGGATGCGTAATTATTCTACGATTTCATTTTTGGGTTTGTGGGAACAAATTCACAATCCTAATTTTAAACCTATCGAATTCGATAGGTTTAAAGCAGAAGCAGGAGATAATGCGTTTACATTGACACCGCAGCAATGGATAAAAGCAACGGATGCAATGGGAATTATATCGAAATCAGGACGATACGGTGGAACTTATGCTCATACGGATATTGCT
>CAVAVU010000135.1:0-9051 GCA_963592205.1 bacterium
TCATCCAGTGTAATGTCAATGTAATTTGCCTGAATGTAATTCATAATCTCGATCATTCTGGCATCTTTCACGCCATCTTTGCTTGCAAGTTCATCTAACTTGTTTACTGCTACGATCAATGCCTCGATAGAAGCCTTGATGATATCGGCATCAATACCAACACCCCAGTAAGTCTTGCCCTGGCATACGATACCTACATACGCAACTGCCTTGGAAGAAGAACCGCGTGTGAGTGAATGTTCTTCATAATATCTCAGCTCATAGCTGATATTAAAGTACTGCTTGATCGCATTACTTACCGCATCCAGACGTCCGTTACCGGAAGCTGTTACAACTCTTGTGTCACTGCCATGCTGGATGGTTGCATCTGCAATAATACCATCCGTCTGTTTGAAATGGCACTCATCAATTGCAAATACGCTCTTTGCATTGACATAGTTATCGTTAAAGATCTGATATACCCATTCCGGTGTCAGCTCTTTGTGCGCTCTGTCAGATACACCCTTTACAAGATATCCTACTTCTTCACGCATCTTCTCCGGAAGGTTGATACCGTAACTCTGTTTCAGAATGTAATTAACTCCGCCCTTACCAGACTGGCTGTTGATACGGATAACGTCAGAATCATACTGTCTTCCCACATCCTGCGGATCGATCGGCAGATACGGAATAGTCCATGTATCGCTCTTGCCTGCATCTCTCCATGCCATACCTTTGGCGATCGCATCCTGATGAGAACCGGAAAATGCGGTAAATACAAGATCTCCTGAATATGGCTGTCTCTCATATACGTGCATTCTGGTAAGACGCTCGTATGTCTCACGGATCTTCTTCATATCAGAGAAGTCAAGCTTCGGATCTACACCATGCGAGAACATATTCATTGCAAGTGTAATAATATCTACATTACCTGTACGCTCGCCGTTACCAAATAATGTACCCTCGATACGGTCAGCTCCTGCCAGCATACCAAGCTCTGCTGTAGCCACACCGCATCCACGGTCATTGTGTGGATGAAGGCTGAGTACCACGTTATCTCTGTGTGCCAGATGCTTATGTACATATTCAAGCTGTGTGGCAAATACATGCGGCATCGCATTTTCAACAGTTGTAGGGATATTGATGATCGCTTTATTATCAGCAGTTGGCTCCCATACATTTAACACTGCGTTACATACTTCTACTGCGTATTCTACCTCCGTACCAGAAAAGCTCTCCGGACTGTACTCAAATGTGAAGTTGCCTTCTGTCTCATCTGCTAATGTCTTCAACAGCTTTGCACCGTCTACGGCGATCTTCAGGATCTGCTCTTTGTCTTTCTTAAATACCTGCTCTCTCTGTGCAACAGAAGTAGAGTTGTACAGATGAACAACTGCATGCGGAGCACCCTTTACAGCTTCAAATGTCTTCTTGATAATGTGCTCTCGTGCCTGTGTCAGTACCTGAACGGTTACATCGTCCGGGATCATATCCTTCTCGATCAATGTACGCATGAACTGGTACTCTGTATCGGAAGCGGCCGGGAATCCAACCTCGATCTCTTTGAATCCGACATCTACTAACAACTGGAAGAATTCCAGCTTCTCATCCAGACTCATAGGCTCGATCAGTGACTGGTTACCATCACGTAAGTCTACGCTGCACCATACAGGCGGTGCCTGAATATATTCCTTCTTCACCCAGTCATATGTGACCTCCGGCGGCATAAAATACTGTCTTTCATATTTACTACTGTTCTTCATAATACCCTTCCCTTCTATGTTATCCAAAGCAATTCGATCGCTTAGAAAATCATATTGTATACTATAGGACCGAGATAAATAATTATCAATTTTTTTGTCCTTTTTTAACTATCACCTAGTCTATCATAGGTTTATCGAAAATAATAGTGACGTTTTTAATCACTTTTCTTGATCTATTTTGTCGATATGTGTAAATTGCGCCATCAATTGATACAAACACCATATGTAATCCCGTTTTTCGATACTCTCAGCAGTCTCCACGCTCCATTCTGCCAGAACCTGATTATCCAACACAAGCTGCACATTTCCGACATCTGTTCCTGCCATTACGGGTGCTTTTAATGCATCTGTCAGCAGCGTGCGGTACGCCGGTTCTTCATCTTCCCGGAGAAGAATACTTGCTTCCTGCCTGTCTCTGATCTGAAGCTTCGAGATGGACGCGCCGCTCAGTGCCCCATTCTCCGGAATACCTTCTGCCACATAAAACTCCGGAAGTCCCACATTGCCATCAAACATCCGTTTCGCATAATACTGAAGTCCATACTCCATCAACGCTCTGGTGTCCTGCCATTTGTACGTCTTATGGTTCGGCCACCCACACGCCAGCAGTGCCACGATAAATGTTCTGTCATCCCGCCGAAGTGCACCGACATAGCAGTACCCGGCATCTGCGGTAAAACCTGTTTTTCCTGACACAGCACCATCCATCATGGTCAGAAATGCATTGTGATTGGTGCACGAAAATGACTGTTTTCCCTCCACATCCCGGAACTGATGCGCTGCCGCCCCGGTGATCTCAAGAAACTCCCGGCTCTTCGGTGACTCCATCAGACAATACCGCATCACAAGCGCCAGCTCTCTTGCCGTTGTCGAATGCGTCCCCTGTTCATCCGATGCATCCAGCCCGTTCGGCGTAATATAATACGTATCCTCACAGCCAATCTCTACCGCTTTTTTATTCATAAGAGAAGCGAAGCCCCGGACACTTCCTCCGATATGCTCCGCTATCATAACTGCACTGTCATTGTGTGATTCCAGCATCAGGGAATACAACAGATCATTCAGATAAAACTGTTCTCCCTCCCGGACGCCAAGCCTGACCTTTGGCTGCGCTGCAGCCTCAGCCGATGCTGTCACAATTTCCTGTTCACTTTTCATATGCTCCAAAGCCAGAATACAGGTCATGATCTTCGTTGTACTTGCCATCGGACGTTTCACATCCCCATCCTTCTCAACAAGCACTCTGCCACTGTCACCATCCATCAACACCGCATAGCCTGCATGAAGTCCTGTGAGTACTTCCTGTTCTGCTATCTCAGACTCAGACATCTCCGCTGTCTGCTCTTCCTTCACGGATTCTGTTCCAGGCGCTGCTATTCCGGTTATAGATAATATGACACTGTTTGTGGCCATTAACATCACTGCGATACATTTCTTATATCTGTTCTGCCAGAAACGCTTCATATGTTCCTCCGCAGTCCATTCTTAATCTATATGTATGTATCTGCCCTGTTATCCATTCCATCAAATACCTGACTATACTTCCCTGGCTTTTATCCTCTGCAATCTATAACTTCATTATATTTAAATATCTAACTTTAACTGCGCTTCTTCTTCTGCCTCTGATTTGAAATTCTCGATCTGTTCCGGATTCATACTCGGCAGATCATCCAGTGACTGGATACCAAATCTGCGCAGGAATTCTTCCGTCGTACCAAATAAGATCGGCTTACCCGGCACATTCATCCTGCCCACTTCGCAGACCAGGTTGTACTCTACCAGACGGTTCACAGCATGGTCAGACTTCACGCCGCGGATCTTCTCGATCTCAAGTTTCGTCACCGGCTGCTTATATGCGATGATCGACAGCGTCTCAAGCTGTACATCTGTCAACGTATACTTTCTTGGCTGCTTTGCGATCCGGATCAGATATTCGTAACTTTCTGCCTTGGTGCACATCTGAAAGGAGTCTTCCAGCTCAATGATCTTCACACCGCGCTCCTCTGCGCCATTGATCTTATCCATCATACAATGAATGATCTTTCTTGTGGTGTCCTCGTCATGTCCGATTGCCAGCGCAATCTTGGACAATTCTACCGAATCTCCCATAGTAAATAAAATGGACTCAATAATTCCTTCTAATCTGTTGATTTCCACTACATATCCTCCTGCATTACACCCGCATTACATCTGGGACGTAATCACAATATCGTCAAACGGCTGCTCCTGTTCAATGGAGATCTTACCGGCTTTCATCATTTCCAGAATTACCAGAAATGTCACCACAATCTGAGTCTTGGAGCTCTGGCTGGTCAGCAGATCCCGGAAGCTGAACCGTTCATGCAGCATCGCATACGCTTCTACTTCGGTCATCTTCGCTTCGACCGTCACTTCTTCTTTCTCGATCTTACCAAACTTACTTCGCACAGGATCAATCTTATCCGTCTGGCGTTTCATGACTTCTTTAAAAATGCTATGAAGCTTGCCAAGTGTCAGATCCCCCAGCAGCTCGTCCAGATCCACTGGTTCTACGTAATCCGCTACTTCGTCCGGGATGTCAGGCTGACGATACAGATAGCGTTCCCCGTCAAGCTGGCGATCCTTCAGCTCATAAGACATATACTTGTACATCTTATATTGGAGCAGCTGTTCTACGAGTTCCTGTCTCGGATCTTCTTCCTCGCCATCTTCATTCACTTCTTTCGGAAGAAGCATCCGGCACTTGATATCCAGAAGAGTTGCTGCCATCAACAGGAATTCGCTCATGATGTTCAGATCTTCCTCTTCCATCGCACGGATATAATCCATGTACTGGTTGGTAATCTCCACAATAGGAATATCGTAGATATCTATTTTATTTTTATCGATCAGATGCAGAAGCAGATCCAGCGGTCCCTCAAACACCTGAAGCTTTACCGGTATTCCCATAGCTTATCCTCTCTCGTATCATATACTTCATAGTCATTAACTCTTCTATTATACTGGATTATCCACATTTTCACAAGAGTGGAATTCTAATGATACAGACACTAACTCCGCCGGATTACAGAACCTGAGATTCACGGTATGCGTGCCAAGTCCGCGGCTTACAATGCCAACATGCTTTCCCTCTCTGTAAATGCCTCCTGCGTATTTAGGAAATAATACTGCCTGCGGCGTGATCAATCCGCCGATTCCCGGAAGTCCGATAATGCCTCCGTGCAGATGCCCGGATAACGTCATGTCTGCACCCCACTGCTGATATACCGGCATAAATACCGGTGTGTGCGCAAGCAGAATCTGGTAATGTCCTTGTTGCGGTTCTCCAATCGCATCTCTTACATCCTGAATCTGCAGCTTCCGTGCAAAGAATCGGGCATAGCATTTGACAGGAAGCTCAAGTCCGCTTATCTGCACCGGCACTCCCTTCATGTACACCTCTTCAGATACATTTTCCAACACATGGACACCGGCTCTTCGCACCACCGCCATATAGTTCTCATAGCGGTCTCCGTATTCTTCTGTATATATGCGCATCTTCTGCTCATGATTGCCATTCGCGAGATACACAGGACAGATCTTCACTAACTGTCTGATCAGATCCAGCGCTATGGCATCCGTCTCCGGTTTCGACCTGGTCACCAGATCACCGCCGATCAGAATATAATCCGGCTTCTCATGCTTCACAGCACGTATCAACTCCCGATTGCCTGTCCCATACTGCTTGCCGTGGAGGTCTGATAAAAAGACCAGACGAACAGTAGTTTTCTGTCCTTCCGCATCCTGTGTCATGTTTTCCTGCGCACCATTTTCTGCCATGTCCTGTCGTGCTCCTCTCGGATCCGGCACACACAGACGATACCGTCTTACAAGAAATTCACTCAACTCCCGGCGCAGTTCCATAACAACAGAAAGACTGCCCGCTGTAAATGCAGCAAGAGCAGCCTCTTTGATATTCTTTCGTATGTTCAAAGATTTCCTCTTTAATTTCTTCAATGATATTCCTCCGATATGTTCATTACAGATATATACTCAGCTTATCATTGATGTTTTACATTTTCAAGGAAAAGACAGCGGATTCTTTATTACACCACTGACCTCACAGAAAATATCGATCCATCGCCTGTTCCAGTGCATCACTGTACCGCATACGATCCACGCTCTCTCCCGCCACAAGCTTTTGTCTGCCGATTTCCTTATCCCCCAGATAGTAGACCATCTCTCCTGCCGGATTCCCTTGCTTTACCGGCGCCTGAAGTTCTTTCTTAACTTCTGTTTTCCGCCGCACCTGACTCAGATCCGCTCCCGTGGTATCTACATAGCGAAATTCTCCATCCATATGTACCGACACTTCTTCCTGTACGCCTCCCGTCACTGGAACTTTCGCCACATTTTCTATCGCATCATCCACATAAAACTCACATTTTCCAAATCCATAATCCAGAAGTTTCACCGCATCCTTAAAACGGTCTTTGGAATTATCCGCTCCCATGATTACCGCAATCAGTTCCACGCCATCCTTCTCGGCCGTAGCCGACACGCAGAAACCCGCATTGCTCGTAGATCCCGTCTTAAGTCCGGTCGCATAGGCATACTGCCTGATCAGCTTATTGGTATTTGTAAGTCCAAATTCCGATGTACCCTTTCTGGTCGTATGGGTAATCGTATCCATCCAGATCATGGAATAGTCATGAATCTTCGGATAACGCGTGATCAGTTCTCTTGACATCAGCGCAATATCTCTTGCTGTCGTCTCATGTCCATCTGCGTCCAGACCATTGCAATTCACAAAATGCGTGTTCGTCATGCCGAGTCCTACCGCACGCTCATTCATCTGCTCCACAAATGCTTCCTCGCTGCCACTGATATATTCGGCAAGAGTAACGCAAGCATCATTCGCGCTTGCCACTGCAATGCACTTAATCAGTGTATTCACGGTCTGTGTTTCGCCCGGCTCTAAAAACACCTGCGAGCCACCCATAGACGCCGCATATTCCGATGTCTGCACCTCATCTTCTAATGTAATCTTTCCTTCCTCCAGCGCATCAAAGATCAACAGTAACGTCATGACTTTCGTCACGCTCGCCGGAGCGCGTCTGGTGTCTGCATCCTTCTCCCAGATCACATTACCTCCTGCAGCCTCCATTAATAGCGCAGAAGGCGACGTAATCTCCGGTCCGGATGTCTGCTGCTCTTCTGTGGTGTTCTCTTCTGCATTCTCTCCCTGTAATTCTTCCGCCTGCGAGGTCAATACATTTGCCGGATATATCATGACTCCCGACAATAGTAATAATATAGTTAGTGGATAAATCAGAATCTTACGCATTATATACCACACCCTGAGTATTTATTACTATTGTAAGTTATAGATGCCGTAAATAGAACTTATAATTTGCACTCTCCTCTTCATTTGTGCTAAAATATATTTTACTTTGTGCCGCACTCTGCGGCGGAATGGAGAGATCATTATGAATAAGAAAGAAATACTTGAAATACGCAAGCAGTTTTCCCCGGAGAACTGTGCGATCACCCGCATCTGCGGCTGTTATGTAGATGGTGATAAGGAGAAAAAGCTCGAATTCAAAGAGGCGTTCCTGTCACTTCCGGAAGAAGAATCCTTCAAATACTTTGACATTTTCAAAAAAGCACTGTCTGGCACGATCGGCAAGAATCTGATCCATATGGAGTTCCCGCTGGAACAGGAGCTTGCAGGAGGAACACAGGAGTCCCTGCTGCGCCTGAAGGAAAGCAAATTACAGGACGATATTCTGCTAGAAGAATTCTACGATAAGGTCATTGAATTTTATGATTTTGGTGAACATTATCTGATCCTGCTGATCCACGCTGTATACGATATTCCGGGCAAATCTACTGATAGCATGGAGATGTTCGACGCTTCCGATGAAGTATATGAACACATCCTCTGCTGCATCTGTCCGGTAGCCATGTCAAAGCCTGGGCTCTGCTACAACGCTGTGAATAACAGCATCGAAGACCGTGTCCGTGACTGGGTGGTAGGCATGCCTGCCAACGCATTCCTGTTTCCGGCATTTAATGATCGAAGCACAGACCTGCATCACCTGATGTTCTACTCTAAGAAGCCGGAAGAACTGCAGGATTACTTTGTGGCAAATGTCTTAGGCTGCAGTGAAGCTATGAGTGCCGGTACGCAGAAAGAATCCTTCCAGGATATCCTGGTCAGCACACTGAAGGATGACTGCGATTATTCGGTTGTCCGCACGATTCACGAGAATCTGAATGAAATGATTGAGGAAACCAAGGATGCTCCGGAACCGTTGACGCTCGGCAAACAGGAAGTCAAACGTCTCTTCACTGCCAGCGGTGTGCCGGAAGAAAAAATGGAGACATTCGACAAAGATTATGACGAAACGATTGGCAGACAGACAACACTGCTTGCATCCAATATTGCCGAGACACGCAAGTTCAGTGTCAAGACACCTGAGATTGTCGTAAATGTCAACCCGGAACGCGCCGATCTGGTGGACATTCAGGTCATTGACGGCAGAAAATGTCTGGTCATTCCGATCGATGAAGAAGTCGAAGTCAATGGCATTGCGGTCAACGCAAAGTAACAAATCTTACATATGAATAAGCCAGAACTTTCAGACCGTTTTTGATATACGTCCCGAAAGCTCTGGCTTTCTTTCATATTAATATTTCATTGCTTCTTCTCTGCTCATCCAGAAATGAATCCCCGTAGTAGAATCAAACCAGCGGTCTTCGTTAAAGTCCTTCACCTCAACCCACTGACCCTTGCGATAGACGAAATTCTCATCTACCAGAGACCATGCTTCATCAAATTCTTTCGTCTCATCAAAACTTTTGATTGTAAGCACTTTCGCCTTATTGCATCGGCAGGTTGGAAGCGTAGCCGATGTTCGCTTGGCATCTGCCGGTATCAGGAGCTGCACGATACGGTCATACACACATTTCTTATATGCGAGAATCGGTCCCGTATCCGGACAGTGCATCCGGAACCATTTGGTATGCTCATCCGATTTCACATCCGTCAGGATCGCATTCTCCAGAACTGCTGCATACAAATTCGCACCGCAGATGTCACAGCCTGTCATATCACATCCCCGCATACATGCTCCAAAGAGTTCGGCATTCTGAAAATTAACACCTCGCAACGAACATCCATCCAACTGCGCATTCTTTACACTGGAGGCTGAAAGATCAGCATGATCAAGCCTTACATTTTGAAACATACATACTTCAAAATCGATGTTGTGAAGATCTTTCCCGGACAGATCCAGATCATCAAACTCCAGATCCTTCAGTTCCAGTCTCTCACCGTCTTTGCGAT
>CAVAVU010000136.1:0-1245 GCA_963592205.1 bacterium
GGATTCAAGTATTATACGGAATTCAAAGGAAGAAAACCTGTCTTTGTGAAAATTTAATAGAAAAATGTGGAAAATACGTGGTTTTTTGAAAAAAATACCGTTCCTAGTATAAAAACATAAAAGAGGGTTGAATTTTTTGACGAGATTTAGTAAAATTAAGTCTGGTTGATGATTCTTTAACGAGATGTTAAGGAATTTCAAATAAAAACGGCTGTATAACAGTCAAAATCATATTAGGAGGAATTAATCATGGCAGTAAAAGTAGCGATTAATGGATTTGGACGTATTGGACGTCTTGCATTCAGACAGATGTTTGGAGCAGAAGGATACGATGTAGTTGCAATCAACGACCTTACATCACCTAAGATGCTTGCTCACCTGTTAAAGTATGATTCATCACAGGGAACATACGCTCTGGCTGACAAGGTTGAAGCTACAGATGATTCTATCATCGTAGACGGAAAAGAAATCAAAATTTATGCAAAGGCTAACGCTGAAGAACTTCCTTGGGGAGAGATCGGTGTAGACGTAGTTCTGGAGTGTACAGGATTCTACACATCTAAAGAAAAAGCATCTGCTCATATCAAAGCAGGAGCTAGAAAAGTTGTTATCTCTGCACCAGCAGGAAATGACCTTCCTACAATCGTATATAATGTAAACCATAACGTACTTAAGCCAGAAGATACAGTTATCTCTGCAGCTTCTTGTACAACAAACTGTCTTGCACCAATGGCTAAGGCTCTGAACGATCTTGCACCGATCAAGTCTGGTATCATGTGCACAATTCACGCTTACACAGGAGATCAGATGACTCTTGATGGCCCACAGAGAAAGGGTGACCTGAGAAGATCTCGTGCAGCAGCAGTTAACATCGTTCCTAACAGCACAGGTGCTGCTAAGGCAATCGGTCTGGTTATCCCAGAACTGAACGGAAAGCTTATCGGAGCTGCTCAGCGTGTACCAACCCCTACAGGATCTACAACAATCCTGACAGCAGTTGTTGATGGAGAAGTTACAGTTGATCAGATCAACGCAGCTATGAAGGCAGCTTCTACAGAGTCCTTCGGATACAACACAGACGAGATCGTTTCCAGCGATATCGTTGGTATGAGATATGGTTCTCTGTTTGATTCTACTCAGACAATGGTTCTGCCACTTGACAACGGAACTACAGAGGTTCAGGTTGTTTCTTGGTATGACAATGAGAACTCTTACACAAGCCAGATGGTTAGAACAATCAAATAC
>CAVAVU010000136.1:1255-11584 GCA_963592205.1 bacterium
ATCAAATACTTTGCTGAATTAGCATAATGTAATTGATTTTATAAGAGGCTCAAAAAGGGTCCGGTCGGTTTGGACCGGATCCTTTTTTCTATCATGATTAATTTGAAGGAGATGAAATTATGCTTAACAAAAAATCTGTTGATGATATTAACGTAAAAGGAAAAAAGGTTCTGTGCAGATGTGATTTTAACGTACCGTTGATCGATGGTAAGATCACAGACGAGAACCGTCTGGTAGCTGCACTTCCTACAATCAAGAAGCTGATTGCAGACGGTGGACGTGTAATCCTTTGCTCACACCTTGGTAAACCAAAGGGAGAGCCAAAGCCGGAGCTTTCACTTGCACCTGTAGCTGTTCGTCTTTCAGAACTGTTGGAGCAGGAAGTTAAATTCGTTCCAAGTGACGTAGTAGTAGATGACAGCGTAAAAGCTGCTGTTGATGCTATGAAAGACGGAGAGGTTATTCTTCTTCAGAATACTCGTTACAGAGCAGAAGAGACAAAGAACGGAGAGGCATTCTCTAAGGATCTTGCTTCCCTGTGTGACGTATTTGTAAATGATGCATTTGGTACAGCTCACAGAGCACATTGCTCTAATGTAGGAGTAACACAGTTTGTTGACACAGCTGTAGTTGGTTACCTGATGCAGAAAGAGATTGATTTCCTTGGCAATGCGGTTAATAATCCGGAGAGACCATTTGTTGCTATTCTTGGCGGAGCTAAGGTATCAAGCAAGATTTCAGTTATTGAGAACCTGCTTGACAAAGTAGATACCCTGATTATTGGTGGTGGAATGTCTTACACATTCTGCAAAGCAAAAGGTGGTTCCGTAGGTAAATCTCTTCTTGAGGAAGATTACTGTGAATATGCACTGAACATGCTGAAGAAAGCAGAAGACAAGGGCGTTAAGCTTCTTCTGCCGGTAGATAACGTAGTTGCTGATGATTTCTCGAATGATGCTAACAGCCAGGTTGTAAAGGCTGGAGAGATTCCGGACGGATGGGAAGGTCTTGATATCGGACCAGAGACAGCTAAGATCTTTGCAGCAGCAGTGAAAGATGCTAAGACAGTTGTATGGAACGGACCGATGGGATGCTTCGAGATGCCGAACTTTGCAAAGGGTACAGAGGCAGTAGCTAAGGCTCTTGCTGAGACAGACGCTGTTACTATCATCGGTGGTGGTGATTCCGCAGCAGCAGTTAACCAGTTGGGATACGGAGATAAGATGACACACATCTCTACAGGTGGTGGAGCTTCTCTGGAATTTCTGGAAGGAAAGGAACTTCCTGGCGTAGCTGCAGCTAACGATAAATAAGACGAAGAAAGAGGTAGAATAAACATGGCAAGAAGAAAAATTGTTGCAGGTAACTGGAAAATGAACAAGACACCAAGCGAGGCAGTAGCTCTTGTAGAGGAACTGAAACCGCTGGTAGCCAGTGAGGATGTAGATGTAGTATTCTGTGTACCGGCTATCGATATTATTCCAGTAGCTGAGGCTGTTAAAGGAACTAACATTCAGGTTGGTGCTGAGAATATGTACTTTGAAGAGAAAGGTGCTTACACAGGTGAGATCTCACCGGCTATGCTGGTAGATGCTGGCGTTAAATACGTAGTACTTGGACATTCAGAGAGAAGAGAGTACTTTGCAGAGACTAATGAGACAGTTAACAAGAAGGTTCTGAAAGCATTTGAGCATGGTATTACACCAATCATGTGCTGTGGTGAGACTCTTGAGCAGAGAGAGCAGGGAGTTACAATGGACTTTATCCGTCAGCAGGTTAAAGTTGGTCTGCAGAATGTAACTGCTGATCAGGCTAAGACAATGGTTATCGCTTACGAGCCAATCTGGGCTATCGGAACAGGTAAGACAGCTACTACAGAACAGGCTCAGGAAGTATGCTCAGGCATTCGTGCATGCATCGCTGAAGTATATGATGAAGCTACAGCAGAAGCAATCCGTATCCAGTACGGTGGATCTGTTAATGCAACTACAGCTCCTGAATTATTTGCTCAGCCAGATATCGATGGTGGTCTTGTAGGCGGCGCGGCTCTGAAACCAGATTTCGGAAAGATCGTTAACTATAAATAAGACAGCATTTTAGGTCGTAGGGGCGGAAAGATTCGCCCCTGCGATTTTGTGCTCCTAGAATATTATGATTTGTACTTCAATAAATAGTAGAACAATAGAGGAGATAGAATAATGAGCAAGAAACCAACCGTACTCATGATTTTAGATGGTTATGGATTAAATAATGAGACCAAGGGTAATGCTGTAGCAGAGGCTAAGAAGCCGGTTATGGATAAGCTGATGGCTGAATGCCCATTTGTACAGGGAAGCGCAAGCGGACTTGCTGTAGGTCTTCCGGAAGGTCAGATGGGTAATTCTGAGGTAGGACATCTGAATATGGGAGCCGGACGTATTGTATATCAGGATCTGACTAAGATTACAAAGTCAATCCAGGATGGCGATTTCTTTGAGAACAAGGCATTGCTTGCAGCATGTGAGAATGTAAAGAAGAATGATTCTGCACTGCATTTATACGGCCTTGTATCAGATGGTGGTGTACACAGCCACAATTCACACATTTACGGACTTCTGGAACTGGCGAAGCGTCAGGGCATTGAGAAAGTATACGTACACTGCTTCCTGGACGGTCGTGACACACCTCCGGCATCAGGAAAAGACTATGTAGCTGAACTGGAAGCTAAGATGGCAGAGATTGGTGTTGGTGAAGTGGCATCTGTAATGGGACGTTACTATGTTATGGACCGTGATAACAGATGGGATCGTGTAGAGAAAGCCTACCGCGCACTCGTATTTGGTGAAGGTGAGAAGACTACAAGTGCTACAGCAGGTATCCAGGCTTCTTACGATAAGGACGTCACAGATGAATTTGTACTTCCGACTGTAGTTGAGAAAGACGGAGCACCGGTAGCTACGATCAAAGATAATGATTCCGTTATTTTCTTCAATTTCCGCCCAGACCGTGCAAGAGAAATCACAAGAACATTCTGTGATGATGCATTTGACGGATTTGACCGTGGTGAGAGAATCCACACCACATACGTATGCTTTACAGAGTATGATGTGACCATTCCTAACAAACAGGTTGCATTTGTAAAAGAAGAGATTATTAACACATTTGGTGAATTCCTTGCTGCAAATGGACTGAAGCAGGCACGTATCGCTGAGACAGAGAAGTATGCTCACGTTACATTCTTCTTCAATGGCGGTGTTGAGGAGCCAAATGAAGGCGAAGACCGTATTCTGGTAAAATCACCTAAGGTTGCAACTTATGACATGAAGCCGGAGATGAGCGCATACGAAGTATGTGACAAGCTGGTGGATGCAATCAAATCAGACAAATACGATGTGATCATTATTAACTTTGCTAACCCGGATATGGTAGGTCATACTGGTGTAGAACCGGCAGCAATCGCAGCAATTGAGGCTGTAGATGCCTGCGTGGGAAAAGCAGTAGACGCAATCCGTGAAGTGGATGGACAGATGTTTATCTGTGCAGACCATGGTAATGCAGAGCAGCTGATTGACAAAGCGACAGGCGAGCCATTTACTGCACATACAACCAATCCGGTACCATTCATTCTGGTTAATGCAGATCCTGCTTACAAGCTTCGTGAGGGCGGATGCCTTGCAGATATTGCACCGACTCTGATTGAGTTGATGGGAATGGAACAGCCGAAAGAGATGACAGGCAAATCACTGCTTGTAAAATAATAACGATATAAGGATTACAGCGATGTGATTCATATAGAGATGCAGATGAGCGTCCAGACAATGTTGTCCGGGCGCTCATTCTATATAGGATAGGTTAAAATAGGTGTCAGATTATTCTGCTTTTTTACAGCGGCAGCTATTACTCCATAAACGTTCCGCAGTCGGAGCCCAGCTCTCGGCGTATGTCATACACTTATCACAGAGGTGATCGGCTGTTTCTGGTGATTGAAGATCGGTCGAATGTGCTCCGGTTTTGGCAACCATCTGCCTAAGCAGCTGAGGGTTCTCTAACATCGGACATGGCTTCAGGTGATTCTCGTTAAATGGCTGACCATCGTGGTAAGCCATGAACATTGGAGACTGAAGCACGTCTAGCAGGCGCTTTTCGCGGATGTTGGAATCCGAATAATGAATAAATACACATGGATCACAGTCGCCATTAGCGTTAATGTGAAGGTAACGGCGTCCACCGGCGATACATCCGCCTACGTATTCGCCATCATTCTGAAAATCCATAGCGAAGATTGGCTTGGTTGCACGTACCTGACGAATCTTGTGATACATGTATTCGCGTTGTTCAGGAGTAGGAAGCAGTTCTGGTACGGCATCATTGCCAATCGGCATATAATGGAAATACCATACAAACTTGGCTCCCCATTCGATCATCTGATCAAAGTATTCGTCGCTGCTGATAGAATCCAGATTCTGACTGGTATAGCAGCAGCTGATACCAAATGGAAGTTTCTTCTCTTTCAGCAGGTTCATAGCTTTTACGACTTTCTGGAAAGTACCGTTTCCGCGTCGTCCATCAGTCGCTTCTTCAAAGCCTTCTACGCTGATTGCCGGAATGAAGTTCTTTACATCCAGCATCTGCTCAGTAAATTCCTCATCGATAAGTGTCGCATTGGTAAATGAGAGAAACTGACAGTCATGATGCTTTCTGCATAATGCAATCAGGTCTTTCTTACGTACCAGAGGTTCACCGCCAGTGTATATGTACATATAGATGCCCATTTCCTTGCCCTGCATAATGATCGAATCGATTTCATCAAATGTCAGATTCAGCTTGTTACCGTATTCAGCAGCCCAGCATCCGGTGCAGTGCAGATTACAGGCAGAAGTAGGATCCAATAGAATTGCCCATGGAATATTACAATTGTATTTTTCGCGAAGTCTGCTCTGTGTTTTCCAGCCGATCAGATTGGCATTAAGGAAAAAGTTTTCAAAGACAGCCTTTAATACGCCAGGATCAATTTCAGTTAGAATATTCATGATCAGCTGATACATATTGTTATCCGGATCATTTATGACCTTGCGGATTGCAGCACGCTGTGACGGATAACTGTCCGGACCTTCTCCGGCTAATTTATCTACCCAGTCCATAAGTTTTGGCAGATTCTGTTCGGGGTTCTTTTCAATATAACTAAATGCGGTTTTCAGACCGTATTGTACAACTCTGCTTGAAGTATCCATCGTATTCAGTCCTCCATTTATAAAATTATATTTTTTCTATGTATATATAGTAGTGCAATAGAAGAATCATTAACAATCGACAAAAAAATCCCTGTGTCCAAAAACTCGACACAGGGATTCATCTGTCTAAAAAAATTGTGATGAAATATTAATTTGGAAGAAAACGTTCGAGAGCAGCGTCCAGACTGCCATCTACTAATGTAAGATAATCGTCTAACTGGATCTTATGTTCGTTTGGCATACCGTGTTCCAGCCATTCCAGGATCAGATCAAGACAGATCCAGGTATATGCTTTTGTGACAAACACTCGTTTTTCTTCTGGTACAGACGAAGCTGACTTGCACAGAGAAACACGGTAGTTTATGATCGGTGTGATAAACTCCAGCAGAAAATTCTCATAATAAGTCTTGTTGACCGGATCATATGCATGGAGGATCTGACGCTTTCTGGAATGAAGAAAGCGGTATAAATGATAAATGCTTTCTTTCCATTCCATGATCAGTGAATCTTCCGTGAGATCCGATATATCTGATAAATATATCCGTATATCATTCTCCAGAGTCCATTCCATCAAATCGTAGATATCACGGAAGTGATAGTAAAAGGTCTGACGGTTCACGCCGCATTTTGTTACGATATCTTTTACCGTAATCTTATCAATAGTACGTGTTTCCAGAAACCCTTTAAAGGTTTCGGAAAGCGCCTGTTTGGTAGATTGACGCATCATATACTCCTTTCGGATCGCTATACAGAGGCATTCAGGTTCTTGTTGGCAGTAGAGAGCATCAGCTTAATACGGTTGAGCTGATTAACCTCGCTGGCACCCGGATCATAGTCGATGGCTACGATATTCGCCTGTGGGTAACGTCTGCGCAGTTCTTTGATGACACCTTTACCTACTACATGGTTTGGCAGGCAGGCAAACGGCTGGGTACATACGATGTTGGATGCACCGCTATGGATAAGTTCCAGCATCTCGCCTGTAAGGAACCAGCCTTCACCGGTCTGGTTACCGAGAGATACAATCTCGGATGCCATTTTACCCAGATCCTCAATCTTAGCCGGAGGAGCAAAGTGTTTGCTCTTTTTAAATGCTTCTGTTGCCGGGGCACGAAGCCATTCGATGGCTTTGATTCCGAGGTTGCCAAGCAGTTTCTGCTTTTTGGCGAAGCCAAGTTTATCAACTTTGAATGTCTGGTTGTAGAAGCAGTAGTTCAGGAAGTCCAGCAGGTCAGGAACAACCGCCTCGGCGCCTTCACTTTCCAGCAGGTCTACCAGATGATTATTGGCTGCCGGCAGGAATTTAACCAGGATCTCACCGACAACACCGACACGGGGTTTCTTGATATCCAGAAGTTCGATATTGTCAAAGTCTTCGATGATCTCGCGACACATCTTCTTGAACTTACGTCTGGATGGATAACCGCTGGATACGAAATCAGCACAGCGCTTTTCCCATTTCTTATGCATAGCATTGACAGAACCCGGCACTGCCTCGTATGGACGGAGACGGTACACGCATTTCATGAAAATGTCTCCGAATACGGCTGCATACACACCACGAACAACCAGTGGGGCAGTGATCTTGAATCCCGGATTGCCTTCCAGTCCGCTCAGGTTGATGGAGATAACCGGGATATGTGCGTATCCGGCTTTCTTCAGTGCACGGCGGATAAATCCAATATAGTTGGAAGCACGGCATCCTCCGCCAGTCTGACTGATGATGACCGCAATCTTATCGGTATCGTATTTGCCGGAAAGAATCGCTTCCATGATCTGACCAACTACCATCAGAGATGGATAGCAGGCATCGTTATTTACGTATTTCAATCCCACATCAACGGCCTGTTTATTGTCATTTGGCAATACTTCGATCTTGTAACCGGAAGCACGGAATGCAGGCTCTAAAAGCGAGAAGTGAATCGGTGACATCTGCGGGCAGAGAATGGTATATTCTTTGCGCATCTCTTTGGTAAATGGAACCTTGGTAATGTTGGCAGGACGGATCTCACGTTTGGTACCACGCTGTTCGCGTACACGGAGTGCGGCAAGCAGAGAACGTACACGGATACGGGCTGCACCAAGGTTGTTAACCTCATCGATCTTTAATGTAGTATAAATCTTATCTGAACGGTTCAGGATATCTGCAACCTGATCGGTTGTAACAGCATCCAGACCACATCCGAAAGAATTCAGCTGGATCAGATCCAGATTCTCGGTTGTTTTTACATAGTTAGCTGCCGCATACAGACGAGAGTGGTACATCCACTGGTCCATTACATTGAGCGGGCGCTCTACCTGATGCAGATGGGACACACTGTCCTCGGTCAGTACGGCAATATTATAGGAATTGATCAGTTCCGGAAGACCATGATTAACCTCGGGGTCAATGTGATATGGACGACCGGCAAGAACGATACCACGGTTACCTGTCTCGTTCAGGAATGCGATGGTCTCTTCTCCTTTCTTCATCATATCCTTACGGCAGGCTGCAAGCTCCAGCCATGCTTTATGTACAGCGGATTTGATCTCTGATTCCGGGATGGAGAACTTGGCTCCGATTTCCTCGGTCAGACGGGAAGAAAGCGTCTCCTCGCTCTTAAATGACAGGAACGGATGAATAAAGTCAACCTCTCCGTTCACGATCGCATCCATGTTATTCTTAATATTCTCCGGATAGGAGGTTACGATCGGGCAGTTGTAATGGTTATTGGCATCCTTGAACTCCTGGCGTTCATACGGAATGCTAGGGTAGAAGATATGCGGAACCTTCTGATTGATCAGCCACTGTACATGTCCGTGTGCAAGCTTTGCCGGATAACATTCGGATTCACTTGGGATAGATTCAATACCCAGTTCATATATTTTCCTCGTGGATGCCGGAGTTAATACTACCCGGAATCCAAGTTCGGTAAAGAACGTGTGCCAGAACGGATAGTTCTCGTACATATTAAGTACACGAGGAATACCCATGATACCGCGTTTGGCTTCTTCTTCCGGTAATGGTTCGTAGTCGAAATACCGATGCATCTTATAATCGAAGAGGTTCGGTAATTTGTTGGCTGATTTTTCCTTGCCAAGACCACGTTCGCAGCGGTTACCGGTAATAAAGCGTCGTCCGCCGCTGAAATGACTGATGGTAAGACGACAGTTATTGGTACAGCCTTTGCATTTGGTCATCGTTGTGCGGTATTCCAGCGCATTGATATCATCAATGGAAAGCATGGTCGTGCCTTCGCAGTCTACGTAGCGCTCTCTGGCAATCAGAGCAGCACCAAATGCACCCATGATACCTGCGATATCCGGGCGGACAGCATTGCATCCTGCGATCATTTCAAAGCTTCGCAGTACAGCATCATTGTAGAAGGTTCCTCCCTGAACAACGATGTGCTTACCAAGTTCTGATGCGTCAGATACCTTGATTACTTTAAATAATGCATTTTTAATAACTGAATAAGCAAGACCGGCAGAAATATCGGAGACTTCAGCTCCTTCTTTCTGCGCCTGTTTTACTTTTGAATTCATAAATACGGTACAGCGTGTTCCCAGATCAATCGGATTCTTTGCAAATAATGCTTCGTGAGCAAAATCCTGAACAGAGAAGTTCAGAGACTTGGCAAAGGTCTCGATGAATGAACCACAGCCGGAAGAACATGCTTCGTTAAGCTGCACGCTGTCTACGGTCTGGTTCTTGATCTTGATGCATTTCATATCCTGACCGCCGATGTCCAGAATACAGTCTACATCCGGTTCAAAGAATGATGCTGCATAATAATGGGAAACAGTCTCAACTTCACCTTCATCCAGCATAAGTGCAGCCTTGATCAGTGCTTCACCGTAACCGGTAGAGCAGGAGTGTACAATCTCCACATCCTCCGGAAGTTTGGAATAAATATCCTTGATTGCGGAAATGGTAGTACCTAACGGATCACCTTCATTATTATGGTAGAAAGAGTACAGCAGTGTACCATCTTCACCAACCAATGCAGCCTTAGTTGTAGTAGAACCTGCATCGATACCAAGGAATGCTTTGCCGTGATAAGAAGACAGATCCTTCATCGGTACCTGATCCTTATTGTGTCGATTGGTAAATTCGTTATAATCCTCTTCAGAAGCAAAGAGTGGCTGCATACGCTCTACCTCAAAATCCATCTGGATATGATCGGCAAGTCTCTGCTGCATGGTCTGGATCGGAATGTCTAGATCACGCTCAGAATTCAGTGCAGATCCAATGGCTGCAAAAAGGTGAGAGTGATGTGGCGCAATGATATGTTCATCATCCAGCTTCAGTGTACGGATAAATGCTTCTTTTAACTCGGATAAGAAATGAAGCGGTCCGCCAAGGAAAGCCACATGTCCGCGAATCGGCTTACCACAGGCAAGTCCGCTGATGGTCTGGTTGACAACTGCCTGGAAAATAGAGGCAGCCAGGTCTTCCTTGGATGCCCCTTCATTAATCAATGGCTGAATGTCAGATTTGGCAAATACACCACATCTGGCTGCGATAGAATAAAGTGCTTTGTAATTCTTCGCGTATTCGTTCAGTCCGGATGCATCGGTCTGAAGAAGGGAGGCCATCTGGTCAATAAAAGAACCGGTGCCTCCGGCGCATACACCATTCATTCGCTGTTCGATATTACCGCCTTCAAAATAGATGATCTTAGCATCCTCGCCACCAAGTTCAATGGCAACATCAGTCTGTGGTGCATAATCCTGCAGGGCAGTAGATACAGCTACAACTTCCTGTACAAATGGTACTTCCAGATGCTTCGCCAGTGTCAGCCCGCCGGAACCTGTGATCACCGGTGAGACATGAATGCTGCCGAGCTTATGTACTGCGCGTCCTAAAAGGTCGGAAAGAGTTTCCTGAATGTTGGCGAAATGACGCTCATAACTTGAAAATAAAACTTCATTGGCAGAATCTAATATGGCGATCTTAACTGTAGTAGAACCAATATCAATTCCCAATGTATAGACTTCGTTTCTATTCATGGATATCTCCTTTTCTGATATATAAATATGTGTCTTTTCTTATTAAAATGTGTAAAGCATTTTTTTACAACTTTTAACATTATACGACATTCATATCTAAAACACAATTAGAAGTTGCAGGAGATAA
>CAVAVU010000137.1:0-13130 GCA_963592205.1 bacterium
TCTTTACATAGAATGATAAAATCCACTGTTTTGAATCTTCTTTTTTCTTCCACTTTTCTAAAAAAAGTGGAAAATTATCTTTAAACATTTTTTTCCAGCTTAAATACTCATCTTCTTCCATCTCATATTCCAGTACGATTCTTTGAGCCTTTTCCGGAAGTTCAATTCCTCTCATGAGTTCCTGTATAGTCATATGTTTATCCTTTCACAGATCCGTTTACCATTCCTGAAATCAAATATTTTCTAAAAATAATAGCTGCTAATGCCGGCGGAATCAATGACACAATTCCTGCGGCTGCAATCAATCCATACTCTACACTATCCTTCGTCACAAATTCAGAAACAACAATCGCCATAGGCTTTGTTTCCATGGATGATGCTAAAATAAGTGGAATCTGAAACTGACTCCATGTATTTAAAAACATAATAAGTGACACTGACAAAACAATTGGATATGACAATGGCAAAATTACTCTTACAAATGCAGAAATCTCTCCACATCCATCAATCTTGGCAGCCTCTTCCAATTCCTTTGGAATTGTAGATAAATAATTAGTGATCATCCATGTAGCCATAGGAAGATATGAACTCACATAAACTGCACTGAGCCAAAAAATATTATCCAGTAATTTCCCTGCCGAGAACATACGATACAGCGGAATAATGGTCGCCATTACCGGTATGACCATTGTAATCAAAAGGGTGTTTTTAATAACTTTTCTTCCAACAAATTCCATTCTGCTCAGTGCATACGCACTCATCATTGCCACTGGCATACCGATACATATGGTTATTACGACTGCTTTCATTGAATTCTTCAGTCCCGTAAAGTATGTAACACTTCTTCTTCCACCTGAAAACAAATTTTGAAAATTATCCCAAATAATATGATCAGGAATTAATTTTGCTGAAGGTGCAAACATTGCTGCCTTCGGCGTAATAGCCATTATAAATGTCCACACAAACGGTCCAAGTGTAAATATTAAAAATAAAATTGTCGCAATCACATAGCCTGCTTTCTTCGCATATTTCATTAATAATCTACCTCCTTATTCAAATTACGGAGATAAAAGATTCCTAAAATCATCGCAAAAAACAACACTATATACGTCATGGCACTTCCTTTTCCGAAATTCAAGAATGTAAATGTTGTCAAATAACTATCCATCAATATATTTTTTCCAAGATCACTATATCCGGACAAGGCCACAATTTCATCAAACACATTAATAGCCGTCACAGACGTAGATGTAATTCCAAGTGCAAGAAATGGTTTCATAAGAGGAAATGTAATATATCGAAATACACTTCCTGTTGTGCCACCATCTATCTTTGCCGCTTCATAAATATCTGCTGGAATCGACTGACGTCCGGCCAAACATACCAGTGCCATAAACGGAACACTTCTCCATACAACTACCACTGATATGACTGTCAAAAGTGTCCACCTAGATGCCAGAAATTGTATCGGAGCATCTATCAGACCAATTCCGATAAGTAACTTGTTCATAAATCCGTATCCTGAGAAAAACACAAATTTCCAAAGTACTCCGTTAACAAATGGCGGTAATGCCCATGGCATAATTGCCATTGCAAGTAATACACCAGCACATTTAACATTCATATTCAAATACATAGAAATTAAATATCCAATCAGCACTGTAAAAAATATCACAAATACAAGAATAAAAATCGTATTCTGCATACTGTATTTAAATGAATCTGATTGAATAATATTAATATAGTTCTTGAATCCTATATACCGGATATCTCCCGGTGCTGTAAGTTTCCAATGTTTCAAACTATATGAAAACGTTGTTATAATTGGATAAAATACTAATGCACCCATGATTAAAATCATGGGTGCCAGTAAAAGATATGGTAAAATCTTTTTTTTCATGTTCTTTTCCTATAGTGCTTACTCGTTAAGCAATTCCTCTAAACCAGACTCCATTGCTTCGTATGCTTCTTCCGGTGTATATTCACCAAGTGCCATTTTATTAATTGCATTATACATTACACTACTCATCTCTGCATAGTAAGCAGGAACTCCATTCGGGAATGGTGACGCAATTAACTCTGCTTCTTCTAACATTGCACCTGCATCGGCAATTGTTCCATCATCAACCAATGCTTTCAACACTGAATTACGTGTCGGTAAACTTCCAAGAGTATCATTCAGTTCCTTCTGCATATCAGCAGATGTATACCATTCGATAAACTTCTTAGCAGCTTCTTTATGCTCAGATGCAGCAGTGATTCCAAGAGCTTCTGGAAGTGCCATTGTCTTTTCTGCCTTGCCATCTTTACCTGGTGCAAGAATCGGCTCAACTTCTCCTACAACCGCTGATTCATCTTCATTCTGTGTCTTAGATACAAACATTGTCGGTCCAACAAGGAAACTTGCTGTGCCACTACAAATTCGCATATAAGCTTCCATACCAGAAGCTGTTTTATCTTCCGGTGCAACCAGATCAGCATCTAATACTTCCTGATAGTAATTCAGTGCATCCATTACGGATTCCTTATTAAATGTTCCATCTTCATTCCAAACCACGCCATTCATCTGGAATGCTGTCCACATCAGTCCTGTTGCAGCTTTCTCTTCTGCATTCATAGACATTGCAAGTGGATATTCTACTCCTGACTCTTTTAACTTCTTAGCATCTTCCAATACATCCGCATAAGTCTGTGGTTCTTCTGTAATTCCGGCCTCTTCAAACTGCTTTGTATTATAATATGCAATACGATAATCATTTGAATATGGAATCGCAAGAACCTCATCGTCTACCATAAATGTATCCAATGTAAGGAAATCTTCTTTATCCTCATCTGATAATTCGATTGGCTCTAACCATCCGGCTGATTTAAATTCTCCAACCCATGACCAGTCTACTTCCACAACATCCGCTGCAGCTCCATCCGCAGTTGCTAATTTCTCACGAATATCATCCCAACCTACTTCTGATACGTCTACCTTAATACCCGTTTCTTCTGTAAATGCATCCAGTTCTTCATCGGTCGGAATAGCCCAATCCGGTGCCATAAATGTGATAGTTTCTCCATCTTTGGAATCGCTGTCACTACTTGCTGAATCTCCCTTGGATCCACATCCTGCCAGCATGGCAGTAGTCATTGCTCCGATAAGTAAAATACTTACAATTCTTCGTTTCATGTACTCTCTCCTTTTTCAATTTTCGCATTTCTTTTATTATATCAATCATATATGGTTTACACAATTTGAAAATCTCTATATATAGGCCAACATATAGTCAACATCTATAAGTCTCTCTGACCGCCTCCATAAAACAATATACCTGTTCTATATCTGTGGTTTCCGGAATATCACACCCTGTAGCCACTGAAAATCCTTTTTTCGCTTTGCGCCCGGCAATTATACAGGATTCAACTGCTTGAAATATTTCTTCCCGCGTCCCATTCATTATCACTGCCACTGGATCTACATTACCCGCAAGCGGAATATACTCTCCCAGCTCACTTACCGCTTTCTCCATATCAATCACATTGTCCAAACTCAACTCATTCAATGGATATTGTTTTAAATAATCCCATATTTTATATGTTTTTCCACACATATGTAACGATACCTTATGTTTCGTTTTTTCCTGCGCATATTTAGTCAGTTCTTTGGTATATGGAAAAACAAACTCCTCATACATCTTTGGTCCAATCAACGCCGGATTAGCCACTGGATCAGCCATAGCAATTCCAAATCCATATTCTGACGCAAGATCAATACAACTTTTCTGACTTTCTGTGATAATACGAAGAAGTCTATGCACCTGTTCTTTCTCTTTTCTGCAATCCCGAAGTAATTGCTCAATTCCTCTTAAAATCGATGCAATCGTAAATGGTCCGCCAATGCTCATTTCTAACGGAACGATTTCTCCTAAAAGCTCTGCCAGTTCTTCCGCTTCTTCCTCGAATATTTTAATTCTGGCATTTTGTCTTGCTCTGACTGGCTCAATACACATTAATGTTTTCCAGTCTTCTATCCGCACTCCAGACGCAAACGGCACTCCTTCCTTCGGATATTCAAACTCCGCTCCAAGTGCCTCTGCAATCCCGCGCGTATTAGGTCCGATCACAACCCGATCATACCCAAACATATGAAAAACACGAATTTCCGCATCTGCCATTTTTCTCGAATTATGCGAAAAATCCCAGACGCTAACCCCACTATATTTACATTTCAATTCGCCCATAAAAGGAATGCAAGGAAATCGATCTATCTCTTTCCCGTCTTCAATCGCTCTGCGCCGTTCCAACGGCGTCATCCGATCATATTTTTTCCATGCTCCATCTTCGTAATTGTGTTTCATACTTTTCTCTCTTTTATCCTTTATACAAACAACATACTCTCGGCAAATATCTTCTCGTAATTCTCTGTCTCCGCAAGCTCAACATATTCCATTCGTTCAGCCAGACCTTCCATCTCTGTCTTCACCTGTTCTGACATCAATGTCATATACGCACCGGTCTTGGATGAATTACCCACGTACACGATCTTATCTTCCACTTCCTTCGGCAAGATTCCTGTACCGGTCAATGATTCTGCCGGAAGATGTGCACCAAACTGACCTGCAATCATCACTTTATCCAGTTCTTCCATTCGAATCCCTGCTTTATGTAACAATGCAAGAAAGCCTGACAGAATCGCACCTTTTGCAAGCTGCACCTGTCTGATGTCTCCCTGTGTCACCACCAGTTCCGGTGTCTCGCTCATCAGAAACTCCCGTTTCTTTCCATTCATACGAATCATTGAATAACGGTAATCTTCTTCCGGGATATTTTCTTTTTTGACAAATGCTCCGTTTTTCCTGACAAGTCCTGTCCGAATCAGTTCCTTCAACACCGCCAGAATTCCGCTTCCACAGATTCCCACCGGTTCTTTTCCATCAATACAGGTAAGCTCTACTCCGTGCTCTGTGATCTTCACATCTTCAATAGCGCCTTCTGCCGCCCGCATCCCGCAGCTGATATTCATACCCTCCAGCGCCGGGCCGGCCGCACAGGAGCAACACAGTAATTTCCCCTTCTGTGACAAAACAATCTCGCCGTTTGTTCCAATATCAATGAACAATACATTGCCACTTTGTTTCTCTAGTTCACAGACATAGGCTCCTGCCACAATGTCCGCACCAATAAATGCTGACACCTGAGGCAGGCAGTACACCAGCGCGCTGTCGTTTACACCTGCGTGCAGTCCAATCTCACGGGCAACACGCTTCTGTGCATTCAGGAACACCGGCTTGTACGGAGAGCGCCCAATGCTTCTGGCATCCATTCCCAGAAACATATGCATCATCGTACAATTGGCCGCCACATCAATCTCCAGGATCTCATCAATAGAAATCCCCGCATCCTTACACACCTGTGCAAGCATATCATTTACCGATTCCACAATTGCCGCCCGAAGCTGTTCGATGCCTTCTTCCAAATGCTCATATTCGTATGTGATCCGGGTCAGTACATCCAGTCCAAAATGCTTCTGTGCATTGATCATAGATGCTGATGCGATCTCTCTTCCGCTTTTTAATTCAACTAACGCTGTAACGACCGTCGTTGTTCCGATGTCAATCGCAACGCCATATCCTTCCTCATGCTTATCACGGACAAATTCTGGAACATATCCTTCTGTAAGGACCTTATGTTTCCGTTCTTTCTGCAACAGTTCTACCTTTACATCTCCATATATTTTTGTCATACAGGACAAACGAATCCCACGCTGCAAATCAGCTTCCCGAAGCATTTTTTCTTCTGTGGGAGAGACTTCCGACACTTCTCCGTCCACAATACAGACTCTGCATTTTCCACATACGCCGGTTCCATTGCATGGGTTATCCACAAATGCACCGGCTTGCAGCAATTCCGTCAGCAGATTCGCACCTTCTTCACACACCCTGACCGTTCCGTCATTTATGATCTCAATTCTAGCCATCGGATTCCTCCACACATGAAAGCAATGCCTGTATATTGCGAAGCGGAGAGCTCATGCCGAGTCCGCATGCAGGTGACACAATATTGGAGCCACATTTTATACAGTTTCCCGTCAGTCCTCTGACTGCCTCTTCACTGCCAAACTCTAATGTATAGGTACTGACATTCCCCATCAACACACGGTCTGCCAGATTCTTTCTTGCATCCATCATTGGCACAGCTGAATCGAAACTCAATGCATTACTATGCACTTCATTTACTTCTTTGTATACATTTTTCATGTGTCCGCAAATATGCACGATCGTCTCCACATGAAGATCTTCCAGGCCATCCAATAACTGGTTAATATACTTCACAGCAAATTCTTTAAAATACTTCGGTCCCAAGATTTCGCCCGTGCCACTTGGATCAGCAATTGTAACGATGTCTGCACCTGCTTCAACCTGCGCCCTGCCAAAAGAAATCAACTGTTCCGTCACAAAATTCATATATGCATGTGCCTCTTCATTCTTTTTACGCAATTCTTTATAAAATACAACAGGTTCAATGACCGAACTCGCCGTGCTGATTGGCCCTGTAAGGTTACCAATAATCGGCACATCCTTTACCTCTTTTTTTAATATTTTGAGTGCATCTAGCACGACCTTTGCGCGCCCCTGAGTCAAATCAATCTCTGTAAGTTTCCGATATTCCGCCACTGAATCGATCACATATTCAATAACATGTGGCTCATAAATCTCCGACCCCAGATCAACTGTTGCCCCCATTTCCTCTGCTTCAATCGTCATGCAAAAAGGAACTCCACAATTTTCAAAACAACCATGTTCATATACCGCTTTGGCAAGATCTGCCATTTTTCTTGCATCAGTATGTGCCTCCGGAAGATATATACCAGTCTCTTTCATCAACTCTGCCGTAACCATATTCATCATTCCTCCCGGACAAATACACGGTGGGCGATCCACCTTTTCTCCGTTCAGGCACATCTGTAATCTTTTCTTTGGATTCACTAATTCCTGTCCTCTTCCATTATAAATTTCAGGCGATATCTAATAATCTTTTCGCCAATTTTACCGCTTCAACTGCCGTAGTCGAATATCCATCTGCACCAATTCTATCTGCGAACCTCTGGGAAATTGGTCCTCCACCCACCATTACTTTAACTTGATCACGTATACCAGCTTCTTCCAACAAATGGATGACCGTTTCCATCCCCCCCATAGTCGTCGTCATCAATGTAGACAAACATATCAACTCTGCCCCCACTTCTTTTGCTGTATCCACAAACCTCTGCAACGGCACATCGCGTCCTAGATCAATCATCTCAAATCCAGCTGTTTCCAGCATGATTTTAACCAGATTCTTGCCAATATCGTGGGTATCTCCTTCCACAACTCCGATTACACATTTATGCTTAATATCATTCTCTTCTTTCGGAAGATATGGACGGAGCACATTAATTCCCGCATACATGGCATCCGAACAAAGAAGCAAATCCGTCACAAAGTATTCCTCTTCCTCAAATAATTCACTGGCCTGATTCATTCCATCAATCAATCCCAGATTAATGGCATCCAGCGCCGGATATCCCGCATCCACATATTCCTGTGCAGCCTCTGCCACATCATCCTCTTCCATTTCCAACACGCCTTCTGAAAGTCGTTTCAACAGTTCTTCCTTCGTGCTCATAAGTATTTCCTCCCTCCGCTTAATAAAGCTTAATCTCTCTGAGATTTTTATTTTCCAATCGATAACTAATATTCTTAATACACATCTGTCCTGCCACCGGTACTTGTCCGATCATTGCAATACAAGCATCGCCATAACGCAGCACTTCCGACAATTCATGATCCACATAGCAGGCCTTTTCCATACCTATCAACGCAAGCGTAGTCTTCGGACACAATAACAGCATTGCTTTTCCATCCACCAGCTCTGCTGCCTTTTTCAGAAAATCATACGTAAAATCTTTCACTACCTGTTCTGCCATTTTAGGTCCGAGAATATTCACTCCACCGGAAGAATCCGCATAGCTGATCATATCTGCGCCATACGAAATAGCAACTTTTATAAATCGCAATAATTCTTTTTCTATCTTCTGAAATACGTCTCGCATAAGTTCCGGCTGTTTACGCATCGCCTTAAAAACATATTTCGGATCAATCAATACATTGAATATCGTAAATGGTCCGGAGATCATCAGCGCGACATGCTCTCCCTGCTCACGAAGTATCTGACAGGCTTCAAGCACCTCATGAATCCGACCTTTCGAATAATCAATTGCCGGAAGTTCCAGTAATTCTGCTGCTGAAGTACAGCAGTATTCCTTTGCCCGCGGGCCAAAATTACCGTCTCCCATATTGACGATGCCGCCCATCGCCTCTGCCTCTACCGTATGACAAAACGGAAGCATACAAAAAGCTGCACCTTCCTTCTGCTTCATAGCATATGCGATTTTCACCATAGTATCCGCATGCATATAAGCATCTGGAAAGGACAGCTTCAAATCTTTTGTAATCTCCGGAGAAATACCGATTGAATTATCAAATGTACATCGAAAATCTGATATCATCAGTTTCACCGCCTTTTACTAAATATTGTTATAATTATTATACCAAACCATGAGACATTTTCCTATAAGAAAAGTGGATGCCAACACTGACATCCGCCTTATCTTTTACTCAATATTTTAGTCGATCGTCCATTTGAGCAGACGCTCTTTTATCTTCTCAAATATCTGCATCACAACCACCAATACGATTACCATGAATACAAATCCAACCCACGTATTTGCAAATACTCCAAGTTCGGAATTCTTCTTTACGAAATAACCCATTCCGGAACCACCGCCATACATCTCAGCGAACACGAGCATTACAAATGAACTTCTCAGTGAATTTACAAATCCAGCCAGAATTGACGGGCTTGCTGCCGGCAGAATTACTTTCATAAATCGCTTTACCCCTGTCATTTCCAACGTGGCTGCTTTATCCAGATAACGCTTATCGATCGTCATGATTCCCGTAATTGTAGCAAATAATGTTGCCCATACGATATTATATACAACCAGAAATACCGATGCCGAGAACAAGCTCGGTGACAGCAGCAATACAAATGGTGATAACAAAATTGATGGAATTACACTAAATGCATAAATTACCGGATGCAACACTTCACGAATCTTTTTATTCATTCCCATGATCGTACCAAGCACAACTGCTACCACCAGAGAAATGATCACAGATGGGATCAGCAATCGGAATGATGCAAACATATTGGTAAGCATCTCATGCTTGTTCGACATAAAGGCTGTCACAATCTTTTCCGTTGCCGGAAACAAATACGGATTCAGTTTCTTCACATCTGCCACATAATAGTATGTAAACACCAATCCGACGAAGATCAACGCTGTAATCCAATATTTTTTTATAAAGCCTGTTATCGTTTTCATTTACCCATCTCTCCTAAAATATACTATTTGTCATTTTCTTCAAAGAATTTCTGCTGTGCATCATAGAAGTCCGGTGCCTCATCGCCGTAAGCATATTTTGCTTCAGACAGAGCTTCTTCATAAAGATCTGTGTTAACATGATCTTCAATGTTGATCTGGCAGTCATCACCAAGGTATCCTGTCTTATCAAGGATTCCCCATGCACGTACAACACTGTTCTTAAGTGGATCAACGTTTACAAAGTAGTGCTCGTCATCCAGCATGTATGCCGCAACATAATCATCATCCTGACCGATCTTCTTAGCATGCAGAGAAACAGCCTCTTCCTTATTAGCCTCATACCATGACTGAGCACGAAGTAATGCGCGGATGATAGCTTTTACTGTATCAGGATTATCATTTACCCATTCTGTCTGTCCAACCATACGGCAGCAAGAATAGTTTTCCATGATCTCACTCTGGTAGCTTACGATCTCGATCTCGCCAGCGTCTACCAGTTCTTTGATACCATAGTTGTTCTGTGTTCCCATGAGAGCATATTTTACTTCACCGTTCTGCACAGCAACAAGAGCATCATCATAGCTTGAGTATACTTTCCAGTCTACTACATCAAGAGGATTATCATATCCAAGATCCATAACTGCACCTGTGAATGCAAAGTAGCTTGGATTTACGGCAACAGACTCACCGATGAATGACTCAATACCATTCCACTCTGTTCCGGCTTTTGCGATAACCGGCATACAGCCTTCTACCATGTGTCCGCCAAAGATTGTAAGATCTACGCCCTGTGCAATCTGCTGAAGTGGATTAGATGTACCTGCATTTGATACTACATCTACCTTACCAGCTGCAAGAAGCGCCATAGCGTCCATGTTCTGTGTAGCTTCTACCGGTTCGATCTCGATTCCTTCGTCTTCAAAGTATCCTTCTTCCTCTGCAATTGTTACCAGAACGTTACCACTTGAACCATAGTTCCATTTTACAGTTGTAAGTTCATCCTTAGATTCTGTGTCAGTTGATTCTTCCTTCTTGTCGCTTGTGTCTGCAGATTTGTCACTGCCAGCACATCCTGCAAGTCCAAAAGTCATGCCGAGTGCTAACACCATTGCTAATACTCTCTTCCTCATAATCTTTCTCCTTTTAAAAAATAAATAAAGCTACCACATTACCCATCTGACGGGCAGCAACTCCATCAGTTTTTAGATAACGCATTATATATAACAGGCGTCCCTGTATATACCATAATTAACTCTGCTTGTCCCGCTGTGCTACTACTTAAATATGTGTTGTTACATCTTTATTGATCTGATTGATCAATGCGATACGCAGTTTCATCATTTCCATATTCTCAAACAAAGTGTCACGTGTCGGATGTTGCTCTTCCGGAATCGTAACATCGTATATAATGTGACTCGGCGACTGACCAAGTACCAGAATACGGTTCGCCAGTAAAAGGGCTTCGTCCACATCATGTGTTACGAAAAATACCGTTTTCTTCTTTTCTTCCTGTGCCCAGAGTTCCCGGATCAGGTCCTGAAGTCTTGCACGGGTTACCGCATCCAGTGCACCAAACGGCTCGTCCATCAAAAGGATCGGCGGATCAATGCTGAACGCCTGCGCGATCGCACATCTCTGCTTCATACCACCGGACAACTCTTTCGGAAGCTTCTTATATACTGCTTCATCCAGTCCAACAGCTTTTATCATATTTATCGCAATTTCTTTTAATTCTTTTTTATCTCTTTTTGGAAATTTTTGCTTCAATGCCAGCATGATATTCTCCCCTGCTGTCATCCACGGAAACAGCCCGTAATCCTGAAATACCACGCCTTTATTAAGACTCGGGCTTCCGATTACTTCACCCTCATTCAGGATCTCGCCCTCTGTTGCCGTCTCAAGTCCGGCCAGCAGACGGAGTAGTGTACTTTTTCCACATCCTGACTGTCCCAGAATGCAGACAAATTCTCCATCATGAATCTCCGTATTGATATCTTTTAAAATTAATTTACCGCCCTTTTCATATGCAAATGATAAGTTGTTAATCTTAATACTACTCATGTATAAAAGCCTTTCTTTCTTGCAGAATTCCGTCAATAATACGTCTTGCTCCGATCTCTACATTTTCTCTCGATGTTGCAAGATTCATACGAATAAATCCATTAAACTGTTCACCACCGAACCAGTCTCCGAAGTCTACTGCCAGACGACACCTCTTCTGCACAAATTCCCGTGTATCTTCCGGCTTCACATACGCCCGCAGATCAATCCATACCAGATAGGTACCTTCCAACGGAGTCACCACGATCTCCGGAAGTTCTTCTTTGAATAGATCTCTCAGATACTGATTATTATCCACAATCTGCTTTTTCACTTTCTCAAGCCAGTCCTGTCCGCCTTTGTAAGCTGCCTCAGCAGCCACAAACCCAAACGCGTTACCAGTCATCAGACGGACTCTCTTAGCGAAATCATCCCATCTTGCACGAAGATTCTCATCCGCAATAATCATAAATGAATTCTGACCACCCGCAAGATTAAATGTCTTAGACGGAGCTGTGATTGCAACCATCTCATCCCAGTGTTCAGTTGCCTGATAAGACGGTGTCTGTGTTCTGTCACCAAACACAAAATCCTGATGGATCTCATCTGAAATCACATATACATGATGTCTGTGACAGATCTCAAACATCTTTGTAAGCTCTTCCTTCGTCCAGACTCTTGCAACAGGATTATGTGGAGAACACAGAATAAACGCTTTTACATCATTGTCTGCTATTTTCTTTTCAAAATCCTCAAAGTCAATCGTGTATTTACCTTCTTCATTAACCAGCTCCGATGTGATCAGCTTACGTTCATTATTCGTTACCGCCTGTAAAAACGGATAATACACCGGAGTCATTACGATCACTGCCTCGCCCGGCTCTGTCAGTATCTGAAGCATCCAGTTAAACGCGGCTACAACTCCCGGTGCAAAGCGCAACCATTCTCGCTTTACTTCGAAATTAAAATGTGTCTTTTCCCAGTTAATAAATGCATCATAATAGCCATCCGGAATATGATAATATCCAACCGTTCCAAAATCCACATAATCATGTAATGCTTTCTGCACACATTGCGGAATCTTAAAATCCATATCAGCAACCCACATTGCATGAAGCCCTTCCTCACCGAACATTGCGCTCTGACCGTCCCACTTATTACAGTTAGAATTCCGTCTGTCTACGTATACCAGTTCTTCCATTGCTTTTGCTCCCTACTTTTTATCCTTTATTTCGTCTCTCTTTCTAAAATCAAGTCAAAATATGACACAAAAAAATTGCCTTTTTCCATATCCTCATAGCATGTACGATTTTCACCTGAGTGTCCGCATGCATATAAGCAGCTGGGGGAAGGACAACTTAAAATCTTTTGTTTCTTTTCTACAAAAATTATATCAAATCTGAGAGTCTGTGTATAATAGGTTTTCTGCATGGATTAATAGATGATATCTATAAGTAAATTTCCAGTTGAGTCGTCATTTTACGGTAATCCTAGTGGATATCCTCACCATTTGCTTTTACCATTTTCTTATATCGCCCTTCTTTTTATTCACATAAATTATTTTTATATTTTCACATAATTCACTTGATCAGTTCACATAGGTGTGTTATATTGTTTTCACCAGGTACCGTAATCTTTATTTTCCACATTGCAAAGCATCGTTTATGATGATATACTA
>CAVAVU010000138.1:0-39415 GCA_963592205.1 bacterium
CGTTTACAGCTTGGCTTTTTTTTAATATATGTTTATAATAAGATAGATAGAACAGGCTAGGAGGCTTTAATTAATGTATAAGATTAATTTTGAAGAGCCAATCCATGTACATTTTATTGGTATTGGTGGAATAAGTATGAGCGGACTTGCTGAAGTATTGCTGAAAGAGGGATTTACTGTATCCGGATCTGATGCAAAAGAGTCAGCTCTGACAGACCATCTGGAGCAGATGGGAGCGAGAGTATTTTATGGACAGAAAGCGTCCAATATTATAGAAGGAATCGATGTGGTAGTATATACGGCTGCGATTCATGAAGATAATGAAGAATTTATGGAAGCGAAGAGACAGAATCTTCCGATGCTGAGCCGTGCAGAGCTGTTGGGACAGCTGATGCGCAATTATGATATGCCGATCGCGATATCAGGTACCCATGGTAAGACAACCACGACATCTATGCTGTCACAGATCCTGCTGGCAGATGATCAGGATCCGACATTATCCGTAGGCGGTATCCTGAAGGCAATCGGCGGTAATATCCGTGTAGGTGATTCGGAACTTTTTGTAGCAGAAGCATGTGAGTATACCAACAGCTTCCTGCATCTGTTCCCGAAGCTTGCAATCATTCTGAATATTGATGCGGATCATCTGGACTTCTTTAAGGATCTTCAGGATATCCGTAATTCGTTCCGTAAGTTTGCTGAATTACTTCCGGAAGACGGCGTGCTGGTGATCAATCAGCAGATCCCGAACGTGGAAGAGATTACAGACGGGCTGGCATGTAAGGTCGTGACCTTTGGTACGGATCCGTCTGCAGATTACAGTGCGGCAGATATTGCACATGATGAAGTGGGTGATTCATCCTTTGATGTATTGCATGACGGACAGAAGATGGGACGCATGGCGCTTTCGGTAACAGGTGAGCACAATGTGCTCAATGCATTGTCGGCCATTGCGGCAGCAGATATCCTGGGTATTCCATTTGCATCGATGCAGCAGGGATTGAAGGAGTTCCACGGAACAGACCGCAGATTTGAATATAAAGGTGAGAAGAACGGATTTACGATCATCGATGATTATGCACATCATCCGACCGAGATCCGGGCAACACTTACAGCAGCAGAGAATTATCCGCATAAGGAAGTGTGGTGCATTTTCCAGCCGCATACCTATACCAGAACCAAAGCGTTATTTGACGAATTTGTAGATGCGCTTGCTACCACAGATCATGTAATCCTGGCGGACATTTACGCGGCAAGAGAGACCGATACGCTGGGGGTATCCTCAGAGCAGATCGCAGAAGCATTGAAGAAAAAGGGCTGTGATGCATATTATCTGCCGTCCTTTGAGAAGATCGAGGAATTCGTGCTGGATAGATGCCAGAAGGGAGACGTGTTGATAACTATGGGAGCTGGAGACGTTGTAAATATAGGCGAAAAGCTTCTTCAGGACTAGTTATCCACATTATCCACATGAATTTATCCACAAAAAAGATAGATTTTGCGTGAAAAAATTCTTTTTCGGTTTATTCCTCGATGCTATAATGTGTATGCTATGAGATGAGAGACGAGGAAGATCGAGATGACGAAATTAACTTTGACAAATTGTGTACAGGGTTATGCAACTCTGGTTGAGAATGAATTTATAGATAAGTACATGGCGGAAGCGAACGGCGAGTATGTGAAGGTGTACCTTTTATTATTGCGCTACAAGTGCGATCCTTCCGTGAACCTTGGAGTGTCGGAAATTGCCGATATTCTGGACTGTACAGAGAAGGATGTCAATCGTGCACTGGATTACTGGACCAAGAAAGGACTGCTCGGCGTGGCTAAGACAGGCTCACAGTCTGCACAGCAGACAACGGAGAAAGAAGTATCCGTGAATCCGGTGAAGAAAGCAGCACAGCCGGTAATTCCTATGGCGAAGACACCGGAGAGTACAGGGGCAGTGAAGACACAGTCTGCACAGACACCGAGCCAGAAGAACCGTAAGGAATTCCGTGAGATTCTTCACGTAACAGAACAGTATCTGGGTAAGACATTGACTAAGACAGAAGCTGAAGAGCTTGTGTATTTTTACGATGTACTTGGAATGTCAGCAGATCTGATCGAGTATCTGATCGAATATTGTGTAGAGAATGGACACAAGAGCATTCATTATATTAAGAAGGTTGCACTGTCCTGGAATGATCAGCATGTGACTACCGTGAAGGAAGCCAAGGCAACATCCGGTAAGTATAATAAGAACAGCTATGCCGTGCTGAATGCATATGGTATTAAGGGTCGTGCACCGGCAGAACCTGAGATGGTGTACATTTCCAGATGGAATGATGAGTACGGATTTTCACCGGAGCTGATCGTAGAGGCCTGTAACCGTACGATGAATACGATCCATCAGCCAAGCTTTGACTATACAGAATCGATCCTTAAGAGCTGGATGGACAAGGGAGTCAGAGACATTGCCGATGTGAAGGCACTGGATCTGGTACATATGAAAGAAAAAGAAGCCAAGAAGACGGCAGTGGCATCGAGAGTAACCAGCCGCACTACGAAGAGCAAGTTTAATAATTTTGAAGGACGCAAGTATCAGGATATGGATGAGCTTACAAGAAAGCTGATCGAGACCCGTTAGTAGATTGATTCTTATATTGACAAGGAGAGACCAGTGGCACTTACCAATTCGCAGTATGATCATTTTATGCGTATATATGAAAAGAGACAATTGGATAATGAGAACCGGCTGCGGGGACGCTATGAAGAGGTATATGACAGAATTCCGAGACTTCGGGAGCTGGATCAGTCTATCTCAGAACTCAGTGTCCGACAGGCGCGCCGGATGCTGGATGGAGATGAGAGTGCACTTACTGCATTAAAAGAAGATCTCCATCTTCTTTTTGAAGAGAAGAAATTACTGCTGGCACAGTCTGGATATCCGGCTGATTATCTGGAACTTTCCTATACCTGTCCGGATTGTAAGGACACAGGATATATAGGAAAGGAAAAGTGTCATTGCTTTAAAAAGGCGATTATCGATTATATGTATACACAGTCCAATCTGCAGGAAATATTAACAAAAGAGAATTTTGATACATTTTCCATGGACTATTATTCAGACAGTCATATCGATCCGCTGACAGGCAGATCCTCCAGAGAGGCGATACAGACAGCGGTCAGAGCATGCCGTGAATTTACGCAGAACTTTGCAAAGGATGGAGGGAATCTCCTGCTTTACGGAGATACCGGTGTGGGCAAGACATTTTTGACGCACTGCGTAGCAAAAGAGCTTTTAGATCAGACGTTTTCTGTGATATACTTTACAGCGAGCCAATTATTTGATATCTTTGCAAAGAAGCAGTTTGAAAAAGATGAGGATGCAGCGCAGGATTATGAACACATATATGACTGTGACTTGCTGATCATAGATGATCTGGGGACAGAATTTGCAAATGGATTTACCATATCGCAGATGTTTGTCTGTCTGAATGAGAGACTTCTGCGTGGAAAGTCTACGATGATATCCACCAATCTTTCATTGGATGATCTCAATAATATGTACTCGGAGCGGGTATTTTCCCGTATTACCAGTGCATACACCGTACTTCGGATTACCGGAGACGATATACGGATTCAAAAGAAACTTATGGGCAGAAAATAATTTTAGGAGGTACTTGCAGATGATGCGCCGTAACGAACGTAACTTGGACAATATCCCGGTAGGAGCTTTGGGAATTATCGCACTTGACGGATGTCAGGAGATGGGAAACAGGGTGGATGAATACCTTGCCAAATGGCGTCACGAGGATGGATCTGAGTATAAGGATAATATCGCATTTTCCGGATATGAGAAGGATTCCTATCTGATCAGTGCTAAGGTGCCGAGATTCGGTTCCGGAGAAGCTAAGGGTATTATCAATGAGTCTGTACGAGGCAAAGACATCTACATTCTGGTAGATGTGTGCAATTACAATTGTACGTATTCTATCAGTGGCCACGTGAACCACATGTCACCGGATGACCATTATCAGAACCTGAAGAGAATTATTGCTGCCATTGGTGGTAAGGCAAGACGTATCAATGTTATCATGCCATTCCTGTACGAGAGCCGTCAGCACAAAAGAGGCGGAAGAGAGTCTCTGGACTGCGCACTGGCACTGCAGGAGCTGGTACGCATGGGCGTAGATAATATCATTACATTCGATGCACATGACCCGCGTGTACAGAATGCGATTCCGCTCAGCGGATTCGAGACGGTACGCCCGACTTATCAGTTTGTAAAAGGACTTCTGGGAACAGTAAAGGATCTTACGATCGACAGCCAGCATATGATGTCTATCAGCCCGGACGAGGGAGCCACAGAGAGAGCAGTATATCTTGCTAATGTACTGAATCTGGACATGGGTATGTTCTATAAGAGAAGAGACTGTAGCCGCGTGGTAAATGGTCGTAACCCGATCATTGCGCACGAGTTCCTGGGATCGTCTGTAGAGGGTAAGGATGTAGTGATTCTGGACGATATGATCTCTTCCGGAGACAGTATCCTGGATGTTGCAAGACAGTTGAAGCAGCGCAAAGCAAAGAGAATCTACGCTGCAGCTACATTTGGTCTGTTCACAAGCGGACTGGATAAGTTCGATGAGGCATATGAAGAAGGTATCCTGAACGGTGTGCTGACAACCAACCTGATCTATCAGACACCGGAGCTTCTGTCTAAGCCTTACTATATTAACTGTGATATGAGCAAGTATCTGGCTCTGCTGATCGATACGCTGAACCATGACAGCTCTATCGGAAGCATTCTTGATCCGGCTGACCGTATCCAGCATGTTGTTAATATGTATAATAACGGTGAGGAAGTACTTCCATAAGAAGATAAATAAAAAGATAAAGAATTAAAGTGAGAATAAAAACCGGCGGTTCCGTAATGGAACTGCCGGTTTTGCATAACTCAAAGCTTTTTAATGAATTTATGAAAATGGCACCTGGAATTCCAGTGGAGTGCCGGTAATCGGATGACGGAACGCAAGTCTGTAAGCACAGAGCTTGATCTCCTGCCATCCTTTTTTCTGCGCATTTGGATTGTATTTGGTATCGCCGACGATCGGGCAGCCCATGTGTGCTAACTGTACACGGATCTGATGATGTCTGCCGGTGTCCAGTGTGATCTCCAACAGCGTCTGCTCAGTTGAACTTTCAGTACTGTCGGAAGAAAAGCGCCGTTCAGCTGCTTTGGTGTGAATGCGATAGTTCAGTCTGGCTTCTTTGGCACCGTGCGTATGACGGTCACATACTTTAGAAGTATTACTTTTGCTGTCCTTGATAAGGTAATCGACCAGTGTGTCCGTCTCTTTGGAAGGGCAGCCGTCTACCAGCGCCATATAGTGCTTGCCGAATCCTTCGCTCGTTAACTGATGATTCAGATTCCTGGCAGCCTTTGGATTCTTGGCAAATACCAGAATGCCGGATACAGGCTGATCCAGCCGGTGGATCACAGCCAGATATGGCGTGGATCTATGTTTGTGTGAAGATGTGGAACGGTGTTCGGCTTCTGCCAGATGGTTCAGGATCATGTGCTCCAGATCGGGTGTGCTGATACGACGGCTCTGGGTGGCAAGACCATGTGGCTTGAAGCAGACGATAATGTCCGGATCTTCATATAATATCTGTAATTCGTGTCTCATAAACATCTCCCCTATTATGATGCAATTAATATTTGCCCCACCATCATTTAAACACAGTAACAGAAAATGTGCAAGTCGCAGCAGGTTTATAAAAAAATCCTATAAACTTATAGATAATATAAATAAATGCGTCTTATTTATAGATAAAGCCAATTTGTCAGACTATAGAACGAGTGCTATAATAGTTGTGCGAAGCGAAAAGAAACGAGAAATAAGTTGTATTTCCAAAAGTAAAAATTATAAAACCAATTCAAGTGGTAGGTTTATAGAAAATATCAATATATACGAGGTTTTTATGAGTGAGGCATATTTAAAAGCGATCGAATTACATAAGGATTTCGGACATGTACAGGCACTCCGGGGAGTGTCTGTAGCAGCGTATGAAGGAGAAGTACTTGCGATTGTCGGCGATAACGGTGCAGGTAAGTCTACGCTGATCAAGATTCTGTCCGGAGTATTGAAGCCGGATCAGGGCAGGATCAAAGTAGGAGATCAGGAGTACACAGGACTGACTGCCAGAGAGGCAATCGAGGCAGGGGTGTCAACGGTATATCAGGATCTGGCACTTGGCAACACGATGGATGTGACATCGAATCTGTTTCTGGGGAATGAGCATTCCAGATTTGGATTCTTGCAAAAGAAGGAGATGAAGCAGAAAGCAGAAGAACTGCTTCAGAATCTGGATATCCGGATACCGGATGTGACGGTTCCGGTTGGCAATCTGAGCGGTGGTCAGAGACAGGGTGTCGCAGTAGCGCGTCTGGTGAATCGTGGAGGTAAAGTATTTATCTTTGATGAACCGACAGCGGCGATGGGATTGAATGAGACCAATGCGGTGTTGAAGCTGATCCGCAGACTGGCATCAGACGGCTATGTGGTAATTGTGATCAGCCACAATATGCCGCAGGTATTCGACATTTCAGACCGGATTTGTATTATGAGACAAGGCAGAGTGATCGGTGAGATGAAGACCAGTGAGACAACCATGGACGAGGTGGTGTCCATGATCACAGGTGCAAAAGAAAAACAGGGACAGGCAGGTGCTTAGTGTGAAAAAGAAATTACAGGGACATTCATATATGATCTTTCTGATCACAATACTGATCGTACTGATCGTGGTATTATCTATAGCATCGCCATTTTTTCTTTCCTGGAAGAACTGCAGGAATATCCTGAATCAGTCGGCCATCTATCTGGTGCTGTCTGTGGGAATGACATTCGTGATCTGTATGGGTGAGATTGATCTGTCGGTCGGTGCGATCATCGGATTCTCCGGTATGATCATGGGTATGCTGTGTATGGCAGGCGTGCCGTCACTGGCAGCGGCACTTCTTGGGCTTGTAGTGTCCGCCCTGATCGGTGTGGTTAATGGCGCGTTGGTAGCGTATGGCAAGATCAGTTCATTTATTGTAACGCTTGCAACCATGACAGTGCTTCGGGGTGTAATCCTGGTATGGACCAATTCCAAACCGATTTATGGATTCTCGGATATATTTACATTCCTGGGTTCCGGTAAGATCGGACCAGTCAATGTACCAATTGTACTGTCATTGCTGATTGCAGTGATCGGAGCGGTGATCTTACATAAGACGGTGCTTGGTAATTATTGTCTGTTCTGCGGAACGAGTGCACTGGCGCTGAATCGTTCCGGAGTAGATGTAAAGAAATTAAAAATAGCAATCTATGCGATCTGCGGACTGTGTGCAGGTATCGCAGGTATGATCGTAACAGCCAGACTGAATTCGGCAGAGCCACTGGCTGGACAGGGATACGAGATGGATGCCATTGCGGCAGCGGTTCTCGGAGGAACCAGTATGCAGGGTGGCAAGGGTAATGTGGCAGGTACTGTAGTTGCGTGCCTGATCCTGAATATCCTGAAGAACGGACTTGTACTTCTCTCAGTATCTTCTCATTATCAGGAAGTGCTGACTGGCGTGATATTAGTAGTAGCGGTACTCATTTCAGAGAGCAACCGTAGAAAAAGGAGCGAAGTATAATGGATAAAAAAGTATTGTCACTGGGTGCGATTGCCATGGATGTGGTGCTGAACAGCTATGAACTTCCAAAGGATGACGGATTTGCACTGATTCATCATGAAGAGATGCTTCCGGGCGGAAGTGCATCGAACGTATCAGTAGCGTGTGCGAGCCTTGGCATGGAAGCATATCAGACCGGCAAGATCGGTGATGATGAGGTGGGCAGTCAGTTCCGTAAGACATTGGTAGCGGATCATGTAGATGACCGATATGTGGTAACAAAAAAGAATGGAACTACATTACATACGTATATTATTACGGCACCGGGTGGTAAGCATTGTATTTTCGCAAATGCGGGAGATGCGGTATGCACACTGACACCGGAGGAACTTCCGGCAGATATCATGGACGGCATGGACATTTTCTATAATGATATGTTCTCGTCGAAAGCGGCCATCTGGCTGGCAGAGAAGGCACTGGAGCAGGGCAAACCTGTCATTTACAATATGCAGTGCGTGCCAAGTTTCATGGAGACCTGCGGGACAAGCCGTGAAGAGATTGAGAAAATGATGGAACTGTGCACGGTATTTATCAGCGGACGTGCCGGTTACGAGGAAATGACCGGAGAGACAGATCCGTACAAAGCGATGCGCATGATACAGGATAAATATCATGTAGAGAAGGGTGTGATCCTGACGGCAGGAGGCGAGGGCGCTTACTGGTATGACGGAGAACATGAATATCACGCTCCGGCGTATGAAGTAGAGCCGGTAGATACGACAGGTGCAGGAGACTGTTTTATCGGCGGATTGCTGTATTCATACTTCGGAGAAAAGAAAGACGAAGCCTATGCATTGAAGTTTGCCAATGCAACAGCAGCTGTCAAATGTACGATCGCGGGACCGAGAAGCCGTGCGACTGTACAGGATGTATTGCATTTGATGGGGGAGGGTCCCATTGAATAATAAATCTTACTAAACCAAACAAGGAGGAGCAAAATGAAAAAGAAATTAGTAAGCATTTTATTGTGTGTAACAATGGTATCCGCAATGGTAGCAGGATGCGGAAGCAGTTCATCAGATGAGAAGAAGGAAGATACTAAGACTGAGGACACTGCAGAGAAAGATGATGCAAAGGAGGATGATGCATCAGGAGAAGACACATTATTTACTCAGGCAATGGCTCAGGTAGACGAAGACTTTGCACCACTGCCGAAGAAAGACAGCGGAGTGAAGCTCGCGGCTATCGAGAGTACACTGGCTAACTCTTTCTGGGTAACCATGCAGGAAGGTTATGAAGACACAGCCAAAGAATATGGCGTAGATATTGACGTGCAGGCAACGGATTCTGATACAGATACAGCCGGACAGCTGGATATTCTGGAAAATATGCTCGTGAAAGACTACGCAGCAATCGCTGTATCTCCACTGACAGGTGACTGCCTGATCTCTGGTATTGTAAAAGCTAACCAGGACGAAGTACCGATCATCACAACAGGTAATGAAGTAGATGCTGATGCATTGAAAGAAGCAGGTGGATCTCTGACAGGTATGATCACGGTAGACTTCAAGTCTCAGGGAGAAATGGGAGCTCAGTACATCATCGACAACAACAAGAGTGACAGCAAGAAGGTAGCTGTTATCGCCGGTAACGAAGGCGGTACACAGGCAGACGCTCGTAGAGACGGAGCAAAAGAGACATTTGAAGCAGCTGGTTACGACGTAGTAGCAGTTGAGCAGTGCGATTTCGATGTACAGAAAGCATATGATGCAGCTACAGCTATCATCGAAGCTAATCCGGATCTTGCAGGTATTGCTTGTGGTAATGATGATATGGCACTTGGTGTTGTAAAGGCTCTTCAGGAGAAAGACATGAAAGACCAGGTTATGGTAGTTGGTGTTGACTTCACAGAAGAAGCTAAGGCAGCAATCGAAGACGGAACATATGATGCAACAGTAGCTATGTCTCCATACCTTATGGGTAGAGAAGCTGTTATCATGATGCTGAAAGCCCTGGAAGGACAGGAAGTAACAAGCATTGGCGACAGCACACCGATGGCACTGGTAAATGCTGACAACGTAGCTGAGATGTCTGACTGGCACTAATCTATGATGTCTGACTGGCATTATGATCAGGTGACAGATAGTTACGTTCAACTATATGGGGAGATGTGTAATGCATCTCCCCTTTCGTGCATATGGGCAGAAGTCAGGGCTGCCCGCGTGCTATAATAGAGGCAGAGGTGATGAATGTGTATAGTTTAAATGACAGAATCTTAGGATGTCTGATCGGAGCGGGAGCGGGAGATGCGATGGGAGCGGCAACCGAGAGCCGGACGACAGAGCAGATCCTTCAGTATTTCGGACACAAAGTAACTGATTTTGAAGTAACGCCGATGGATACATTTGCCAAAGGCAACCAGCCGGGACAGGCAACGGATGATTTCAGTTCAGCGTATTTTATTACCAGACATATTATCGACCACGATGGAGAGATTACGTCCGAAGTGGTAAAAGAAGCGTTAATAGACTGGTCAGAGCATCCGATATTTTTTGACCGTTTTGCGGGACCGACTACCCGTATGGCGATTCGCCGTTATAAGGGAGAAGAGATACCGGAATCCGATGCGATTCAGTTACTTCCGAGACAGGCGACCAATGGAGCGGCTATGAAGATTGCACCGATCGGTCTGTTTAATCCGGGCAATGTAGACCAGGCAATCTACGATGCAGCGGTAGTGACCATGGTAACACACGACAACTATCTGGCAATTTCCGGCGGAAGCGCGGTGGCAGCAGCGGTTGCCGAAGCAGTAACGACGGATGCAGATGTGTACAGCATCATTCAGGCAGGAATCTATGGTGCCAAAGAAGGCGCGCGCATCGGCAGAGAAATGGGAAGAGATGTGGCAGGTCCATCGGTAGTAAAGCGAATCGAGATGGCAGTAGATATCGGACTTGGCAAGGGCACACAGGAAGAGAAAATGGTCGAGATTGCAGAGCGGATCGGTATGGGACTCCATGTGGCAGAGGCAATTCCGAGCGCATTTGGATTCTTTGCGGCAGGCGGTGGCAATCCGATGGATGCAATTATCGGCGCGGTTAATGCGGGCTATGATACAGATACGGTAGCGACCATGGCAGGAGCAATCGCAGGAGCGTTGTCAGGTTCGGCAGCATTTCCGGCGCATTTTTTACCAACAATGGAAAAGATCAATGGATTTGAGATCCGTAAAACGGCAGATGATGTAGAGCGAATCGCAGGCATCAGACAGAAACGGGGTGAGCAGAATGTACGATAAGATATTGGGCTGTCTGCTGGGCGCAGCAACGGGAGATGCGATGGGAGCGGCGACAGAAGCAAAGTCTACCGGGCAGATCAAAGAGATCTTTGGCGGATGCGTGGAATCTTTCCAGAAGCCGCCAAGAGATGTACAGGCGAGAGGACGGAAGGCGGGACAGGTGACCGATGCATTCAGCATCCCTTATATGTTGACGGATGCGATCGTGCAGGCAGATGGTAAGATTACCAGAGAAATGGCAATGGAATCCCTGCTGGAGTGGGGAGATACCGAGTATTTTGAGCCATTTGCGGGCATGACCACAAGAAAAGCGATCATTGAGATGAATCAGCAGAAGAAAATGAATACCTGGGATTACATCGGACATCTGGGCAATAAGCTGTTTAAGGGACATTATTATGCACTGTCTTCTAATGGGGCTGCGGTAAAAGCATATCCGGCGGCCTTATTTAGCAATGGCAATGTGGATAAAGCCATTGAAAATGCGATGGAGATTGCGATATCTTCCCACGACGATCCATGGTCAGTGTCTGGTGCGTGTGCGGTAGCGGCGGCAATCTGTGAAGCCATGAAGGAGGATGCGAACGTATACAGTATTGTTCAGGCAGCAAAATATGGATGTGCGAAGGGCGAGGAGCTTGCCAGAAAACGGACAGATATTCATGTATATCCGGGACCATCGGTTGCAAAACGACTGAATATGGCAATTGATATTGCACTTCATACTTCGGATGATACGAATCCGATAGAGGAACTGCGTGACCGCATCGGAAGCGGACCGGCAATCGCGGAGACGGTGCCGACAGCAATCGGTATCTTTATTGCGGAGCAGGGCGATACCATGAAATGCATCTGCGATGGAGTGAATATCGGTGATGAGACCAGCGCGATCGCAAGTATTGTGGGTGCGCTGTGTGGTACGTTCCGCGGCAGTAAGAGTTTCCCGGAAGACTATCTGGATTTCTTGAATACACAGAATGATTTTGATCTGGAATTACAGGCAGGAGCAGTGTTATCGACATGCGAGAATTTATCATAGAGTCGGCATTGCTGACACATGGGCTGAAAAGTATCAGCAGTGAGCGCTTGAAACAAGAACTGGATAAAAAATGGAAGATTGCATGGCTGGATCACGGGCGGACAATCGTAGGAAATGTGGATGAGTTCTGCGAGTTCCGGGAGCGGGCAGCGGACTATGGGCGCGTGAATTATTTTAATTACGATCAGGCAGTCCGGGAAGAAAAATCTGGTGCACTGACTGCGTCGGGAACTATGCGGGTGTGCGAAGCAGAGAGGATTCCGCTCGTAGTGACCTGTGGGATTGGAGGCCTGGTACCGGAGCAGAATGCAGAGAAATGCAATGATCTGCGGGCGCTTGCGATGTCGGAAGTATCCATGCTTGCCACATCATTTAAGGATATGTTTGACTTTGCATATACGGCTGGACAGGCAGGGAGAGCGGGCATTCGAGTGTGCATATCTGATAAAAGACTGCCTGAAGGTTATATATTCCTGCATCAGAAATCGTCCGGGACAAGACTGCCTGAGGTAAAGGCTGCCACAGCTCATATGCTGTGCCTGAACCCTATTCCGGCAGAGAAACGGATTCAGGATTACCGCATTTTAGAAGAAGCGGTCAGTTACGGAAAAGAACAGGAAAGACAGGGACACTATTTTCATCCGGCGGTGAATGCAAGGATTGATGAGTTAACAGACGGAAGATCGTCAGAGATTCAGTTGGAATCATTGGCAGTCAATGCACGTTTTGCAGAAGTGATATGAGTATAATGGATGTAATTTGACAGCAGGAAGGACAGAGACATGAGAACAAAACGGACCGTCGCCAGACGGATACAGGTATTAAAAGAAAATCGAAAGAAATATGCCAGAACATCTGAGATTCCGGTACGTGATGATGCGTATCGGGAGGCGGTCCGGAAACATCCGGAGGCATCGGTGGAAGAACAGTACGCATATGGATTTGCCAATACGCTGGCGAAAAAGGCAGTCCTCATACCGGAGGATGATCTGCTGGCAGGATATATATTCCAATATGCATATAATGTGAATTTCCCAATGAAGGTATCGAAAGACTTTGATCCGGCGGATCGGGCAAAGTTCCAGATGGACATGGAGCGGGAGATCGAAGAGACAAAAGAACTCTGTCGAAGAAGCCGCAATGTAGTTGAAGGTGTGATTTCAGCGGATGGGCAGCTAGAATCAGCAGAGGAGACGTCGGAAACTGTAGATGCTGAACTGGATGAGTTTGCGGATGCCGTGGAGAGCTGGCTTGTAAAACACTGGCATTCGGGACATACACTTGCAGGATACGAGATGCTGCTTAATACCGGATGGGGAGCATTACTTTCGGAGGCGGAAGAACAGCTTAAAGAAGCAAAGAATGACAAAGAGAGACAAACGGTACATGCGTTCCAGATTGTATTAGAAGCATGTATAGATTATATGCATCGGTATCTGGAAGAGACAGAAAGACAATTAAATAAGTTAAAAAGAAACAATAATATTAACAATGATAATTGCAATGACAACTATAACGACGGATTCGGAACCAGACAGGATTGCTTGGAACGAATGCGTGACGCATTGATTAATATAGAGACAAAAGCGCCGGAGACATTTTTTGAGGCGCTGCAGTTACTGACACTTGCCAATGAGATGATGTACTGTGAGAATATTCCGTCAGGAATTTCTCTTGGCAGGATTGATTATTATCTGTATCCATTTTACAGGAAAGATGTGGATGCAGGCAGGATTACTTACGAAGAGGCAGGGGAACTGCTGGAAGCCTTCTGGCTTAAATGCAGCTGTCAGAAGAAAGCTTATCAGAATATGACCCTTGGCGGGTGTGATGAGAATGGCAGATGTTCGGTTAATGACCTGACCTATCTGTGCCTGGAGTCGGCGGCGAATCTGTGCGTGGATCAGCCATCCGTGAATTTTCGATGGACAGATGATATGCCGGAGGAGGCATGGCAGGCGGTGCTGGCACTGATCCAGACGGGCATGGGATTCCCGGCGCTCCTTTATGATCCGTGCTGTATGAAAGCACAGATGAAAAATGGTGTGTCGAAAGATGATGTGTGGAATTATGGATTTGTAGGCTGTGTGGAGATGGCGGTTCCGGGAAAGGAAAATGCGATGACGGAGCTTGCAAGACTGAATCTGCCGAAGCTCCTGAATCTGCTTCTGCATCAGGGAAAAGATAACTGTAGTGAAAAAATATTTCGGATGAAAAATCAGAAAAGCTTAACTGAATTTGAAACTTATGAGGAGCTCGAACGGACATATCTGGATGAATTGGAATACTGGGTACGAAAGATTATCCGCAATCTAAACCGTATCGAGCATCTGTATGCGGAAAAATATCCGCTTCCGTATCTGTCGGTGCTGACGGAAAACTGTATTGGCAGCAGGAAAGACATTATGGCGGACGGTGCGGAGTATATCAGCGCAGGCTTCAATCTGGGCGGTGTCGCGACAGCAGCAGATGCGCTGGCTGCAATCAGGGATGTGGTCTATGATAAACAGATGCTTACGCTGGAAGAATGCGTGGAGATAACGGATGCGGACTTTGAAGGTACAGGGCAGATTCAGCAATATCTTACCGTTCGTGCATCGAAGTATGGTAACGATCAGAGTGGAGAGTGTGCTGCAGATCAGATAGCACTCAGACTCGAAAAAAAGGTATCAGACATTTTGAAAGAATATAGGAATTACTGGGGTGGTCCATACCGGCTGGGATTATACACGGTAGAGGATCACGCGATTATGGGTATGCACACGGGGGCAACGGCTGACGGAAGAAAGCGCGGAGAATCATTATCCAATTCTTCTGGCGCATCGCAGGGAAAGGATACCCATGGACCAACAGCACTGATCAATTCAGTTACGAATTTCCCAATGGAAGAAGCGGGCAATGGCATGGTATTGGATGTGAAATTCACCCCATCTTTATTAGAAGAAGAGACCGGAAAACGGGCATTGCGGAGCCTGATCGAGACGTATTTTCATAAAGGTGGTATGGAAATGCAGATCAGCGTGGTATCGGGAGAGACACTGCGGGCAGCACAGGCGCATCCGGGAAATTATGCTGATCTGATTGTGCGGGTGTCAGGATTCAGCGCATATTTCTGCTCGCTCAGGAAGGCAACGCAGGACGAGATCATCAAGAGGACAGAGCATGTGATGTAAGTACATTTGGATGAAGGATATTACTGGTAAGGAAAGAAGGTGTGCGGAATGACAAAGGAAGAACTTTACCGCGAAATGGCGAAGCAAAAGGTGGAAATGACGCCCGGTGAGCGGATGAAAGCATACATGGCGGGAGAAGAAGTGGATTGCATTCCGCACAGGCTACTGTCAGCGGATGATGCGCTCGGCGTAGCCTGGGGATATTTCAAGCATGATCTGTATAATAATCTGGATGTCCGTGCGGCACAGCTTAGAAAAAAGCAGGAAATATATGGCGATGCATCGATTCCGTTTAAACTGGGACTTCGTGGAATGGGAATTGCGCTTGGATCAGAAGAAATTGTATCAGAGCGTGGCGAAAATGATATTGGCCGACGTTTTCTGGATAGCTACGATAAATTGCATATTCTGGAAGAATTTGAAGTAGAAACCAATCCATGGATGCAGAAGAAGATTGAGACTGCACGGGAACTGAAAAAGCGTCTGCCGGAATTGAAATACAGTGGCGGCATGGCTGGACCGATCACGACAGCAATTGCAATGCGTCCGATTGAATATGTATTGCGCGATATGCGGAAAGCACCGAAAGAGCTACACCGGTTGTTAGAATTGATCGTCATGTGTAATCTCAAATATGTGCGGGCGGGATATGAAAAGCTTGGAATTACATCCTGGTCAATCTCAGATCCGGTTACGACCACAGACATCCTGGGCGTGCGGTATTTCAGAGAATTTTCGGGACCGTATCTGAAGGCGCTTCATGACGGAATTGTGAATATTACAGGCTCGGAACCGACAATCCATATCTGCGGTCATAGCAAGCTACTCTGGAAAGATCTGGCGGATTGTGGATTTACGATGCTGAGTGTGGATAACTGTGAAAATATGCTGGATTTTCAGCAGATTGTTGGTGATCGGATGTTCCTGACCGGTAATGTGCCGCCGGTGGATGTGATGCGGAACGGAAGTATTGATGATGTGATTGAAGCAGTCAAAGTGTCCTTGCGCACAGGGGCAGAGAATCCAAAGGGATTCATGTTAAATACAGGATGCCAGGTATCGATGGGAGTACCGCTTGAGAATATGGATGCATTCTTTTATGCGGCCAGAAAATACGGTGCCGGAGCACGGATCGGGCAGATGACGAAAGGAATGGAAAAGAGCAGATTATGAATACTGTTTAAAATAAAGTAGAACATATCGATTGACGAATGAAATGAAAGACTGTATTATGTATATGATGTGAATCCCAAGGATGTTAGATTCCCTGGGATTTTGTTATATGAAGTTTTCAAAGGGGATGTCTATGGGGAATAATTTGGAAAAAGGAAGACAGAATAATCTTATGATTGATTTTGTTAAAACAGATAACTTATTAAAAGACATGTGCGGGATCATAGAATCTTCGCAAAAGGCGGCATATAGGGCGGTGAATACAGCTCTGGTGCAGAGGAATTGGCTAATTGGTTACAGAATTGCGGAAGAGGAACTGGAAGGAGAGGATCGTGCAGAATATGGAGCAACTGTAATTAAAAGTTTGTCCAAAAAGCTCACAGAAAAATATGGAAAAGGTTTTACGAAAACAAATTTATATAGTTTCTTTACGTTTTATAAAACGTTTCCTGAGATTTTCCACTCGGTGAGTGGAAAATCTGCAGTGTATCTTTCGTGGACACATTATAGAATATTATTGCAGGTAAAAGATAAAGCAGCCCGTGATTGGTATGAGCATGAAGCAGTGGCGCAGACATGGAGTGTCCGCACTTTACAGCGCAACATTTCTTCGCAGTATTATTATCGTATGCTTCAAACACAGAGTAAGGACAGCGTAAAAGAAGAAATGCAGGATCTGACTGCGTCTTATCAAACGGATAAGTTGGAATTTATCAAGAATCCGGTGGTGGCGGAATTTCTTGGCTTTTCGCAGAATACGGATTTTACAGAGAATGATCTTGAAAAAAGCATTCTTTCCAATCTGCAGAAGTTCCTTATGGAGCTTGGAAAGGGCTATGCATTTGTAGGCAGACAGCAGCACATTCACACAGAAAAACAGGATTATTATATAGACCTTGTATTCTATAATTATATATTGAAATGTTTTGTATTGATTGATCTTAAAACGGAGAAAATATCGCATCAGGATGTGGGACAGATGGATATGTATATCCGAATGTATGATGAGTTAAAGCGCAGTGATGGAGATAATCCGACAATTGGGATTGTGTTGTGTGCTGATACGGACGAGGATATTGCCCGTTATTCTATTATGAATGGGAACGAACAGCTTTTTGCATCGAAGTATAAGTTATATCTGCCGACGGAAGAAGAACTGAAGGTAGAGATTGAGACGCAGAAAGCTATGTTTTATCTGCAACAGCAGGAGAATAAAGAAGAATTAAATGGATTTTAAAATGGGAGGAATTATCATATGAGAACATTAATCGTAGTTGATATGCAGAATGACTTTATAAACGGCTCACTTGGTACAAAGGAGGCACAGGCTATCGTGCCGAAAGTAGCAGCCAAGATCAGAGAATATCAGGAGGCAGGAGAGCAGATCATTTTCACAAGGGATACACATTACGAGGATTATCTGGATACGCCGGAGGGTAAGAAGCTTCCGGTGGAGCACTGTATCAAGGGCACGAAGGGATGGATGATCGCGGATGGTCTGGAAGTGGATGGCGCAGAGTACATAGACAAACCAAATTTTGGATGGCCGCATTGGAATGAGTGGACGTTTGATGAGATTGAGATGGTTGGACTCTGCACGGACATCTGCGTCGTATCGAATGCATTGATCCTGAAAGCAGATTTTCCGGAAGTGAAACTTACCGTAGATGCATCCTGCTGTGCCGGCGTTACGCCGGAGAGCCATGAGGCAGCACTGGTAACAATGAAGATGTGCCAGATCGATGTGGTGAATGAATAGAGGATCTGGTGATGAGCAATTTGGAGAACAGTAAGAAAAGCGGTGTGGATAAGAGTACCACATTTATAGAAGGAAAGATATTACAGCCGCTGATCACATTTGCTATTCCGGTATTATTTGCGTTGTTTCTGCAGGCGATGTATGGCGCTGCGGATCTGTTGATCGTGGGCAAGTTTGCATCGTCGAGAGATGTGTCGGCGGTGTCGACCGGATCGCAGATTATGATGACGCTGACGAATCTGGTCAGCAGCTTTGCGATGGGCACAACGATTCTGCTGGGACAGCAGATCGGACTTGGCGAGCGGAAAAAGGGCGGCAGGACGGTAGGAACAGCGATCGTGATGTTTGCGGTGATTGCAGTTATTATGACAATCGTACTGACTACATGTGCGCCGCAGATCAGCGCAGTCATGAATGCGCCGGAAGAAGCATTTGACCAGACGGTAAGTTATGTAAGGATCTGCGGAGGCGGAATGCTTGCAATCGTGGCGTACAATCTGATCGGTTGTATTTTCAGGGGGCTTGGTGATTCAAAGACGCCGCTGTTGACGGTAATGATCGCCTGCGTGTGCAATATCTGCGGGGATCTGATTTTGTGTGCCGGATTTCATATGGGAACAGCAGGGGCAGCCATTGCAACAGTGACGGCGCAGGTGATCAGTGTGATTGTATCCTTTTTCCTGATACGGAGAAAGGAGCTTCCATTTGAAATGAGCCGGAGTGATGTGCGCATCCATGGACGCACGATGAGGAAAATGACAGGGCTTGGAGCACCAATCGCATTACAGGATCTGCTGGTCAGTATTTCATTTCTGATCATTCTGGCAATCGTCAATTCTATGGGAGTAACAGCATCCGCGGGCGTAGGCGTGGCGGAGAAAGTCTGTGCATTTATCATGCTGATCTCATCGGCATTCATGCAGTCCATCTCAGCATTTGTGGCGCAGAACTACGGCGCGGGACGGATGGACAGAGCGAAGAAAGCGTTGTATTATGGCGTGGCGGTGTCGTTTGTAATCGGTGTGGGAATGTTCTTCCTGTCGTATTTTCATGGAAGCGTGTTGGCGGGAATCTTCTCGTCTGATGCTAGCGTGATTGCAGCGGGAGCAGATTATCTGAGAGCATATGCGATTGACTGTATGCTTACGGCAATTTTCTTCTGCTATATTGGATTTTATAATGGAATTGGAATGACCAGATTTGTTATGATACAGGGAATTGTCGGGGCATTTTGTGTGAGAGTGCCGGTGTCTTACGTCATGAGTCGCCAGCCGGGAGCATCTCTGTTCCGTATCGGACTGGCGACACCGATGTCATCCGTAGTACAGCTTATGCTGTGTGCAGGATGTATGATCTGGTTAAAGAAGAAAAAGAAATGTTAGTATTTCTCATAATGAATCTTATCAACAGGAAGCGCGGACAGTTCGGTCTGCGCTTTTTCTTCTGCAGGCATACCGAGAGAAAGGGTAGCTTCCAGACGGTAGTCAGCCGGGTAGCCGAGCAGGTTACGCAGGTAATCTTCGGTTGTGGTATCATCCGGTGTCATGCGGAGGCGTCCTTGAATCCAGCAGCTTCCGATGCCGAGCGTAGAAGCAGCGAGGTGCATGTTAGACATGGCGATGGAGCAGTCTTCCACCCATACATCGGTCTTACTCTCGTTGGCGATTACTACGACGGCGGCGTTAGCATTTGCCAGCATCTTGGCAGCACCGACACGGCTTTCTGACATTTTCTGAAGAGTCTCTTTGTCGCGCACTACGATAAATTCCCAAGGGCGTGCGGCACGGCCAGAGGCGGACAGAAGTCCTGCCTGAAGGATGGTCTGTAGATCCTTGTCGGTGATATCTGCGTCAGTGTATTTGCGGATGCTGTGTCTGTTCTGAAGCATTTCTAATAAACTCATAATACGATCTCCTTTTCAAATTGATAAGTTAATGGTAGCACAGGGAAAGCGGTGAAACAAGCAGACTGTTTGCGGAGTATCGTATTTGTTGAAATGTGAGAAAAATTCGCCTATAATTGTTGATATAGACCCATTTATATGGAATGAAAAGGAGCCGGACATTTTGAACACGAAAGAGATAGAAGTGACACTGGAGCAGATTGCTGACTGGAAGAAGGAGCAGGTTGTCTACATAGATACGCGCGGAGCGGTTGCATATCAGCACGGTCATATAGAGGATGCCTTGGTATTTGAAAATATGGATGTTGTGAAAGAGCAGATACCGTTGCAGGAGGATAAAAAGTATATTGTATACTGTACATACGGTGAGACCAGTTATGAGATTGCGCAGGAACTTCGGGAAATGGGATACGATGCGTATAATCTGAAGGGCGGATACCGATCATGGCTGCTGAAGCATACATCCGGATACAGCAGGGAGGAACTGCTTCGTTATGACCGTCAGATTATTTTGCCGCAGATTGGTATGGATGGACAGTTGAAATTAAAGAATGCGAAAGTATTGATCATCGGTGCAGGCGGCTTGGGGGCACCGGCGGCGCTGTATCTCGCGGGCGCGGGAGTAGGAATAATCGGACTGATGGATGCAGATGCTGTGAGCCTGTCGAATCTGCAGAGACAGATCATCTTCAGTGAATCGATGGTGGATCAGAATAAGGCAGAATCTGCAAAGCGGGTGCTGGAGCATTTGAACAGCGGGATTCAGGTAAAGGCATATAAGGAATTTATTACGCCGCAGAATGCAGAAGCGATCATATCGGAATATGATTTTGTCATTGACGCAGTGGATAATTTTGAAGCAAAGTTCCTGATCAATGATGCGTGTGTGCTGGCTGGTAAGCCGTTCTGTCATGCGGGGATTCTGAGATTCCAAGGACAGGTGATGACCTATGTGCCGGATGGCAAGTCTACCTGTTATAGATGCATATTTGAAGAGATCCCGGATCCGGCCAGCGTCCAGAACTGTTCACAGGCAGGAGTGATTGGTGCGATGGCGGGAATCATCGGCAGTGTGCAGGCATTGGAGGCTGTGAAATATTTTACCGGTGCAGGAGAATTGCTGACCAATAAGATGTATGTATTCGACGGACTGACGATGGAAAACCGCATTGTCAGATTCCCGAACCGTAATGAAAGATGCCGTGTGTGCGGAAAGGACGCGGACATCAAGAGCGTGAAAGATAATGCAGCAGAATACCGAAGAAAAGGCTGTGCAATCCAGATTTAAAATAAATCCAGAACTGTTTAGGAAATGTTTAACTTTCACATGGCGTGATGTTTAGTGACATTTTGTATAATCTCTGATAAAGAAGGAGGGATTATCATGCTGAACAAATTAAAACACAAATGTATAGATATCTGGAAGAAACTGGAACGCATTATGAACGATAAGATCTGTGGCAAATCGGTGCGCAGACGGATATTCATTTCCAATGCGTTGATGGTACTTGTGACGTTGATTCTGTTTCTGGTCATTAATATAGCAGTGATCAAGGTGTATGCAGAGTCCATCGAGACGGATCTGAAGGTTTATTCGGAACAGAAGGTTGAGCTGAATCAGGATGATCTTGGTGAGATCGTAGAGGATCTGACGGTGCATAAGGATGCATTTATCCTGCTGTTTGGTGCAGACGGAATTATCTGTATCGTAGTACTCGTTCTGCTCAGCCAGTTATTTACCAAGCGTCTGACCGATCACATTATGGAGCCTCTGAATATTCTGGAAGAGGGAACACGCCGGATCAGGGACAATGACCTGACGGGAGAGATCATCTACGAGGGTGATCTGGAGTTTGAAAATGTATGCGGCGGATTTAATGAGATGCAGTGCCATCTGCTGGAGGAGCAAGAGAAGAATCGCAAGTATGAGAAGGCGAGAACAGATATGATCGCTGGCATTTCTCATGATCTCAGGACACCGCTGACGGCAGTACGCGGTACGATCAAAGGTCTGATGGACGGCATTGCATCCACACCGGATCAACAGGAGAAATTCCTGCAGGCAGCATACCGGCGTACCGGAGATATGGATGTGCTTCTTAATCAACTATTTTATTTATCCAAGATGGAGACCGGCAATATGCCGCTTGATTTCTGCAGACTGGAGATTGGCGCATTTATCGGTCAGTATGTGAAGGGAAAGCAGGATTTTCTGGAGCATGACAAGGAGAAATTAACCGCAGTTACCAATGGCATTACGGCGGAGGTATCCGTAGATCCGGAACAGCTTCAGCGAATCTTTGATAATATGCTGGAGAACAGCAGAAAATACAGTGAGGCAGATCCGCTTGAGATGAAGATCGAACTGCATCCGACACCGCAGGGCATCAGCATCTGCTTTATGGATAACGGAGCCGGCGTGCCGGAGGATAAGTTACCGTATATCTTCGATGAATTTTACCGTGGTGATGAGTCGCGGAATCGTAAGGAGGGCAACGGACTTGGACTGTATATTGTAAAATACCTGATAGAAGCTATGGGCGGAACTGTCCGTGCGGAAAATGCAGATGGACTTCGGATCTATCTGGGATTACCGTTGGTTGAAAAGGAGGCGTAGAATCGGTATGGCAGATGGTAAAAAGATATTGATCGTAGAAGATGATGCGGATATCAGCATGATCGAGGAAGCGTATCTGGAATCAGCCGGATTTGCAACAAAGATTGTGACCGATGGAACAGAAGTTATGCCTGTGCTGGAACAGGAAACATTTAACCTGATCCTGCTGGATCTGATGCTGCCGGGAAAAAGCGGATATGAGGTCTGCAGAGAGATCCGCGATAAGGTGGATATTCCGATCCTGATGGTCACAGCCAGGACGGAATCTGTGGATAAGATCCGCGGACTGGGGCTTGGTGCCGATGATTATATTGCGAAGCCGTTTGATCCGGCGGAGCTTGTGGCAAGGGTAAATGCGAATCTGCGCCAGTATGAACGCCTACTTCAGAAGGTGCCGGAAGAGAAGACTGACGAAGCGGAAGAGATACAGATTGGCGATGTGCGGATTCTGGTCAACAGCTGGAAAGTCTATAAAGGCGATAAAGAGATTAAGTTCCCGAACCGGGAATTTGAACTGTTAAAGTTCCTGGCGATGAATCCGAATATCGTATTTTCCAAAGAGCAGCTCTTTGAGAAGATCTGGGGTTATGATTATGTGGGCGACAGTGCGACCGTGATGGTGCATATCAGCCGGATCCGCGAGAAGATCGAGGATGACTGTAAGAATCCGAAGATTCTGGAGACCGTGTGGGGAGCCGGATACAGACTTAATAAGGATGTTGGGGTCAAACGCCCCCAACCATGATGCCTGCGGATTGTTCCGTGCTTTGCACTCCCACAATCCCCCCAAATTATTCGCATATCGTGGGATTACCATCCCACTTTTAGGCTCATATTGGGGGCGGGTCCCAAGGTCTTTCATCCACTTATGAGCAAGCTCATGTGGATTCAGGCCTTTTGACCCTGGCATCAAATAGTTTAATAAATGTTTAGGAAATCACCTCCTGTTTATTTAAGGTAGATTGTTACGATATCTACAGTAAATGAACAGGAGGTCTTTTTTATGATAAAGGAAGGAATGAATGGATTTTGTATGGCACTGGCAGACAGTGTGCCGGGAGTGTCAGGAGGAACGGTGGCATTTATCATGGGATTCTATGACCGGTTTATCGGAGCTATCGATGCACTGGCATTTGGAAGTATGAAGAAAAAGAAACGGGCACTGCGGTATCTGGTGAAACTTGCAGCTGGCTGGGTGATCGGTATGGGACTTGCAGTTCTGGTGCTGTCAGCATTATTTGAAAGTCACATCTACGTAGTAAGTTCTCTGTTTGTAGGATTTGTAGCCGGAGCGATTCCGTTGATCGTGAAGGAAGAGAAAAAGAGTATGCAGGATGTCGGCAAAGGAATCATTTTCTGTTTGATCGGTATTCTGGTGGTGGCTGGTATTACCTGGGCAAATGGAAAAATCGGAACAGCGAGCATGGATCTTGGACAGTTCTCTATCGGTCTTGGCATTAAATTATTTTTAATCGGAATGATCGCGATTTCAGCAATGTTCCTGCCGGGTATCTCAGGATCTACACTGCTTCTGATCTTCGGAGCTTATATTCCGGTCATTACAGCGATCAAAGGTGTGTTATCTTTTGATCTCAGCTTTATCCCGGGCCTGATGTTTTTCGGATTCGGCGTGCTGGCAGGAGCGGTATCGGTAGTTAAGATCATTAAAATCTGTCTGGAACGTTACCGGACACAAATGGTGTACCTGATCGTGGGAATGATGATCGGTTCGTTCTATGCGATCGTTATGGGCCCGACGACATTGAAAGTACCGCAGGCGGCTATGAACTTTGGAACATTTCACATTATAGCAGCAGTAAATGGAGCAGTGCTGGTATATGCATTGCAGCTTATCAAAGAAAGAAGTGAACGACGTGGAAATTAGTATCTTAAATGCAATACAGCATATCCACACACCGATCCTGGATACGGTGATGTGTGTGATTACAAAACTTGGAAATGCAGGAATGATATGGATTCTGTTAGGGGTGATCTTGCTGATCATCCCGAAGACTAGACGAACCGGACTGATCCTTATGCTGGCACTGTGCGTGGATGTCGTGCTCTGTAACGGAATCCTGAAGAATCTGGTGGGAAGAATCAGACCTTGCGATGTAAATACATCGGTAAAATTATTGATCGCAAGACCGCATGATTATTCATTCCCATCCGGTCACACCGCAGCGTCCTTTGCGGCAGTGATGGCGCTTTACCTTGCCGAAGAGAACAAGATATGGAAGCCGGCACTGGTGCTTGCGGCGCTGATCGCATTTTCCAGATTGTATCTGTATGTACATTATCCGACAGATATTCTGGGAGGAATCCTGACAGGATGCATCGCAGCTTATATTGGATACCGATTTGAAGAAGGCGTACTCCTGCGTTTGAAATGGAAACGTCAGGAGCGGAAGGAGATGGAGAGATGGCAGTCGTAATATTACCGGCATACAAACCAGACAGGACACTGATCGAGCTTGCAGATAAGCTTTGGATGTATGGATGCAGTACCGTGGCTGTGGATGATGGAAGCGGGGAAGAATACCGGCATGTTTTTGAAAAGGTAAAAGATGTGGCAATCGTGCTTCAGCATCATAAGAACCGCGGCAAAGGCGCTGCTATCAAAACAGCGCTGAAGTATATCCGGGATGAAATGTGGGATCAGAACGTAATCGGAGTGATGGACAGTGACGGACAGCATCTGCCGGAGGATATGATGAAGCTTCTGGGGGCTGCAAGAGGATATTACGGCAGTATGGTGCTGGGAGTCCGTGAAGTCGGGAAAGATATGCCGATAAGATCCAGACTCGGCAACCAGATTACAAGAACGGTGTTCCGGGTGGTCAGCGGTGTGCATGTGTCGGATACGCAGACCGGACTCCGGGCATTTGGAAAAGAGTTAATTGACCGTCTTCTGGTGATTCAGGGAGAGCGGTATGAATATGAAATGAATGTGCTGATGACGCTGGCGAAGGATGAGATACCGATACAAGAAGTACCGATCCATACCATATATCTGGATGCGGAGAATTCATGCTCCCATTTTCGTGGAGTCAGAGATTCGGTAAGAATTTACAAAGACATATTAAAGTTCACTTTATCATCGCTGTCAAGTTTTGTGGTTGATTATCTGCTATTTACGATATTCATGCTGTTGATGCCGCATACGGCTATCCTGGTGCTGATTGCCAATGTGCTGGCACGATGTATCAGTGGCTTCTACAATTACAGTATGAATTGTAAGTTTGTATTTCATGAGAAGAAAAACGTGAAGACGGCAGCCCATTATCTGGCACTTGCGATATTTATCCTGTGTATGAATAATCTCCTGCTGGAAATGTTTGTACAGATCGGACATGTATCTGTCTATCCGGCAAAACTTCTGACAGAAGCCGTTCTGTTTGTGATGAGCTGGACGGTGCAGAACTGTGTGATTTTTCGAAAGCACAAATACGCGTAAAGTCTGGAGATGATAAGCAATGAGATATAGAACGAAGATGAAAATACTTACGCTTGGCATTGATGTGGTGCTGGCAGCAGTTATTATCCTGTCTGTATGGATCGTGAATTATCTGATGCCGCAGAAGGGAATCAGTGTACAGGAGGCATCAAAATCCCTGCAGCACACCAGCAATGTAAGCACACAGTTAGACCAGTCGGGGACAGTCACGCAGATGAATCAGACGGATGCATCTGCTCAGATGGACTGGCATAAGAAGTTTGTAGATAAATTCACGGATCATATTGTTTCAACAGATACGACATACAGCAGTCCGGATCTGTCAATTGAATTGAGCTATCATCAGTATGATACCGGTAAATTGGACACGTCAGAAGCCGGAAAGCATCTGGCGTATGGCACGAAGACAGCTTATGTGCTGGCAGATGTGTATATTGGAGATATTTCCTGTTTTCAGACGGCATTTGCGCAGGATACGTATGGCGTGGGAAATACAGAAAAGCTGAGCGATATGTCAGCGCGGATGCAGTCGATACTGGCGGTGAATGGAGATTCCTACAGCAATAACCGGCACCGGGATAACGGCACGATCATCCGTAACGGTGTGGTGTACCGGGCGAAGCAGAGTGATGCGGAGACCTGCGTGCTGAATCAGGATGGAACGATGGATATCTATCAGCCGGGGCAGGTGGACATCGAACTGCTTAAGCAGAAAGGCGCATACCAAAGCTGGGTATTTGGTCCAAGCCTGTTGGATGACAATGGCAAGGCAAAGCAGGATTTCCTGACCTGGGATTATATCAGAGAGTCGCACCCGAGAACGGCAATCGGATATTTTGAACCGGGACATTACTGCCTGCTGCTGGTGGATGGAAGACAGAGCAGTACCAGAGGCATGTTTTTGGATGAGATGGCAAAGATATTTGAAGATCTTGGATGCCAGAAAGCTTATAATCTGGACGGAGGACATTGTTCTTTTATGACATTTCAGGGAAATGTGGCGAATCATCCGTATAAGCAGGAGCATGAAGTGCAGGATGGAATATTCATTACGGAGGCGGTAAAACAATGATAATGAAACGGATAAGATATGGACTGATGCATGTGGGAGTTGTATGCACATTAGTCTGCATTACAGCAAAAATCCTGGACTGGTATAATCCGTATATGGATTTTACCGGGCACATCGGATGGGTACAGATTTTACTCTATCTGTCGGTACTCATTCTGGCTTTGTCCAGGAAATGATTTGATATAATATATGAATTTGGCTATTCGATGATTGGAAAATTATTATACAAAATAAATCAGGAGACTATCTGCGATATAAGCAGAACAGTCTCCTGATTCATAAGGGGATATAATGGATTAATCCTCGTCGTCAAACATGAAATCATCATCCAGTTCACTGTAGCAGTTACCATTGTTGTTACCGTTATTACAGCCAATGGTCAATCCCTTTTTAACAGGGGAAATCAGGAAACCATGGATCATTCCATACAATACGCAGCAGGCAGCTACAAGAATCTTCTCAGCCGGTGTCCAGTCTCTGCAGAGAAACTCGGTGAAGCTTTTTCCTATTTTTTTAATTACGATCAATGCTCTCATATGTTGAACTCCTTTCAGTCCTTTTAGAACGTGACATTATACTTACTTCCATTATAACGGTATAGGGAAAGAAAGTAATATTAGAAAATATAATAATGTTATTTAAAATAGTTATAGAAAAAACCAATAAATATATTTTACTCATAGAAAAAATCGTGATAAAATCTGGGATAAAAGGTTACTGTTCAGCCCCGGGACACAAGAAAGGCTGTTATAGCATGCTTGCATGTAAATAACAGTTTTTCTTGTGTGTAAGGGGACTCGAATAGAGTCACCGCCCAGGCATGAGCAAAATTAGCTGCGCAGCAGCGGGAAAGCACGAGTTATCGTGCGGTTTTGCGAATGGATGAGTAGGGCTGAACAGTAACATGAAAAGGAATTGTTATAGAAATCGGGGCAAAGGATGAATTGGAATGAATTATTATAAGATCGTGCAGGGGATTCTGGACATCGGAGAGGGGATGCTGAGAAGCGGAGCAGAGAACTTCCGTTTGGAAGACAGCTTTTATCGGATGTGCAGAAGTTATGGATTTGTGAAGTCGGACGTATTTGTTATTCCGAGTAATATACAGGTGACAGTCGAGACTCCGGAGGGTGAGATCATTACACAGATCCGTCATGTGGAGGGCGGTGAGCCGAACTTTGACAGACTGGATTATCTGAACAACCTGTGTCGGTATGTCTGTCAGAATACGCCGGATGAAAAGGAATTACATGAGAAATATCTGGAAGTTATGAATCGTCCGAAACAGAAGCGTATTACCCGCTATCTGGCAGGTATTATGGGCGGCGCAGGATTCGCGGTATTTTTCGGAAGCAATGCGAAGGATGCACTGGTAGCAGTTGTTGTATCGATTCTGATTGTATTCGTAGGAGACTGGCTGTCGAAGCGGGAAGATAATCTGATGGTATATAATACACTGATGGCATTTATGGGTGAACTTGTGATTATTCTGGCAGCTAAGGCTGGAATTGCGGATCATCCGGACCGTATTATGATCGGTATCGTCATGCTGCTGATCAGTGGACTCAGTACGACAAATGGTATTCGGGATATTCTTCAGAGCGACTTTATCTCAGGATTCTTACATATTATGAGTTCGATGCTCGGGGCAGCGGGAATTGCATTTGGTATCGCAGTAGCGCTATTGCTGTTCCATCAGGGAACATCTGATAGCTTTATCCTGAATCACAGTGTACCAATTCAGCTCATCTCCTGTACGATCGCATGTACGGGATTTGCATGGTGGTTCAAAATACGTGGCGTGCAGGTATTGTACAGCAGTATCGGAGCATTCTTTACGTGGGCAATCTATGTAGTAGTGTATGCGATTGAGCCAAGTAACTTTTTGGCAACACTAATGGGCGCAGTATTTGTGGCATTTTATGCATTTATCATGTCCCGTGTAAATAAGGCGCCATCGACGATATTCCTGACAGCGTCCGTATTTCCGCTGATTCCTGGACCAAATCTGTATTATCTGATGTACGCATGTGTGGCAAGAGACATTCCGGAGGCGTTTGGTGAGACAGTGATCTTACTTGCGACCTGTCTGGCAATCGCATTTGGATTTATCATTGTAGATGTGGTATCCAGAAGTATTATGTACGGAATGAAGAGGGAATATCATATTAGGAAGATGTAATGAATGTAATATATAAAGAAAGAATGGAAGCCATACCATGAGGTACGGCTTCCATTCTTTTTGAGTTATGTTGTTTGAGAGGGGAATGTCTGATTAATCTACGATAAATTTAGCAAGTGCTCTTTCGTACATACCTTTTACCATAGGGCGAGTCAGTTCTTCTGGATGACGGTCAATACGCCACTGCTGTCCGCAGAATACGTCTGTCCAGTCTTCAATCTCCTGACGGGTTACCTGAATGTTGATGTGTGGTGCGATAACATCCTGAATGTAATCACAGAATTCGTCAACATCCTTAAATCCTGCAAGTCTTACAACTTTTTCTACACGTGCTTTTCCTTCTGGATCTTTGAACTCACGCAGGTATTCTCCTTCGAAAACACCGCATGCAAGACCATGTGGTACATGATAGTAGTGTGACAGCGGGTATCCGAGACCGTGTGGTACACCGGTAACCTCGTTGATGATTACGATTCCCTGAAGCATGCTGTGCAGTGCCTGTCTGGTGTAATCATCTTCCGTCATAGTATTAGTAAGCAGGCGGTCCTTAAACTCGCCAAACTGTTTGAATGCTGCTTCTGAGATCATATTGGTCATATAGTCATCACGGCTGTCACGGCTTAAGTATGCTTCGATACCATGGCAGAGTGCGTCAACAGCTACGGCATGATTCAGTTCCTCCGGACTGTTCATAATATAACGAGGATCTGTGAAAATGTAACGCGCATAGTTTCTGCGGTTGGTACCGCATTTGTTGTCGATATCTGCACGGGTCAGTACAGCAACGCCTGTAAGATCAGCTCCTGTTCCGGCTGTAGTCGCGATACTGATAAATGGAAGAGCACCTTTATTCTCGCCGCCCACACCGAATACGTGAGGACCATTATCGAATAATGCTGCATATGGTTCCATATCAGGATAATTCAGCATTACATTAACACCTTTTACAGTATCCATAGTAGAGCCGCCGCCGATACCGATGATTACATTTGGCTCAAATGCTTTTACTTCTTTCAGTACTTCTACACAGGCTTCTACGGATGGATCCGGCTGAACGCTGTCGTTGATCTGATATTCTACGCCTTCGCTTTTCAGTACAGCCTCTACATCTTCCAATGCAATATTGCGTGTACCATCAAGGAATTTGCTTGTTACGATAAATGCTTTCTTTCCATACTGAGAGAATACCTCAGGATTCTGTGCTACACTTTCAGGTCCGAAAAAGATTTCTCCAGGGCATGCAAAATGAAAATTCTTCATAGTAATAAACCTCCAAATTCATAAATAAATAATGTTGTTCTGTGCCAGGCTTATCACGTTTATCACTTACAACCGTTATAGCATGAAAAGAAAAGATTGTGAAATAAATGTTTTTTATGAGAGTGATAGAAACTATTTGGTTGTTGGAACTTAATTTGACTGTTAAAATAATCACAAAATCGGCGGATGCACGTTTATCACAAAACTACGTAAGGAGAATTTTTCTATGGAAAGAGAGAAAAAACAAGGCTGGTTATATTATGGAATCGTTGCTGCATTGGCATTTGTTATTGTATTTTTTGCAGTAGGCGTAGCGGTAACAGCTTATTCGGCAACATCTTATTATGTAATTGAACAATGGGGTATCAGCAACACACAGAACAGTATGCTTGTAACGGTGCGTACGCTGGCAGGTATCGTGGCAATGTATTTGACAGGCATCTACTATAAGAAACTGCCATTAAGGACAGGTCTTGCGGCAGGACTTCTGATGGGAGCAGCAGGATATGTCGTATTTGCACTGGGTAATCAGATGATATACGGATATGCGGCAATGGTATTGATAGGATTTTCACATGGATTTGCCGGAATGATCGCAGTATCCATGATCGTTGAACGATGGTTTGCAAAAAGCAGAGGTCTGGTACTTGGAATCGTAACAACAGCTTCCGGATTTACAACGATGATCTTCCCACCGCTGTTGGTTAAGATGGTAGAGCAGCATTCCCTCTCATACACATTCTGGATGGTAGCAGCAATGTTTGCGGTACTGGCAATATTATCATTCCTGCTTATTAAAAACTATCCGGGAGATATCGGACTGCTTCCATATGGAGAAGGCGAAGAAGAGATTAAAAAAGCGAAACGTGTTGTTACAGAGAAATACGATCCAAGTAATTTCCATCTGGCACTTATGATGATCGTCTGCTTCCTGATCGGAGCAATGTGCTACTCACAGGGACAGGTAAGAACACTTGCATTTACCAGTGTGGGCTGGAGCGCAGCAAAGGCAGCAATCGCACTTTCATCTTATGGACTCTGCGTAATCATTGGTAAGCTGATCTACGGACCGGTAACAGATAAAGTGCCGATGCGTAAATGTGCAGTATTTTTCTTCCTGGCAATCGCAGTGAGCCATGTGTTACTCGGAATGACCGGTGCAGGCTGGTTCAATGAATTCTGGGCACATACAGCTAACTTCTTATATGGACTTGGCGGTCCGGTATGTACGATCGGTCTCAGTCTGTATGGATATGAAATGTGCAAGAACGGCGACACAACAGGATGGATCCGTAACTACACGGTTGTCTACAATGTAGGAGCATTGGTATTTAACCCGATCGCGGGAGCACTTGCAGATGCAACAGGTAATTACAGCGCAGCATTCTTTATGTTCGCAGGAACAGCAGTTGTGGCAGCAGTATGTGCGCAGATCGCATACAGCGGAGCATATAAGAGATATCTTATGAATCATAAAAAGGAGCAGTAATATCATGCAGGAGACTATTTATAAACATTTGTTTACACCGATGAATATCGGAGCAAGATTAAAAGTTAAGAACAGAATCGCATATGCACCGGTAGGAACCGGAATCAGTGAAAACGGAAGCAGTGCATTTAACGATGCGGACATAGAATTTTATGTAGCAAGAGCTAAGGGTGGAGCCGGACTGATCTTTACAGGAGCTGTACAGACAGACCTGGAGGTTGATCCATATACACCGGGAAGCCTGGGAGCATGGAACATTTCCTATAATCCGGCATTGTTTAAACTGATGTCTACCAGAATGCTGGATCGTGTCCACAGTCATGGAGCAAAGATGTTTATCCAGCTGACGATGGGAGTAGGACGTAACAGTGGTATGAAAGCACCGTCTGAGATTCCGACATTTGCAGATCCGTCCAAGATGAGCCCGGAACTGACTACAGAAGAACTGAAGAAAAAGATTCAGTATGTGATCGATGGAGCAGTTACCGCGAAGGCCTGTGGATTTGATGGTGTAGAGGTTCACGCAATGCATTTCGGATATCTGTTGGATGAGCTGGAGATGGAGATTTCCAATAAGAGAACAGATGAATACGGCGGATCTTTCGAGAACCGTATGCGTGCAGCGAAGGAAATCGTAGAAGGAATCAAGGCGAAATGCGGCAAAGACTTCCCGGTATCCATGCGTCTTGGAATGAAGAGTTATATCAAAGGATTCAACCAGTCAGACCTTCACGGAGAGGAAGAGGCAGGAAGAACACTGGAAGACAGTATCCGCATCAGTAAATATCTGGAAGAGATCGGTTATGATCTGCTGAGCGTGGACGTTGGAATGTATGACTCTTATTATTACTGCTATCCACCGATGTATATGGAAATGGGATTGAATGTCAATCTGGCAGCAGCGATTAAGAATGAAGTTAATATTCCGGTTATCGTATGCGGAAGAATGCACAGCCCGGAACTCTGTGAGAATACACTGGCAGAAGGTAAGGCGGATGGCGTGGTTATCGGAAGAGCCATGTTAGCAGATCCGGATTTCGCGATAAAAGCAAAGAAGAATGAAGCGGATACGATCCGTCCATGTCTGAGCTGTAACGTGGGATGTCGTGGAAGAATGCAGAGCGGTCAGGGACTGTGCTGCGTAGTTAACCCGACACTCCGCAGAGAAGAATCTTACGGACTGACTCCTGCACTTGTGAAGAAAGACATTCTGATCATTGGAGCAGGCGTGGCAGGATTGGAAGCTGCAAGAGCGGCAGCAATTCGTGGACACAAGGTTACAATTTATGAGAAAAATGATAAAATAGGCGGTATGATCAATATTGCCGGTGCACCGGATTTCAAGGAAGAAGACAGACAGCTGATCAGCTGGTATCAGGCAGAGCTTGATAAGCTGGGCGTGAAGATCGTGTGTGGTCAGGAAGTAAGTACAGAGTTTATTCTGGAGAAGAATCCGGACGCTGTAATCTCAGCCTGTGGTGCAGTTCCATTTGTACCAAGAATCGAGGGTGCAGACCACCGCAAGGCAGTAAGCTTTACAGATGCAGCACTTGGCAATAAGCCGGTTGGAGAAAAAGTGGTTGTAGTCGGAGGCGGTCTGGTAGGATGTGAGACAGCATTGAATTTCGCAAGAAAGAACCGTAAGGTGACGATCGTTGAATTCCTGGATGGTATTCTGAAAGGAGGCGCACCGACACCGCCGATGAACAAGATGTGTCTGGAAGATCTCTTTGAAGATTATCATGTAGATATTAAGACATCCAGTGCGTTGAAGGAGATCAACGATCAGGGTGCAGTAGTACAGACACCGGATGGATTGGAGACAATTGAAGCAGATACGGTAATTCTGGCAGTAGGATTGAGACCAAGAGCCGGATTTGCAGCAGAACTTGAAAAATATGACATAGAAGTATATTCTATCGGAGATGAAGACGGAGTTGCGAATATTCTGAAAGCAGTATCCGGAGGATATGAGGTAGGAAGAAGTATATAATGACAGCGTGGTTATATTTGGGAATGGTACTGCTCATTGTGAGCGGAATGTTTATCTTATTAAAACGGCCGATGTATGAGGCAATGTTTGCGGCGTTTCTGGCACTGCTTATTGTGTCAGGTAATATTGGAAAGCTGGGCTACTACCTGCTTGATACATCAAAGAATTATCTGTTATATACGATGATGGCATTCATGATGTTTGGCGTAATCGTTGAAAAATCAGGGATTATCAATGATCTGCTGGAGATTATTGTATCCATTGTGGGACGATTCTCCGGCGGAGCCGGATATGTGGCGCTTCTTGCAGGAGCTGCGATGGGGGCTGTATGCGGCACCGGTTCCGGTACCGTGGCAGCCACGGGGACATTTATGATTCCGGCAATGAAAAAAACCGGATTTTCTGCGGAACTTGCAGCGTCTATTACGGCGGCAGCAGGAACGCTTGGTCCTATCATACCGCCGTCAGCGGCAATTCCGGTGATGTATATGATGCTAAATGTGGCAGCACCCGGATACTGTACGGCATCGGAATTCTGGATGTTTGCATGGCCGGTGGCATTCTGGCTGATCATACAGCGACTTATCACAATGTATATTCTGGTCAGAAAACACCATGTGACACCGATTCCCAAAGAAGACCGTATACCGATACGTACCGCGTTGAAAAACGGCTGGAGAACATTGTTTCTTCCACTTTTTATGATCCTTCCGTTTATGCTGGATAATGTCTATCATGATACCTGGATCACAGAACGGATCGGGACCTATGGAGCAGAGCAGTTCTCTTCACTGGTACTTTTGACCGTTCCGTGCATTGCTATCGGAGTAGTATTGCTCCTTTGGAAGCAGAAAGGAAATGAAGTCTGTCTGAAGAGTGTCTATGCACTGATGGAAGACGGTGTGAATACAGTAGCACCGATCATTATGATGACATTTTCCGGATTTGCGATGGGAACTTTGTTGACAGATATGAACCTTGCTAATGAGATCGTAGCGCAGTTACAGGCACTTCATATTTCCAGAGTGACGGTAATCATTGTTGCACCATTGTTATTTACATTCTTCGGAATGTTCATGGAATCATCTTCTGTATATTTCCTGTTTGGACCGGTGTTTATACCACTGGCAATATCTGTAGGAATTCATCCGATGATGGCAGCCATGATGGTGAATGTGCTCTGTAATGCAATGGGACAGCTGTCACCGCCATTCGCATTGTGCCTGCTTGTAGCAATGGGAATTGCTGAGTCTGATTTTAAGAAAACGTCGATACAGGCAGTGTGGTGGTGTGCTTCACAATATGTGGTTATCGTGATGATGCTTGCAGGATGGCTTCCGATGTTCGGTTTTTTAAAGTAGCGGGGGGGATGATCGTGAGAAAGAAATTAAGTGTTTGGACACATCGAATATTTACAATAGGCATAGGTTTAGTGCTTCTTGCAGGCGCGATACTTTTTGCAGTGGTTGTGGTAGCATTTTTGATTGGCGGTGAGACTGCAGAACATATCATTCGTGTTGTGCGGGAGCGGATATTTCCAATTCTCTTTTTACTCAATGTTATCTTTTGCGTATTTGGAATGATTCATGTATACTTGATACGTGATAAAGGATTTCGATTCAATGTAAACGGAGAATAGGAGAGGTGCAAAATGCAGACAGCAAGATTGAAGCTGCAGCAGCTGAATTATTTTCTGGATGCAGCCAGAGAAAAGAGCTTTACGCGTGCAGCGGAGAAGAATTATACTTCACAGTCGAACATCAGTTATGCGATAAGAGAACTGGAACGGACATTAGGCGTACCGTTATTTATCCGGCGGGGCAATGAGATTATCCTGACAAAATATGGAGAAGAGTTTTACCCATCGGCGGAGAGAGCAATCTTTGAACTGGAAAGCGGATGCCGCAGGATCAAACAGATGTCAGATCCGGGATCAGGAGAAGTAAAGATCGGATTCTCATTTATCTTCAGTCTGAATATGATACCTGGTGTGTTTCACAATATTTACGCAAAGGCACAGCAGGATGACAGAAAGATCGATCTTCATCCAATGATGGCTCATGTCAATGATAATGTCCGTTGTGTGGAGGATATGCTGCTGGAAGGAGACTGTGAGCTGGGGCTTACCTGTGTGCGGTGCAGGGACGATATTGCGTCTGTGCAGGTTGGCTGGCAGGAGCTGGTGCTGTTACTTCCGGATAATCATCCATTGGCGGGAAGAGACAAGCTGTCTTTGAAGGATGTGGCGGATGAACCATTTATTCTGTTAAACGGCGACACGGAAATTACCGGTAGTTATTATCAGAAAATGTTTGAGCATGAGCAGGTAGAACCGAAGCTGGTTCATGCGGGGATGGACTGGTTATCATTGCTAATCGAGGTGGCATCTGGCAAATGTCTGACGCTGGCACCTCGTTCGAATCTTGCCGGCTATGCGATTAAAAGCGTAGAATTGGATCATCCGATGCGGATGCGTGAAGTGCATCTTGCGTGGCCGCTGAACCGCAAATTGTCATCAACTGCATCGTATGTAAAACAGGTGATATTAGACACTTATAAGGTGTAGATTTGCCTGGATTGTTAAAACTCAGCAATATATTGAAGTGAGTTCAGTGTAAATTCAGTTGCACATTACACGAAAATCCAGAGTTGACACATGGATTAGAAAGTGCTAACTTATTTCTTGAAAATAATAATATCTTCGGGGCGGGGCGCAATTCCCCACCGGCAGTAAAGTCTGCGAACTCTGAACACAGTCAGAGCCGAACTGGTGAGATTCCAGTACCGACGGTTATAGTCCGGATGAAAGAGGATGTACATAGAAGAGCAGATATCGATGAAGGAATCAAGAGATTCCGATATCCGTATAAAGATGTAGATCAGGCAGTCCCGAATGGGGCTGCCTGTTTTTTGTATTGCGACGAGTCAAAGTCCGAGCTTGCTCGAGACCTTGACGACCGCATACAATCTCAGAATGTACCTTATGGCACTTCTGATGATTGCACGTAGAGCAGTCATCAGTCTGATTGAGGAATCCTATGTACAGAGCTCCCCTGAAAGAATGGGAGGAAGAACATCATGAGTAACACAACAGAAAAGAACACAGTAAAAACAGCAGCAGTACAAGCCGGCACGCAGACCACAGGCAAGGCGCGTTATCTTACCGTGATTGCATTAATGGCAGCAATCTCCTATATCCTTGCATTTCTGGAAGTGCCGATGCCGTTAGCACCGTCATTTGCGAGAATGGACGCATCGGATGTACCGGCATTGTTGACTGCATTTGCATTGGGACCAGTTGCAGGTACGGTTGTAGAACTGATCAAGAATGTACTTCAGGCACTGTCTACATCTACAGGCGGAATCGGTGAACTGGCGAATTTCCTGATGGGTGCAAGTCTTGTATTTACCGCAGGACTGATCTATAAGCAGAAAAAGACCAGAAAGATGGCAGTAGTATCCTGCGTGGCAGGAAGTGTGGCAATGGGAATCATGGCAGCGCTTATGAATTACTTTGTACTGCTTCCGATGTATCAGATCTTTATGCCGATTGATCAGGTAATCGCATCATTTGCTGAGATTATTCCATTTATCCATACAAAACTGGATGTAGTGCTGTATAGTGCACTGCCGGGCAATATTCTCAAAGGTCTGATCGTATCAGTGATTACGATGCTGGTATACAAGCGTGTATCGCCGGCAATGAAAGGAATGAGATAAGATGGATGGAAACAAAATAGATGTAAAAGAAATATTCCGATATGTGGTAGAGGAGATTCATACATCGATCGTGGCAACGACAGATGAAGCAGGACATCCTGTGACCTGTGCTATCGATCTGATGGACTGTGATGATGACAGTATATATTTCCTGACTGCAACGGGAAAGGGATTTTATAAGAGACTGAGCCGTTCGCCGCACATTGCGCTGACGGCTCTGAAAGGAACGGATACCATGCACAGTGTGGCGGTATCCGTTGCCGGAGAAGTGCGGGAGCTTGGACCGGAGTTATTGCCAAGACTTTTTGAAAAGAATCCTTATATGTACGATATTTATCCGACAGAGGAATCCAGAGGCGTGCTGACGGTATTTCAGATTTTCCGCGGACAGGGTGAATGGTTCTCGCTGCAGACAGAACGGATTGAGAAGAAGAATTTTGCATTTGGCGGAGAGCAGGTAAAGGGTGAAAAGTACAAAGTGCAGGATGGATGTATCGGCTGCGGAGCCTGTCTGAATGCCTGTCCGCGCGCCTGCATCCAGATGGATGGCGGGCATGCAGTGATCGATCCTGTGACCTGTATCTGTTGTGGCAGCTGCAAAAAGGTCTGTCCGGCCGGAGCGATTACTGCCGGGGAAATGTAGTTGAAAGTTTGTCTGCGTCATATTACAATAGGTGTAGCGCTCAGAGCATGATCATGGATATGGCTTTGAGGTAAGTATATTTACATGGACAAATACGAGAGGTTATAGATATGGCAGACAGAGAAGAATTTCAGAAAAAATTAGCGGAGCTTCTTGCGAAGGCAGCAGCACAGGGCAACCGTATGACACAGGAAGAACTGGCAGCGTTTTTCCGTGATGAGAATCTTACGGAAGAACAGATGGAGCTGGTGGTAGAATTTCTGATGGCACAGAAGATTGAGGTGGCTGGATATACCAGACATGGCAGTGAGAAAGCCGAGGAGAAAGATCCGAGAGCCAGCCTTACCGAGCAGGAAAAAGCATATGTGGCAGAGTATCTGCAGGACATCAGTAATATGGATGTGACCAATGAACAGGAAGCAATGCTTGATTATTACCTGCCGAAGGTAGTAGAAGAAGCAATCAAAGTGCATACGGCGGGCGCATTTATCGGAGATCTGATCCAGGAGGGAAGCCTGAGTCTGATGATGGCAATGAGCGAAGCAGAAGGTGAACCTGTGGAAGAGGAGATCCTTAAGAAAGTCCGCATGGATATGCAGATGACACTGGAGTCGCAGAGTGAGACGAAGCGTCAGGAAGACAAGATGGTGCAGAAGGTATCTGATCTGGATGAGACGATCCGTAATATGAAAGAAGAGTACGGAAGAAAGGTGTCTGTAGACGAAGTGGCAGACCGGATGCAGATATCCGAGGATGACGTGGCGGATATCCTGAAGCTTGCCGGAGAAGAAATCAAAGACGAAGAAGAGTAGAATATTATATTTTAAAATCCGATTTTAATATGACATTGTATGGGAAGACTTCATATTGTTATATTAGAATCGTTTTTTTTAATAATATAACTTAAAAACTTTACTTTTAACATATACTAAGTTAAAATGAAATAAATTAAGTTAAAAGGAGAATGAGAAATATGCTTACAA
>CAVAVU010000139.1:0-35327 GCA_963592205.1 bacterium
AGATAAATTTTTCAACACATAGAATGGAGTGATATTTATGAAAATGTTGGGAACAAATTTATGCATCGAATGCGAAAAAGCAGAAAAGCATCTAAAAGAAGCAGGAATCCCATTCGACTATGTAGATTTCACTAATTCCATCATGGATTTAAAGGAATTTGTGACTTTCCGCGATACACATTCAGAGTTCGACTCTGTCCGCGGAACCGGAAAAGTGGGCATCCCATGCTTTGTCTTTGATGATGGAACAATCACATTTGAGCTTAACAAAGCCATTGAGCTTGCATCCGAAAAGTAGAATCCACAACAAAAAATAAGTGTACGAAGCATAAACATTTCTATACTTCATACACTTATTTTTTATTTACAGCATTCAACTTTTCAATCCGTCAAATCCTTTTTTCATATTCTCCAATACTCTAAGCAGTATTTTTTTCGGGCAGGCAAGATTCAACCTTACATACTGACTTCCCGCCTCACCAAATTCCAAGCCGCCACTTGGCACTACACCACATTCATTTTTCCAAAATTCAGTAATCTCTTCATCTGTCATTTTCATAGCGCTACAGTCTACCCATAACAGATACGTAGCTTCCGATTCTGGCACTCTAAGTTGAGGAATATTTTCCCGAATATACTGAACCGTCATTTCTTTATTCTCTTTAATATAATTGTATACTTCCTCGAACCAGTCTTCGCTTTCCATATACGCTCCAACTGTTACTCCTTCTGCAAATGCATGTTCAAATGGATACGCCATTGCATTCATCTGGCTCATGAGCCGATTCTTCATCGCATCTCCATCTACAAGCAGTGCTGCTGTCTGTACTCCCGCTACATTAAAACTTTTTCCCGGAGATATCATTGTAACCGATGATACATCATATTTCTCAGCAATCTTTCTCAACATCGTATGCTGTCCGTGAAACACAAAATCATAATGCACCTCATCTGAAATTATAAGTAATTCATGTGCTTTACAAAACTGACATATCCATTCCAGTTCCTGTTCTGTCCATACAGTTCCTGTCGGATTATGTGGATTACACAAAAGAAAGGCTTTTGTTCTATTCGTCACTCTCCGCTCCATATCTTCAGGATCAAATGTAAATCTTTCATTCACTTCCTTCAGCTTGCTGCCGTTGACCACACGTCCACAACCCTCAATCGTATGATAGAAATTCCCATATGTTGGAACATTCATCATTACTTCATCCTGTTCTTCTGTATATGCCTGAAGGATAATACTAAGTCCACTCATCATATTCGCACAGTATAATATTTGTTCTGTCGGAGCTTCACAATCATGTCGTTTTTTCAACCAGTACTGCACTGCCTTATAATAATCTTCTGACAACAGTTCATACCCAAATACGCCTTCTTTCACCCGGTCAGCCAACCGTTTTTGAATTGCTGGAGATACATCAAATTCCATATCCGCCACCCACATTGGATACAGTTCACGTCCATTACTTTTCAATTCTCTGGCTTTCCATTTAAACGAATTTGTCCTGCTTCTGTCAATGATTTCATCAAATTTATATTTCATGATATTCTGCATTATCCTCTATAGTAATTGATCAGACATCCTTTCAGGATGATCTCTCTTTCCACATCCGTCAGCTCACCAAGCTTCCATGATAATTCTTTGATCTCATCTCCGATCACATATGCATGAATCACTTCGTCTTTCTCTTCTACCGCTTTCCGGATATCCGGCACGAAGATATAATCTCCGTTCTTGAAGCTTAAGTGTTCGTGATCTTCCTCTGTGATAAATGGAAGCATACCCCAGTTAATCAGGTTCGAGCGGTATCTCTTGGTTGCGTATTCGTTGGCGATATTCGCCCAGCCACCAAGTACCTTCTGGCAGGATGCTGCCTGTTCTCTAGCTGAACCATCTCCCGGTTTTACCGCAAATATCGTACTTCCGATCCCCAGATTGCTTCGATTTACACCTTCAAAGTTCTCATGCACCTTGCCCATGATCGGCTGCAATTCTGGCAGCGCAGTCTTCGGACAGGTATCTGCTTCAATCGCTTTCTGTGCTTTCTGAACTTCTTTTGCCCGTCCTACGTATGCAGGATCTTTTCTTGACAAAGCAAATTCTGCAAGTCCAAGTGGGTTAGAACGGTAAGAAGATGTCTCTCCTGACGGAATCAACTCATCCGTTGTTGTTACCGGATCGTGAATCTCGGATACTACTTTCAGTAACAGATTCTGTGGAAGCGGTCTCATTTCCGGCCAATCCTTAATATTCGGACCAAACTTAATCTCTACAGATGGATCTGCCACGCCGTGGCTGTCAAATACACGATTCGCATAAATCTTGCTGTCAAAGTGATATTTCTGTCCCTTGTACTGCACATCCAAATCCGTTGCCGGTGTCAGGAATCCTTTATTTGCCGCAGTTGCCGCAATAGAACGTGCATCCATCAATGCGACTGATGCGATCTGTCCGCTCTGCAGCTTAGAGCCTTCTCTGTTCGGGAAGTTTCTGGTAGAGTGGCGAATTGAGAATGCATTGTTTGCCGGAGTATCTCCTGCACCAAAGCATGGTCCACAGAACGCTGTCTTCACGATCGCGCCGGACTCAATTAAGTCTGCCACTGCTCCATTTTTCACCAGTTCCATATAGATCGGCGTACTTGCCGGATATACGCTGAATGTAAATTCATCCGCGCCGATATATTTGCCCTTGATAATATCCGCTGCCGCGCAGATATTTTCAAATCCGCCACCGGCACATCCTGCGATCAGTCCCTGATCCACATAGAGCTTACCATCTATGATCTTGCTCTGCAGTGAATAATCCACGGCGCCGTCCAGACTAACCAATGCTTTCTTCTCAACTTCATGGAGAATATCTTCCAAATTCGCATTGACTTCATCGATCGTGTATACATTAGACGGATGAAACGGCATTGCGATCATCGGCTTGATCTCACTCAGATTCACATATACCATACCGTCATAGTACGTCACCGCTCCCGGATTCAGTTCTTTATAATCACCTTCACGTCCGTGGATCTCATAGAACTCGCGGATCTTCTCATCCGTCTTCCAGATTGAAGACAGGCAGGTGGTCTCTGTGGTCATAACATCAATACCGATACGGAAGTCTGCACTCAGCTTATCCACACCAGGTCCGACAAATTCCATGACCTTATTATTCACATACCCGTTACCAAATGTCGCACCGATAATTGCCAGTGCTACATCCTGTGGACCAACGCCCTTCATCGGTTCACCATCCAGATAGATTGCGATAACCTCCGGCATACGGATATCGTAAGTCTTATTCAACAGCTGTTTTACAAGCTCCGGTCCGCCCTCGCCCATCGCCATCGTACCCAGTGCACCGTAACGGGTGTGGCTGTCGGAACCGAGGATCATCTTGCCACCGCCTGCCAGCATCTCTCTGGCAAACTGATGAATAACAGCCTGATGAGGCGGTACATACACACCACCATATTTCTTCGCACATGTCAGTCCAAACATGTGATCATCTTCATTGATCGTGCCGCCGACTGCGCACAGTGAATTGTGACAGTTGGTCAGGACATACGGAATCGGGAATTTCTCCAGTCCGGATGCTCTTGCAGTCTGGATAATGCCAACAAATGTAATATCGTGAGAGGTCAGCTTATCAAACTTAATCTGCAGCCGTTCCATATTGCCGGATGTGTTATGCGATTCCAGAATGTTATAAGCCATCGTCTGCTTTGCGGCTTCTTCCCTGGATATCTTCTGTCCGATCTTCTGCTCCACCTGACGCGCATCCTCTGCAATCTCTGTTCCATTCAGAAGATATACGCCTTTATCGTAAAGTTTTACCATATTCTTTTCCTCCTTCTAGTCCCGTCTTGATGGACTGACTTCGTTTGTTTAGTGTAACACAAAAAGCGGTTGCCATACAATAAGCAACCGCCCTTTATTATTAGTTTATTATTGGTTATTCAGATATTTTAAATGTTTCTCTACCATAACCGCAATCTTAAATGTCAGTGCATCTTCAAAGATTCTGACATCCAGACCTGTCTTCCGCTGAATCTTCTCCAGACGATACACCAATGTATTCCGATGTATAAATAACTTACGGGCTGTCTCAGAAATGTTAAGATTATTATCGAAAAATGCATATACCGTGATCAGTTCTTCATCATCAAACATCTCCGTTGCATTTCCAGCCAACACTTCTTTTAGAAACATTTCACACAAAGATCTTGGAAGTTGATGGACAAGACGTCCAATGCCAAGCTCATTATAAGCCAGCACACCTCGTTCTCCATAGAATACCCGTCCCACTTCCAGTGCCATGTCCGCTTCTTTATATGAACGAGACACCTCTTTCAGCTCCTGCACGATCGTTCCGTAGGCCACTCTGACATTCACCATTGCTTCCATGCTCAGTGTATCTACGATCACTTTCGCCATCTGCAGGATCTCCGGGTAATCCTCTTTATTTTCCAGTTCTTTCACTAATATAATATGTCCTTCATCTACCGCTGTAACAAAATCCCTGGTTCCCATACCATAAAGTCCACGCATTGTTTCAAGTACCAGATTGTCATTCTCATCCTTCGGTTCTACGATAAATACGACTCTCCGTCGCTCATTTGCAACATGCAGCTTTCTTGCACGATTGTAAATGTCCACCACAAGCAGATTGTCTAATAGCAGGTTCTGAACAAAACGATCTTTATCCATCTGCTCGCCATATGCTTTCATCAGTCCTGTCAACTGAATAACACCCATGCGTCCTGCCAGCATACGGTCATCCCCATTACCGGCAAGCATCATCACATACTCCAGAGCTCCGTCTGCATATATGGCAAATAACGCTGCCTCTTCATCTGCTTTCTCCGATATATCCTCTATCTCACTGTCTTCTATGAAGTCCTTCACTTTCTCCTTCAGTGCTTCTGTCTCTGGTCCGGATGATGCCATACACTCTCCATCCGCACCCCACAGCGAAATCTCATATCCCGATACTCTCTTTATATCCTGTATTGTTTTCTGAATTACCTGATTCGTCAGCAAACAATCCCCTCCCGTTCTGCATCCTGCAGCTTTCTTCTTTCATCACCCGCATACGGTAATCAAAGCGTGCAATCTCAACTTCTGTTTTCTGATATTTAATATAACTGCACATCACTACAGTTGCAACCATAATTGGAAGAATTATGTTCCATCTCGCTTTTACTCTCATTTCGATCCTCTTAAGTCTTTCCGACAGATTCTCCGGCTCACACAACATATGTCTATTATACATAATCTCTGTCGGTTTGCGAGGAATTGTGTCGTTCCGCCCTGTCTGGTAATGCAGTTTATGAATACAAATGGAGACGATGAATACTCATCGTCTCCTGTATCTGTTATTTTAATTATCCGATATCTTAGTTTGTGATCGTCAATTCTGTCTCTTTGTCGAATACATGAATCTTCTCCGGATCAAGGGCAAAGTCAACCATGTCATTCGTTCTTGCCTTTGTATCTGGTTTTACTCTTGCAGTCATATTCGCTCCATCGTAATCGAAATACAGGAATACTTCTGCTCCCAGCATCTCATATACACGGATCTTAGCTGTGATCACTGTATCACGATGTGCTGCCAGATACTCCGGATCATCATGAATATCTTCCGGACGAATACCAAGCACAACTCTCTTGCCATCATATCCGCCATCGATCAGCTTCTTCGCTTTGTCCTTCGGCAGACGGATATCTGCATCCTGCAGAGACAGGATCACGCTGTCTCCTTCTACGCAGCAAAGTGCATCTACAAAGTTCATCTGTGGTGATCCGATAAATCCTGCTACGAACAGGTTATTCGGCTTATCATACAATACCTGTGGTGTATCTACCTGCTGTACGATACCGCCATTCATAACTACGATTCTGGTTCCCAGTGTCATAGCTTCTGTCTGGTCATGTGTTACATAGATAATGGTGGTTCCCAGTCTCTGATGCAGTCTTGAAATCTCTACTCGCATCTGTCCACGCAGCTTGGCATCCAGGTTAGACAGTGGCTCGTCCATCAGGAATACCTTTGGATCACGCACGATTGCACGTCCCATAGCTACACGCTGACGCTGACCACCTGACAGAGCCTTCGGCTTACGGTCAAGCAGCTGCTCCAGATCCAGGATCTTGGCTGCTTCACGAACCATCTTATCAATCTGATCCTTCGGCACTTTACGAAGCTTCAGACCAAATGCCATATTGTCATATACGGTCATATGTGGATACAGCGCATAGTTCTGGAATACCATTGCGATATCACGATCCTTAGGATCTACATCGTTCATCTTAGTATCGCCAATGTATAACTCTCCACCTGTAATATCTTCGAGACCTGCAATCATACGAAGTGTGGTAGACTTACCACATCCGGATGGTCCGACAAAGATGATAAACTCTTTATCTTCGATCTCAAGATTAAAATCCTTTACTGCTTCATATCCGTTTGGATATGTTTTATTAATATGTTTTAATGATAAACTTGCCATGTCTGTTCCTCCTGAATAAACGGTCTTTTTCTACTGTTATCCATTATACCGAATCCATTCTTTGGTTACTATGACCAGGTTGAACAATCTTTTTACCGATTCTTAGTCAGATTGCCCAAGTTCAAGCAACATTTTGTATATATCTCGTTTACTGACGCCGCGATCCTTCGCCACCTGCTTCATCGCAGACTTATGATCCATGCCCTGAGACTCGTAATGTTCCATATGTGCTTCTAACGGCATCTGCTCCCATTGTTCCTGAGCTTCTGCCTTCAGTTCTTCTCTGCTTCTGCCCTCAATCACCAGCACGCATTCGCCCTTCGGTGCATTTTCCTGATAATACTCACAAGCCTCTGCAATATGTGTCTGCCATGCGGTCTCGTGCTTCTTCGTCAGTTCCCGGCAAATGGTAATCCGGCGGTCACCAAGTGCTTCCAACAGCTCCTTTAACGTCTTCACCAGACGGTGCGGTGCTTCATAGCAGATAACCGTACGGGTATCATTTTTCAATTCTTCCAGTACCTGCTGCCGTTCTTTTTTGTCCGATGGGAGAAATGCTTCAAATGCAAATCTTCTGGTAGAAAGCCCAGATAATGTAAGCGCCGTAATACACGCAGCTGCTCCCGGCAGTGATGTCACCGGCACGCCTGCTTCGTAACACATCTGCACCAGTTCCTCACCCGGATCGGAGATGCCAGGCGTACCTGCATCCGTGATCAGCGCCAGATTCTTTCCTTCCAGAAGCATCTGAACCAGCTTATGTCCTTTTTCGATTTTGTTATATTCATGGTAACTGGTCATCGGCGTCTTAATCTCAAAATGGTTCAGCAGTTTGATACTGTTACGGGTATCTTCTGCCGCGATCATATCCACTTCTTTCAGTGTCCGGATTACCCGGAATGTCATATCTTCCAGATTACCGATTGGTGTAGCACACAAATATAATGTTCCCGGATTCATAGTTATCCTCCTGTAACTGTGCTTTTTTTTATTATCTTTTGCTCCGCCGTTCTGCTATCTCTCTTCCCGGCTCTTCTTCATATCGCCATACATGGTCAGCACTTCGTCTGTATAACTTCCGTCCTGCTTATATACGATCAGCGGTGCTTCTACCTGCATCCGCGGTCTGCCATTTTTCAATCCTTCGATCAACACCATACTCGGCTCTTTATCGATCCGCGAATGTACCAGGCGCATCCGTTTTGGCTCCAGCTTCGCCCTGCTCATCTCACACATGATCTCCGGCAGCCGGAACGGACGGTGAACCATATAGAACCTGCCTTTATCCTTCAAAAGCTTTGCGCTCTGCTCCACCACATCCCTCAGAGTACAGTACACTTCATGTCTGGCAATATACTTGGCTTCGTTATCATTTTTCAGACCGTGCTCTCCGATCGTGTATGGCGGATTGACCGTAATAACTTCAAAAGAGGCCGCGCCATACAGGGCTGCCGCCTCTTTGATATCTCCGGTCTTAATCTCAATTTTCTGTTCCAGATCATTGTAACGCACACTGCGTCTCGCCATATCCGCACTGGCTTCCTGAATCTCCAAACCGCCGTAAAATGTGCCCTGGTTCTTGGATTCCAACAGAATTGGGATCACGCCGGTACCGGTTCCAAGATCCAGCGCTTTCTCGCCCCGTTTCACACGGGCAAAAGACGACAACAACACCGCATCGATGCCAAAACAGAATCTGGACGGATCCTGAATCAGATAATATCCGCCCGTCTGCAGATCATCCAGACGTTCGCCCGGATGAATCAGCTCATTCTTATCACATTCTTTAATCATCGTTTAATTTAGATGCTCCGTTCTTCTCTTCCAGACCTTTGAGTTCCTTCATTTCTTCCTTGGAAACACGATTGTTCTTCTTACGGCGCGGTTTGAACCGAAGTTCATCCACTTTATAATCACGGACTTCCTTTTCATCATTATCCAGTGATACCACAACCTTAACCGTCTGACGCAATACATTGACCGACTGTACTTCACCTTTCAGCTTCTCCGGTGTAGTCACATAGTCACCGATAGATGGTAAATGACTGTTCAGTTCTTCGTATGTCTCTTCCTCATTCGTCAGACAGCACATCAGACGTCCGCACACACCTGAGATCTTAGTCGGATTCAATGACAGATTCTGCTCCTTCGCCATCTTGATCGATACCGGTGCAAACTCTGTCAGATAAGTATGACAGCACAGCGATCTTCCGCAAATGCCGATGCCTCCGCGGATCTTTGTCTCATCACGGACACCAATCTGCCGTAATTCGATTCTGGTACGGAACACACTTGCCAGATCCTTTACCAGTTCACGGAAGTCGATACGTCCGTCCGCGGTAAAATAAAACAGCACTTTATTATTATCAAATGTATACTCTGCATCGATCAGCTTCATTTCCAATCCGTGCTTGCGAATCTTCTCCTGACAGATCTTAAATGCATCTTTTTCCTTTTCTCTGTTCTTTGCTTCCCTGCGCACATCATCCTGTGTTGCGATTCGGATGACTGGTTTCAATGGCTGGGATATCTGGTCATCCGGCACTTCTCTCACGCCGGTCACTACTGAACCAAATTCCACGCCTCGCGCAGTCTCTACAATTACTTTATCTCCCGCTTTCAGCTCCAGGCTTCCCAGCGAGAAGAAATAAATCTTGCCTGCCGTGCGGAATCTTACTCCAATTACTTTTATCATTTAGCCGTTCTCCTTTATTGTAAGACACAGAAGTTCCATAACCAGATCGAAATTAACATTCGCATCCAGTCTGGTCTTCGCCTTTTCAAGACTTTCCAGTATCAGCTCAATACCTTCATATGAACTTCTGGTCGCCTGCTCCTTGATGCTGGATACCTGATCCTTGAATACAATCTCATTCACATCTTTGGTCGCTTTATATAATAACACATCTCGATACCATATCATAATAATATCCAGATAATCGTTGATTTCTAACTTATATGCCTGGCATTTCTTAATCGCTTTTTCGATCTCGCTGATTTCCATATCGTGGATATATTTCAGAAGCTGCACGACCTCATCACGGATCTCTCCGAAATGCTCAGACTGTGCCAGCATAATTGCCTTGCCCATATTGCCCTGCGCAAATGCAGTACAGATGTCAGCCTTATAATCCGGCACTTCCAGCTTCTCCATCAGATATTTGCGGATCAGCTTGTCGCGGATATTGCGCAGCTTCAGCATTACACATCTGGAAGTAATGGTCGGAAGAAGCTTCTCTGCATTCTCAGTCAGCAGGAAGATCACCGCATACTCCGGCGGCTCTTCCAGCGTCTTCAGCAATGCATTCTGCGCCTGCGTTGTCATCAGATTTGCCTCCGGCACAATGTAAATCTTATATGGTCCCTGATACGGCTTGATCTCAATATCGCCATTCAGCTGTGTACGGATATCGTCAACACTGATCGTATTCGGCTTTTCGTGCTGCACCCAGATCACATCCGGATGATTGCCGCTGTCTACCTGCTTGCAGGAATGGCATTTGTTACAAGGTGAGCTTCCCTGCTCCTCACAAAGCAGTGTCTCTGCGAAAAGAGTTGCCAGCATCTTCTTGCCTGAACCGCGTTCTCCATTTAGAATATACGCATGAGAAACCTTATTGGCGTTCACTGCGTTCTGAATATATTCGATAATATTTTTGTGTCCTACTACGTCCTTAAAGCTTCCCATTGCATATCACTCCTGTTATCTCATTTAGACATGTCTCCATGTCTGTATTTCTATATCTTTTATCTATCCCGAGACGCTTCAGATTCTCCTCACAGAAATCCTCTTCATCCGCAAGAAATCTCCGGCACATCTCTTTATACTTCGGAACCGCCTGTCTGCGCTCCCGCTCCAGTGCTCTCGCAAGCCGTTCGCCGTCTTCCACTTCGATATAGACAGGAACCAGATGCTCCGCACCGTAATATTCCCGGATCTTCTCATAGGTCTCCAATGTACCGATCAGCAGATAGTCGCCATGCTCCAGATTGATCTGCCCATCATCCACGGTAAAATATTTCCAGATACCATGTACCGTATTATATGCCCGGAGTTCCACAATCTTACCGTCTGCTTCCAGTCTGGCAAGCGCCTCTTCATCCACGAAATGGTATTCCACTCCATCCCGCTCGCCTTCCCGGATCGGTCTGGTCGTGTACGGCACTACCCTATGTAACTCCGGTAGCCGCTCCAGTACCTTCTGATACAATGTATCCTTTCCCGATGAACTTTTTCCCATCATGCAATATATCTTACCCATGTCTGATCCTCATTCTCTTGTGTATCTTACTATATCTACGACCATTTTACCAGTTTTTTTGCACCCGCAGATAATCGTCTTTTTCCAATCCTTCTATGGAAAATCCAACTTTCCGGTAATTCTGAAGAAGTCTTACCTCCTCTTCTGTCACCTGCTCCCCCGGCACGATCAACGGACTTCCCGGCGGGTAAAGATACGCATATTCTACTGATATTCTGCCCACACTCTCTTCCCATAATACCATCTCAGTCTCTTCCACAGGAATTTCCAACGCCCTGGCACTGTTCATGATCTGCGGATTCTTAGGAAGTCTTCCCATAGCATCTTCCATAGCTTCCAGTTCCTGATTTACCTGTTCTCCTGCATATTTCTGTGCATTTTGAAGTCCAATCTCTTCGTCTGTCTCCAGCAATGCTTCGACCAACCTCCGGAATCCCTCGTCTGTATCGCTGACCGAAGTCATCGCGATCACGTACGTGCCTGCAGCCATCTCCATCTGCAAATGATACTTCACCCGCAAAATACGGTACAGTTCCCTTCCACTGAGTCCCAGTCCTTTTGCCGATACAACAATCTTGGACCAGTCGTAATGCTCCGTCTCCAGAAGCTTCAGATACTTCATCTGCCTGAGCTGTGCCCGGACTTCCTGTAATCTCTTTACATACGGTACGAACATCTCGTCTCGTTTTTCCGCCAGCAGATGCACACAGTTATCAATAGATGCCATCAACACATACGAAGGGCTGCTGGACTGCAGCATATCCAGATATCGGAAGATCCGTCTGCGGTCTGCAAGCTCACCCTGCACATGCAAAATGGCCGTCTGCGTCAGTGACGGCAGTGTCTTGTGAACACTGTGGATTACCACATCTGCTCCCTTTGCCAGTGCATTTTTCTCAAAATACGGATGAAATCCCAGATGCGCTCCATGCGCTTCGTCCACGATCAATGGAATCCCATATGCATGCACCACTTCCGCAATACCCTCTACATCAGAAATCACGCCGTCATAAGTCGGTGACACAATTACCACCGCACGGATGTCTGAATGCTCCATAAGCGCAGTTTTCACTGCGCTTACAGAAATATATGTATTCAAATGTAAGTCTTCATCAAATTCCGGATAGAGATAGACCGGATTCAATTCATTCAGATAAACCGCATGATATACTGACTTATGGCATTGTCTGGCAAATAATATCTTGTCACCTTTCTTCGTACATCCAAGAATCGCGCTCAGGATTCCTACCGTACTTCCATTGACCAGAAAACGGCTTTCCTTCGCACCATATACTCTGGCAGTCAGCTCCTGTGCCTCTTTCAGAATCCCTTCCGGATGATGCAGATCATCAAATCCTTCAATCTCAGTAATGTCGATTCCAAACGGCAGTTTCTCGCCCCAGGATGCCTGTCTCTTATGCCCCGGCATATGGAATCCATAATAGTCCGATGCCTGATAGGTACTCAGTCTGTCGTATAATCTCTCCATATTACCATCCTTATCATCTTTATGATCTTCTATATGATCCTTTTATAATGTTCATCAAAAGCTTACACTTTGTCTGTCAGCTTCTTTATACATTCTACCAGTTTACATACCTTTTATCAAGATATGCTGTCTAATTTATCCCGCATTTGCCTTCCCCGTTTGTAAGGGATTTTCTTCTCCCTGTCATGCCAGATATTCTTCCAGGATTTCTCGTATCAGCACTTCCTTAGGCACATTTCTATCCTGCTTTGCAGACTGCGCGTCCTGTGCCTGTTTTCTGCGATTATCTCTCTTTGCTTCCCGCTCTTCTTTTTCCTCTGATTTGTTCTCTGCCATATAGATCTCCCCTGTTCTTTCTGGAGTCGGTTCTGTCACCGGGTCTCTCGCAGGCTCTGTTGCAGGAGTTCTCTCCGGCTCTCTTGCCGGTTCTCGTACCGGTACATTTTCAGGCACAAATTTCGGCTCCGGTTGGTCTTTCTTTTTCTCCGACATAACTTCAGATATCTTTTCAGGTGTCAGCTCCGGCGTCATTCCCTGTGCCTTCTCCTGTTCTGGCTCTGTTTCCCGTTTTGTAAAACTCTTCTCCCGATTCTTTTCGTACTTGCGCGCGCAGAAATTATCCAGATAATCCACCATATATGTACGAATTGCCTGCAAACGATAATTCTCATCTACCGATACCCGCAACACGAACAAAATAATGCCTGCTGCCAGTCCAAATACACCATTGCGCAACACCTGATCGCTCATTCCACGAAGCGCATACTCTCCCAATGCTGCCAATACACCGATTGCCGCGCATATCCATGCCGCCCCTCTTTCTATCCTTCGCCAGCTGTGAAGCGGCAAACCCGCAATACGATATTCATATATATATTTCTCTATGAATACTTCTGCATTCTGTACACTGCCGCTGACCATACAGGCATGCTCATATTTTGCCCGTATCAGGCGCATTAATGGATGCGTGCTTTTCCCCATATTGGCAGCCGCTTTTACCAGTTTCTTAAGTGTCACCCCTGTAATAATTTTACTGATCAATCCAATCGCCACCACAGCACCCAGCAGCAAAAATGGCAAATGCCTGTCCATTATCATTTCCAACATAATAAATGCCCTCCTTCTTTGCTTCGATTATACTCGAAACGCCGAAAGAGGGCTGAAAAACCGTTCTCCATATTTCGCATAGATTTGTGCGGATTTTCTCATATTTTGTCAGACCTGTCCATCTCTGTCAGTCCCGGTCGACTCATATCCACCTTTAACACTATGCAAGTTTTGTCATTAATTTCTCCACAAGGCGTACGCTGTGGGCAATCGCCTTCTTTTCAAAGGTCGGATAATCCTCTGAAGCACTTCCGTCTGCCTTGTCCGAAATAGCACGAATAATGACATACGAAATGTGATTGAGGTATGCGGTATGAGCAATTGCTGCGCCCTCCATCTCTGTACACAGACCGCCAAAATTACTGCGGATCTTCTCTTTCACCTCATCCGATGCCACAAACTGGTCACCACTTACTACTCTTCCGGTAAATGTGTGGATATCCGGATTAGCTTCCTCATTCGCCTCTGCCGCCAGACGGATCAGCTTCTCATCTGCCGGAAATGCCAGAATATCCATTCTTGGTACTTCACCTAACGGATATCCAAATGCTGTTGCATCCATATCGTGATGAAGTGCATCCGTAGAAATTACCATATCACCGATATCAATCTTCGCATCCAGCGAACCTGCAATTCCCGTATTAATCAATGTATCCACATGAAATTCCGATGCCAGAATCTGCGCACATACTGCCGCATTGACCTTACCGATACCACTTCGCACAACCGTTACCTCTTTGCCTTCCAGCTTACCTGTTACAAACTGCATAGAAGCCCGGTCTGTCACCTTCTCCACTTCCATCTTCTCTTTTAATGCTGCCACTTCTTCATCCATGGCTCCGATAATACCGATCATGTCTCATCCTCCTGTAATCTTTTATTTTATCTCATTATCTTTTTAATCATCCGCATTCGTTCTGCGAAGTATCCTTTGTCATCCTCGATAGTATAACATGTTTTTTTGCTTCGCTCTATAAGCTCTGGCATTTTTGCATAACTTCTGCTATAATGCGATAGTCTCCAATATGGACACAACTTTATTATAGTAGGAGGAATTAACTTATGGAATACAAGACACGTGGCACATGCTCACAGTTGATCAATGTTGAGCTTGACGGTGATGTGATAAAATCAGTAGAATTCATCGGTGGATGTAACGGCAATCTGCAGGGTATCTCAAAACTGGTAACCGGCATGAAAGCGGAAGACGCTATCGAACGTCTGGAGGGAATCCAGTGCGGATTCAAACCAACATCCTGTCCGGATCAGCTTGCCAAAGCACTTCGTCAGGCATTGGCTCAGTAATTACTTTATAAAGTATGTGGTTGTCAAGATCTTGAGCCAGCTCAGACTTTGACTCGTCACAGTTCAAGAAAAAGAGACCGTCTCCCTCGGTCTCTTTTCCCTTTTTGTGCTGTCTACTGATCACTTCTGGCTCTCCACTTCCAAAAGCTACATCAGCACTTTTCCATATTCAATTTTCATTAACACAAGAATTACCGATGCTGCCAGGCTCTCCGGCTGTTTCGTCCATCTATGATTCGGGGCGGCCGCATATATCCCTACGACCTGTTGTTGTGTGTAACCCAGAGAATCTGTCTCCAATTTCTTCTCTACTGTCCTCATAGACTTCTGTCACAGCTTTCCTGCCAGAACTTATGCATCAACATCAGGAAACTCTGCGGTTCCTGTGGGTGAGGTGACGTCATTATGGTTCCTCCACATATAAGCCATCCGTTGCTGAGTCACTCATGTCTCCATCCGCAGAATGAACACATCTTACTCTGTAATACCAATCGCCTTCTACTTCCAGTTTTTTACTGGTACTTACAAGGTTTGCATCGGTATTCTCCTTATGCCAGCTATCTACATATTCCCATTCTTCGTCTTCCCACTTTGCGCGTTCCACGATAACGGTTATCTGTATCGACTTACAGGTATGTTCACCAACAGTCGTTCCACCTGCGTAAATCACACCTGCGCTGATTTTTCGAAGCTTCGAATAACCTATCTGAAGATTTTCCCCTCTCATAACCTTAATATCTGTGCCTGTAGATTCTTCTTCATTTGTCATATATGAGCCATCCAACATAGGCCTGTTGTCAGATGCTTCTGCTGACATACCGGTACTTGCACTCAGCAGTATACAGATGAACATAGAAATGGCACAGATTGTAGATATCGCCCGTTTCTGCATAATATTCTCCGCAGCTACCAGCTCTTCTCATATATATAGACAACTAAATTTGCAAAACCTGTCGTTTTTTAAGAAGAAAAATGTAATTTTTTTAAAATTTCTTCAAACTCAACCCTTTCCATAGTTCCAGTGAGTTGATAATACACTCCCTGATATTCAAATGCTGCCGAATATTTTTTCTTTTTACTTTTTGGCAATTCATATTCTACGATTTCTGCTTGCAATTTTCCTTCCGAAAACGTATATTCATTTATAATATTATCTTCAACATCCGTTCCTATCACATCTTCTGCATACGCTCTATTAATCATATAAAAAAGATTAGAATCTCCATATTTATAAACCAACTGAGCCATCTGCATATCTTGATCTATTTCACCATATTCATATGTCATGCTCTTATTCGTAGTATTTATTCTTACTGGATCAAAACCAAGCTCATCTTTAATTCGTTGATAGCATAAAATTTCTTCACTATCCTTTGTATCTTTAGTTTCTACTTTAGACACATTAACTCGTGAACCGTCTCTTCCACCGAACGTACTTTCCACCATCTCTACAATCCGTTTCGGTCCACCTACACCCGTAGTACCGATCCCTATTGCAAGCACCAACACTGCCGCAGTTGCTGTGATCTGTTTCCACCGATGCCGTTTCTTCGCCCTAACTTTTTCCTCTTCGTCCTCTTTTCTGCGCTTCTGTAATTCTCTACCCAGGCGAAGTGCTTCCTTATCTTCTTCTGACAATCCCTCCATCGCGGAATCATCATATTCTCCATCTTTTTGATCTTCATGGTCTGGAATCATCGCATAGATTTTCCGGTCTAATTCTTCGCTCGGCTCCACAGACATTGCTTCCGAATCAGCTTCAAGAGCTTTTATAATTTCTTCCGCGTCCTTATCGATTCCTTCCCATATTCTCTTTTCGTAATCACTCAAATGCTCTTTCATAACTTCCTCTTTTCACTTGACCATCGCACTCCCCTCGTTTACAATTAATTTATTGATATTGATTGGAGGCGCACTATGAAACGTATTATCTTAACCGGCGGCGGCACTGCCGGGCACGTAACGCCGAACATTGCTCTGCTGCCGCGTCTCAAAGAACTGAACTATGACATTCATTATATCGGTTCATATAACGGAATTGAAAAAGAGCTGATCGAACAGCTCGGCATCCCATATCATGGGATTTCTTCCGGTAAGCTGAGACGTTATTTCAGTCTTCGTAACTTCACAGATCCTTTCCGCGTACTCAAAGGCTTCCGTGAAGCACATCGATTAATTAAATTATTAAAACCGGACGTAATCTTCTCCAAAGGCGGCTTCGTATCTGTTCCGGTCGTATTCGCTGGAAAGAAATGCAAGGTTCCTACAATTATTCATGAGTCTGACATGACTCCGGGACTTGCTAATAAGCTGTCTATTCCATCAGCAACCAAAGTGTGCTGTAACTTTCCGGAAACTGTAGAATTACTTCCGGCAAGCAAAGCTGTACTGACCGGTTCTCCAATTCGTCAGGAACTGCTGTCGGGAGATTGTCAGCATGCACTTGACTTCACAGGTCTCACAGATGGTAAGCCCGTAATCCTGATCATCGGTGGAAGTCTCGGAGCCGTAGCTGTGAATGAAGCCGTCCGCCGAATCCTTCCGGTATTATTAAAAGATTTCCAGGTTATTCATCTGTGTGGCAAAGGTAAGCTTGATCCTTCACTGAACGCATTGGATGGTTACGTACAGTATGAATACATCAAAGATGAATTGAAGGATCTCTTTGCATTATCAGATATCGTTATCTCACGTGCCGGAGCTAATGCAATCTGCGAATTGCTTGCACTGCGTAAGCCGAATCTTTTGATTCCGCTTTCTGCTAATGCCAGCCGTGGAGACCAGATTCTGAATGCCCGGTCATTTGAACGCCAGGGATTCAGCTCTGTGATGGAAGAGGAAGAGATCACAAATGAGAAGCTTCTGGATGCGATTCATGAGCTTTACAAGAACCGTGATCACTACATCTCAGCTATGAAGAACTCTAACCAACAGGATTCCATCGACATGATCATTGATCTGATCGAATCTGTTGCACGTGCATAATCATAACTATGTTTAAACTGTTGAGATATTTTTGTTGTGTAAGTATAGAAAAAGGTGTCAGTCTGACACCTTTTTTATTTGGTATTAATGTGGTCAAACTCGTCTTTATAATTTTTTCTGATCCAATCCTTGATTCTTGTAAGCGTACTCATCACTGCATCCAAAGACATACCCATACGGTCAGCAATCTGCTGTCTTGGCATCTCATTGCAATATGCATATACCGCAATATCATACCACTTCTGTTTTTTCTCCTTTAGTGCTGCCAATATCCTGCATGCACATTCAATCTTATCCTTCTCACGCAAAGTTCCAAAAAATTTATCTTCCGGATCCTCTTCGTGTCCAAGATAATCTTCCATCTCTTCTTCCGCCCACAACAGTCTTTCGTGACTTACATGCTTTACATGATTTGCCGCAATATTCCTGGTTGTTGTCACCAACCAGTTCTTTACGCGCAGCACCCGGCTGGTTTTTGAGAAAATGTAATATCTGCTAAAAACTTCCTGTGTAATGTCTTCTGCTTCTTCTTTATTTTTACAGGTATATTGATACGCTATACGGAATACCAGTTTATGATATTCCTCATATACAGCATCGAATCCATTCTTTTTCCCGGACTCTATTTCCACTATTAATTCCCTTATCTCTCGTTGCTTTATTATATTGTCTACAGAGTTATTCTGCTATTCTGCCTCTTTTACCTTCTTCAGGACTTCGTCTCTGACATCATCTGTCAATTCGCCTGGATTCCACATCGGAAAAGCGTTGTCTCCTTCATAACGCGGAATCAGATGCATATGATAATGGAACACCGTCTGTCCTGCAGGTTCTTCATTATTCTGAAGTACATTGAATCCATCGCAATTTAATGCCTTCTTCATTCTGGTAATCATCTTCTTGGCAAGAATAATAGATTTTCCTGCTGTCTCCTCCGGAATCTCATACAGATTCGCATAATGTTCTTTCGGCAGAATCAAGGCATGCCCCTTTGTTGCCGGTCCAAGATCCAAAATCACACGAAAATCTTCATCCTCGTACAAGGTAGCAGATGGAATCTCTCCATTTGCAATCTTACAAAAAATACAATTACAGTCCTTCATAATAATTACCTTCTTTCCTTATATTCACGATTCGACAAATTTCTATAATTGCCTATCGTATATTGCTTCCTCACACCATCAATGTTACACTGTACATCCAGAAAGGTGGTGTCATATATGCTAACTTCTACAGATATCGACAAAATCAACCAATTAACATCTGATAATCCGGAATTACGTGATGTATTCTACGATCTCATTGCATCATACCGCGCCGATCTCCATACCATTACTCACGAGATTCGTAATCCGCTGACTATGGTATACAGTACTCTTCAGCTTATTGAATCATCGCATCCGGAAGTGTTATCTTTTCGTCACTGGAATTCGCTACACGAAGATATCGTCTATATGGTCAATCTGTTGAGCGAACTGTCTCTTTTTAACAACAGCAGTCTGATTAACTGTGCACCAATTTTAACCAGTGACTTCTTAAAAAAGATTGCTCTGTCCTTTGCCGGACATCTGGAACACGACAGCTTTGATCATACTCTTATAGAATTTACTTCTCATATCCAACCTAATCTTCCAGTTCTTCACGGAGATCCTATCAGATTAAAGGAAGTACTTTTCAATCTTTTGAAAAATGCCTCGGAAGCTTTTCTTCCTAATTACAATTCAAAATCTGAATCAAACTCGAATTTAAATACAGCTTCCACTGACAAACACACCATCCGGCTGAATGCAAACATAACCGAAAATGACTCTTCTTATCTCTGTATCAAAATTCAGGATAACGGCTGTGGAATATCTGCGAACCAGCTGGAAGCCATTTTTCTTCCTTTTGTCACTCACAAATCCGGTGGCACTGGTCTTGGTCTTCCGATTAGCAGACGTATCATTGAAGCACATCATGGCACTATTGCCGTAGAGTCAGATCCATCTATCGGAACTACATTTACTGTACTGCTTCCTTTCTCCCAGACTTGTGATACAGAATCACTGCCAGCAGAAATCCGCTGATCAAACCGCCTATATGCGCATAGTTGTCAACTCCTGTGTTGCTATAGCCATAATAGAATGTAATAACTATTATAAACACAATGCCTCGTCCTGAGACACTGCCCACTCTTCCATAATTACGAATTGCAATATAAAGTAGTGCTCCGATAATTCCAAATATTGCACCCGATGCTCCTGCAGAGACTGCGTATTCTCCACCACGCATATCTGCTGCCATTGACAGAAGATTACCACCAATTCCACTGAGCAGATGGATTAACAGATATCGAATCTTGCCAATTGCTGATTCCAGCTGCCAGCCCATAACACCCAATGAAATCATATTACTCATCAGATGCTGAAAACCGAAATGCAAAAACATACTGGTGAACAGTTCATAATATTTACCATCATACAAGATATCTGGCGCATACATTGCTCCATGCTGTAACATGAATCCTGCATCTTCTGTCATTCCGATAAACGACAATGCCAGAAATACCACTGTATTTACAGCAATCAGAACAACTGTGCAGGGTGCTTTTTTCTGATACATCCCTGTCTCCTCTATATCTTAATTATACGTTATAAGTATAACATTATAATTCCTCTTCATCAATATAGATTCCATCCCAGTCACCCCATCTGGGACGTTTATGCCGGTTCAACAGTTTCTTTACCGGATTCCAGAGATTGTCTGTCTCTTTCAGGATCTTGCTTCCCATCTCCTGTCTGGTGATCCAGTCATGCTCTTCCGTATCATATTCATGTGTACTCCCCTGATACATAGCATTCCCCTTGGTATCCCACAGTTCCGTTTGTTTATCTGTAATTGCTTTGTCAACTTTTATATTGCTATCTTTTTCTTCCAACGCACTTAATTTTTCTATAATTCCTGTAAGACTGTAATTTTCTTTCATCGTCTCTTTGTGGAGCAGGAATGCAGTCTGCACACTCGCTATATCCTGATAATCCGTCCACTGCACAAAATATTCCATCAATTTATGAAAGTTTTTCCGAATTGTCCCATCATACGAAGGCAAATAGCAAAAGCAGTATTCTCCATCCTCTTTAAAGATCAACTCCGGTTCTAACAGTATTCTATTGGAATTCAGCAAATAGCGTTCTACATCCATAATTGTTTCATTTATTTTCGATAGAAATATTTTCATTTCCTCTTTTGTTATTTTTGTCTGTCGATACATATTCTGCATCGACATCAATCCTGTAATTTCATATTCATATACGGTTGCCTCTCCTTCCCCACGTATATTAACAGGCAATACTCCCTTTATCTCATTTGTCTGTAGCATCCGGACTTGATAATCAGTTTCTGTAATTCCCGGAATACAAATCCGCAGTAATGTTTTATTTAATTCACTCTTTACTTCTGTATGTATTTCCATTTGCTCCTTCTTTCTAATGCTTTTTCAACCCTAGTTTTCGATAACTTCTTATCTTTTCTTCCGGCTTTGTAATGCACGAAGTTTCCTCAACAGAAAGCTTCATACGACCTTTTGACGCATCTGCTGTAACTGTAAACTGGTCTTTGTCAACTTTTACATTTACTCTCGGATTCCCAAATACAATACACTTCCCTTTGATCCTCTCTTCAAAAATGGTCGATACTACCGTTTCTGTCACCTCGTCTTTCTCTCTGGATTTTGTTCCGGCAATTGCCGCTGTTTCATGTGCCGCCGCTGCCGTAAGGGCTTTATCATGATAATAGAAGATTCCCATGATACTCAGGAAGAATACACTTAGGATAAAAGGCACAATATATGCCATTTCTATCGTAAACATTCCATTCAATTCCATCGTCCTGATTTTTGCAAGTTTTCCTGCATTATTGTATATTTTATAATTTCTTTTCATCCATACCTCATTTCATTATGCATTAGTAATTGTCATTATCTCTGCAAGCCACACAGTTATGTATCCAACCGCAACAAATGGAATCATAGGCAATAACGTCTGCTTTTTAAATCGGCTTCGCACAAGCATGATTCCTGCTGCCACTGCGGTAAGCATCCAGGTCGTAATTAGTAATCCCAGCAGACTCCAGATTCCAAGATATAATCCCAGAACACATAACAGCAGGCTGTCACCATATCCCAGACCTTCTCTTGTTACTTTACTGATTCCGATAAAAATCAAGCCAATCATCATACCTGCGAGATGTGATTTCCATATTCCGTTGGGCTCTGTTATCATAACTATACTACTTGTAATTACAGAGATTGTTCCGCAGAGAACAAGCATAACAACAGACACTTTGTGTTCCCGTATATCTTTATAAGCCATAAGCACTAATAAAAGACATATCATTATCCTGCTCGCAGTCAGTAGCCAACCGCATTCTGTCAGATATATATTTATTTGCTGCATTTTGAACAGGCTCCTTTCCCCACTGCTTCTGATATCGGGATTGCATATATGGTTCGCTTCAATCCACTACAACTCAACGAATTGTGATAACGATTGCCATAGTCTGTCAGATATACCTGTGAAGCCCCGCTTCCATGTACGCACTTCTCACACGGATGATATTTCTCCTGATCATTGTTACGCAAATCTTCCACCGCTCCGGCACTGACCGTCCGAATGGATAACTCCAGATAATTACAATGATAATCCCGGTGATATACCATACCAGTCTCAGTGATATATACCGTCTCATCGTCATCCGCATCCCAGAATACAGACTTGTAACCATTCCATCCTTTCATTCGCATAGTTTCCTTCATGCGGACCGGAGTTGCTGCAAAGACCGGTATCGGAAGCTTTACCTGATAAGTCACTTCCATCTCCAGAATTCCTGTTAACATTGACATACGGGAATTCTGACAGCTAATGCCACTGCTTCCACCTACAACAATGCTCCGTTCGAGTCGCTCACTTCCGATTGCGCTGACTATATCCGACTCTAATTCAGATGGTGATACCATCTGCACCAGATAGCATTCTCCCGCATGCTTTGCCGCATACTGCATCCCACTACGCACACTGGTGCGTATGGACATTACTTCCATCATATAAAATAGAGCTAAAACGGCAAGGAAAAACAAAGGTATTGCAAGCGCCGCTTCTATTGTAATTGATCCTTTTGTTGCCCAAAGGCAGAAGGATGCCCTCTGGTTTTCAGTTTGTTCATTTGTTTTTGTATTGTGATACGAGGGATTCACAGAGTAATTCATCATGTGCCTTGAGGGAGGCATCATAGAGAGCATCTCCTTTCTATAAATGCAAAAAAGATTGTTACTATATCCCAAAGGACATCCTTCTGCCTTTCAGCTATTGATATGTATAATAAGTGTCAAATGTATAAGTAATTCCTCTTCGAAGTCGCACCGTAGAGGTCACTTCCATCCTGTATATGCAGTGATCTGCACGAAACCACGCAAGTCCCTTTTCGTTACGCATGCATAGTTCTATCAGATCTTCAGTCCGATGGAGCAGATTGTTTTTATTTTCCAGAAGAAGTAAGCCACGTAGATAACCCTTATAATCCAGGCCTTCCTCTGAATCCATTCCTTCTCCATGGTCATCCTCAGTTCCAAGTGTCATCAGTCCTGCTAACGATAACTGCCAGGTCTCCGCGCTTTTCACTAATGGTACTTTGCCGCCCTTCATCAGGCTTCGCAGGTCCATAACGCTCTCACCAACTGCCCACGCTAACAATAGCGCCTGCGCTACCGCTTCCGTTGCCACAGGAAGTGCTATCAGACTGCACAATGTCAGGGCAAGGCTCTGCGCCTCTGTCTGCTTTGCCGCATCCTGCTGAAGATATGTATAATTAGGAACAAACCGTAGTATCAGAAGCCGCTTCAATACTGCATTCAGGTTCTCCCGGTCACTGTTTTTCCCCGCAAGCAGATATTCCAGTTCATATTTCAACGTGCCATCTGTTTCTTCTTCCTCTACTGCAGTATCAAAATGCGTCATAAGATATTCCCCCAGCAGTATCTTTGACAAAGATTCCTGCCTTGCTTTGTCACTGAAATCTCCATATCCTCGCTGAAGTGTTCTTCCAGATACAAGCGTATCTGTTGTCACGCTGGCATCAGACACTTCTTTTCCCTGTGGCATTACAAGTTCCGTCAACGGAGTAGATGCAATCCTCTGCATATTAGGAAGTGGGTTGTTCTCTACGGGAAGTTCCTGCTCATTTTCTGATAAAATTTCTGATAGTTCTTCATTTACACGATCTTCCACTTTAGCCGACTCCTCAGCCTCATCTGCTCGATCTTTCCAGATATCTTCATCCTCATCAAAAGGATTCAGTGAACTAAGACCATATCTACTTTTCATGTATTTTGCTATCTGATCTTCTAATGCTGCGCCATTATAATCTGTCAACAATTGTACTCGATTCATTGTCTGTTCTATGCCGGATGCTCCGTAATACAACAACCGGTCAAAAATCCTCTCTTCACTGTAATTGCCACTTTCATAAGTAGCATCCAGCACAAACAGATCAAACTCTTCCAGCATATCCCGTTGATATTCTGCAAATACCGATTCCATAGCACAGTTCATATCTGTTCTTCGATAACTTTTCGCAGACTGCAGAGATGCACTTTCCATCACGCTTCCGGTAAATCCAACCAGTAGTACAAAAATCAATGCCAGAAACGCTGTTACCTCACCGCGTTTTTTCCCTGATTTATATGCCGGAACTTTCACTGGTAATCTTCTCAAATATCGTATTTACAAGGCTGGTAAGCTGCGACTTAAAAATAATTACCAGACCAATAAGCACCACAAGAATCAGAATTACTTCTACCACGCCAATTCCCTGTTCATTTCGCAGGACATCTGCAATCCGCTTTTTTAATCGAAAACCATTCCATCTCATTCGGTACATCTGTTTCTTTATCATACGTCTTCCCCTTTCTTTTCCTCCGAACGCTCTTTCACCTGAGCCTCCGCACATCTCAATATCTTCACATCTGAATAGATAAAAATGCCGGAACAATCACAATCAACAGCACCATAGAAAGCATCATAAACATCGGTAGTAATAGCCTGGTTCCTGCCTCTTCTCCCCGCTTCTTCGCAGCAGCTTTACGTTCTTCAAACGCCTGCTCAGATTCTGTCCGAAGCAGTTCCGATAAACCTTTACTTCCTTTTCTCAGATTCTGCGTAAGCAATGCTGCCAGCTTACGGTACACTTTTAATCCACATCTTCTGCCAAACTGTTCATACGCATCTATTTCTGTTACTCCACTCTGCATCTCGTGACTTGTCTTTGCCATTTCTTCATAGGCATAACGAATTCCTCGATGATTTTTCTGTTTTTCATAATCCGTGATAATCTTCTGCCAGGCACTTTTTACCGTAATTCCTGCTCCCAAAAGCAACGTAAGCTTGTCCGTTATCTCTGGATAATCCAACATCATTTGCTGCTTTTTTTCCTGATCGGCCTTCTGCTGATTCTGTCGTTCTAATGCCAGCAACAATATACATATCACCGGACCTAACGCTAATACATACCAGCCCCGCAGACTTCCCGGATTACAAAGTGTAATCTCATTACCGTCTACCTGCTTCGGAATTACAAATTCTGCTTCCTGTCTGGTAGCTTCCTCCTGCTTTCTTAATTCTTCTGTCACAAGCAAAGCATTCTTCTCATCACTGTCATGAAGTGGCGGATATATTTTTGCTGGCATTTCGGTTATCACACGTTTCGTCTCATCCTGCTTATATATCAGACAGGCTTTTAAATTCACCAGAACTCCTTCCGGTTTTTTCAGCAGATTTTCTTCATTCAGGACACCATATACACTGATTACATCATAGCGGTCAACTTCCCATTCTACCCGAATGGGCAGATCCGGAATCTCTTTAATCAAATCCAGATCATACTGCACTTTATCCAGGCTCTTATTCTGTCCAAGGATTCGCTCATCTAGTTTTTCAATCTCCTGATCGAACACTTTCTGAAGCTCCGCATCCGAATAATTCCTTTCCTGAACCGTAATCTCTACCTTCTCCTTCTGACGTACGCCGTTCAATATCAGTTGAAGCTCTCTGGTAACACTTCCATGACCACTGCTTTCTCGTCGGATACTTGTTATCGCTTTCGTTGCCTCTCTCTGATCTGTCACAAGCAATATCGCTGCCAATATGCAACTTCCGATAATGATTCCCAGCATCAGACTTCGATATTTACAATCTTTTCCCCAAGCATATATGCGCCGAAATACATTACCAGACATGCCGTCATCACTCCTATCCCTGTCGGATTCCCATATAATATCTTCATAAATTCCGGAAAACTGAATTTCATGTAAGCGATCATTACAAACGGAATGACTGACATTACTTTAAATTCATATTTTCGTGCCGCAAGCATCGTCTCTATCTCTGACCTGACTTCCAGTTTGTCCCGTATCTGCCCCGCTGTGCTGCGAATGATAGCAATCATATTACCTCCGCTTCTTCTCGCCATAACAAATACATTTACAAAATTCCGAACATCCTCCTGCTCTACTCGTTCTGCCCATTCTTCCATAATCCGTTCTGCCGGAATCTGCAGATATATCTGTCGGACCATGTGTGTAAATTCTCTTTGTATCGCAGTATCTTCTTTATAAAGTATACTTAGATCCTTTTTTGTTTCTTTCATGGCATTCTCAATTGAATATCCTACCTGAAGTGATGCTGCAAGTGACTGTATCGCTTCACGAAACTGCTCCTGAAATTCTCTCCGTTTCTGATCAATCGTATCTATTTCCCAGTGTAGGAAATACCAAACACCAACTGGTGTTAAAATAACAAATGCTATCTTAGATTCATAGAATAAATATGCCAGAAGCATCTGAAGGGACACTGTTTTAAATACCGCCAATACATATTCAGAGCGTCTGATATCCTGCCGAAAATAACTTTTCCGTATTTGCAAGATCCTGAACTTTCTTCCACCTGCCAGCAATTCTTCCATCTTCTCTGCCTGTTTCTTCAAACTGGTACAAAATCCTTGTATCGATTTCTTCCCCGTTATAGTCCATCACCTCCACGATTTCCAGAAGCTTTCTGCTCTTATCCCAGAGCCTTCCGATATGAATAATGATATCGATTGCCGATGCGATCTGTCTCTGGATAGCCGCTAACGGTACATCCATTCCCATAAGCACCATCGTCTCCAACCGTCTGAGCATATCCTGTGGGCTATCCGAATGACCGGTACTCAAACTACCTTTATGACCTGTGGACATCGCCTGCAGCATATCAATTGTCTCCGGTCCACGGACTTCTCCGACAATGATGCGATTAGGACGCATACGAAGTGCTGAACGTATCAAATCACGAATTGTAATCTCGCCAATGCCTTCCACATTAGCATTGCGCGCCTCCAGCCGCACCAGATTCGGAACATCAAGTATCTGCAACTCTGCATTGTCCTCGATCGTTATGATACGTTCTTCCTTCGGTATATACTGGGACAGTGCATTCAAAAGTGTCGTCTTACCAGAGCCGGTTCCTCCACTGATAAATATGTTATATCCGGACACAACCAGCTTCTTCAGCACCCCTGCTATCTCTTCACTCAGAGCGCCCAGTTCCACCAGCCTGTCCATCGTAATCTGTTCCTTCGGAAACTTACGAATCGTGACCACTGGTCCATTCAATGCCACCGGATACAATACCACATTGACACGTGAACCATCGGAAAGTCTGGTATCCACGATCGGCGATGCCTCATTGACCAATCTGTTCGTCTCCGCCACAATCTGTTGGATCACATCATCCAGCTTATCTCGGGATATGAAATGCCTGTCCGTCAGATATAGCCGTCCATGCTTTTCTACGAATATATTCTGCACTCCATTGATCATCACCTCTGTAATTTCGTCATCTTCAATCAACTCCTGTAGCAGATCCAACTTCCGAAATGCGTTAAATAATTCCTTTCCAAGCCTTGCTTTTTCTTCCAGTGGTATATATTCCACCGCACTCTCTTCTTCTAATACGCGGAATATCAGTTCCTGTAATTCTTCATCCTCAACTTCACGAGACAGATCCAGCCGCCCCAGTACTTTTGTTTTTAGCGCTTCTTCTGATGTCACAGCGAATCATCCTTTCCCATAAACTGCCGTACCCATGCCGACAAAGTGTCTCCTCATACTGACACAGCTTGGCAACTGCCAGCCTGTCACCCGAAGTCATCATATATACCTGATCACAATTTTGTAAGATATCAAAAATCCCCTGGACACAATCACCAATATCCAGAATCAATACATCATAGATACTGCGTTCCAATATTTCACCAATCAGCCATAGCCACTCTTCTGCTGTTACTGTTTTCAGATCTTCCGGGTACATCACCGGAGGAATATAATCCATTCCTGCCATCTGCTGCACCAGTGTTGTTATCAAAAGTCCGGGATTGCCAATCTCCTGTTTTGCATAGTACAAAAGCATCGACAGATTTCTTTCTTTTTCTTCAGCAAAATATCCTCCAATCCCGGCATACGGTTCCATGTTCAGATACAGGACATTCGATTTTTTTGCCAGTTGTATGCCATTTTTAATTGCTCGTGATGTCTGTCCTAATCTACGCACCGGACTGTAATATCCAATCAATTGTCCCCGCTGTTTTTTTCTTACTGCCCACAGATCTCCCACTCCAGTTGCAATCAGACTGTCCACCAGGCAAGTATAAATAGCATCTGCCGATTGGTAGCGGAAGATCCTGGGCTTTTGATCCGGAGGCATGCTCGTCTCAAGTGCCGAAAGATACATCACCTCTGGTATTCCATCTAACACTCCATCAGTAAATTTCATATTTTCATCCGCTAACAAAATATCGATTTTCGCATCTCGCTTTATTGCCAGCGCCTGCTCCGGGCTTTCACATATCTTTACCTGTAACGACAGGTCGCGTTTCCCACTCAGATACCCGGCAAGCCGGGATGCATATTCCGTTTCTGCATCACAGATAACTAAATTTTTACCACTCACCATCATCCTCCTTCGTCAAATTAATTTACATAAAATATTTCTATTTAGACTTCACCACCTTTTGTACTTTTCCTTGTCTTCAGTTACTTCTGTTTTGATTTCCGACCGATCTGGTCAGATCACGAAACATAATCAGATTTTTCAACTAGATTCAACAACTCAGATACAAGTTTATGTAACTTGTAAGATGTATTATATTCTTACTTTCTCGAAATGTCTACTACTTTTTTAAGAATATGTAAACATTGTACACTTTTCACAAAAGATGATAAAAAGAAATCCCATAAAGCAGTGCAACCCCAGGAAATCCAAGGGTTCCGCTTGTCAAAAAGCTAAAAAGATTCATTCCGACAGCGACATTTATCCCTTGATAAGCAAGAAATTCATTTACAAAGAAAATCGTGCATACCCCAATGAATGCACGCACAAAAAAGTTAACGATAATTCCCGGTCGTTTTTCAGACATATGTTCATCTCCGTTTCTGTTTTTTATTACAGATATATGCTCCTTGCAATAAAAAAAGAATGCATCCGCAGATACATTCTTTCTCTCAACATTTATTATAATCTTATAATTCTATTTCAATTTTTCTTCCCGACCGTTGATATTGATGATATTTTACACCAGCTGCGTCAAACATCATCATAGATGCCTGTACTCTGCTGCTGCCATCGTATTTATTGCAGTCATAAATAACCTCTTTAATTCCGCTCTGAATAATCGCTTTGGCGCATTCATTACAAGGGAACAGGGACACATATAACTTTGCACCCTCCAGACTTCCACCGCGGTAATTCAGAATTGCATTCAGCTCACTGTGAACCGTATAGAAATACTTTGTCTTCAGATCATCCTCACCTTCTCTGATCCACGGAAACATATCGTCCGAGCATCCCGTTGGAAATCCGTTATATCCCATAGACAGAATCTTATTATCCTGACTGACAATACAGCATCCTACCTGTGTGTTAGGATCTTTGGAACGACCCGCTGACAACTTCGCAACTCCCATAAAGTACTCGTCCCAGCTGATATAATCTTCTCTTTTTGTACTCATCATACACCTCCGCTATCTCTATGTTATCTACGCACTATCCCTATACATGGATTACCTGATGACCTGCCGCCTTCAACAGCCGGTTCATAATCGCACTTCCAATACCTTCTTCCTGAAATGCTTCACTGTAGATTACATTGACTCCATCTGAGTCAAATTCACGCAGAACGCTGAACAGACCTGCTGCTATCGTACGCTCATCTGCTCTTGTTCCAATGCACTTGACATCTCCTGATGCATATTGATCCAACGTCTCAGACGTTGCGATAATACCTACCCGCATTCCATTCGTTACATGTTCTGCCGTCCGCTCATTGATATATTTTACTACCGCTTCCGTATCACCTTCCACAACCGTAAGTTGCGCTTTCGGCGCATAATGACGATATTTCATGCCCGGAGCTTTTGGCACTTCTTTACTGTCCGGCTTGATCAATGTATGGTCTACTGCTACCGTTCCGACTACACTTTCAAACATTTCTTTGGTAATTGCGCCCGGTCTCAGGATCATCGGTGGATCTACCGTCACATCCAGAATCGAAGATTCTACTCCGATATCTACCGGTCCGCCGTCCACGATCATATCAATCTTGCCATTCAGATCCTCTTCTACATGCTGTGCGGTCGTAGGACTCGGTCTTCCTGAAGTATTAGCACTAGGTGCGGAAATATAGCCGCCACCGGCGAGAATCAGATCTCTTGCGATCGGGTGATCCGGCATGCGGACTGCGACTGTATCCAGTCCACCGGTTGTTCCATGTGGCACTATATCACTCTTCTGAAAGATCATCGTAAGCGGTCCCGGCCAATACTTCTCAGCCACTTTTTTCGCTGCTTCCGGAATCTCCGTTACAACCTTCGGCAGATCCTTCATATCCGCAATGTGGACGATCAGCGGATTATCCGATGGTCTTCCTTTCGCCGCATACGTCTTCATTGCAGCTTCCTCATCCAGTGCATTAGCACCCAGACCATATACCGTCTCTGTTGGAAATGCAACAAGTCCGCCTTTTTTCAAAATCTCTCCGGCCTGACGGATACTGTCTGCCTCCGGATGTTCTTTATTTACTTTCTTAATTATTGTCTTCATTGGTTTCTCTCGCTTTCTTAACCCTCAGTATAACACGCTTTTTTTTATTTTTCCATATAAGCCTTTATTCCTGTCACAATCGCTTCTGCCACCTTTTTACGGTATTCATCCTGCTTTAGTAATTCCGCTTCTCCTGTATTACTCAGGAACCCACACTCCACAATAATTGTAGGACTTTCGGTTCGTTTCAGCAGATAATATGTATCGTTCGCCTTTGCCTTTCTGTGATTCGTCTCATCCAACACAAGCAACGCTTCTTGCATAATCTCCGCTGCTTTTTTGCCTTCATCCGAATGCGTATAATAAAATACCTGTGCCCCTTTAATCTCTTCCTGCGGATAACTGTTCTGATGAATACTGACTGCCAGTAATGGCTTCTCCTTATTAATCTGCGCTACCCGTATTTTCATATCACCAATCTTTGTCTTTTCTTCATCATCAGCTGCCAGCATCTCGTCCTTTTCTCTGGTCATCACAACCTCGATCTTTTCCTTTTTCAATAATTCTTCCACATATTGCGCGATCGCCAGATTCGCTTCTTTTTCTTCCAGTCCGTTAATTCCGATCTTGCCAGGATCAGAACCTCCGTGTCCGGCATCCACAACCACTTTGTTTCCGGCAACTTCCTTAACATGATCACTTGTTGCATATCTGCTTACTTTTCTACTTGCAAATATCAATCCGGCTAACAGTAACACGGTAATTGCTAATTCTATTTTCTGACGCAAAAAAATATCCTCCGATGGCTTATATCAATTAAATATATGCCTCTCGGAGGATATCTATTCATTTCCACTTACCTGCTAATATCAGGCTTTCTTTATCGGATCCCGATATCAGTTCACATACTTGAGAATTACATCCCAGATATCAGATGTCTCCTGTCCCAGACGCCATGCGGCCGAACCGGCCAGATTGTAATCCTTGATAAGCTGAAGCTTCGGCGTCAGCGACTCTGCATCTTCCAGCCACACCTCATAGGTACTTCCGTCTGCTTCCCAGGTTGCATAATTCTGCTTGGTCTTATCATCCCATGTAGCAGTGACACCAGCCTGCTCTAATACAGTCTGCGCTTCTGACATACCATAAGCTGTACTTTCTACATTCATGGTATAGTCTTCATTATCCGTACCCTTAGCTTCTGCCAGTTCCGCATCCGTCTTTGGTGTCTCTTTCCAGACCCTTGTAAAGAACGGAATACCACTGATTACCTTCTCTGACGGAACTTCTTTTACTGTCTGTTCAACGCCATTTTTCACGTAATCATACGATGCCACAGATCCGGCTTCCGGTGATCCGCCGTAGTGCTCATCATATCCCATGACGACTACATAGTCCGCGAATACACCCTGCTCCTTTCTGTGATACTGCTGATTATATGCTTGTGGTACATAATTATCCACAGAAAGCACCAGTCCATTCTGACGACACTTTACAGATAATTCACGGATAAACTGAATATAATGTTCACCGCAATCCTCTGAGATCTTCTCAAAGTCTACATTAATACCATCAATACCTGTCGACAATGCGGTAGAGATCAGCTGATTAATCAGATTCGTTCTGCTTGATGTATGACTGAGCAATTCATATGACTCATCATAAGAATTAATGCCACCGTCAAAATCACGGATAGCTGCCCACACTTCTATATTAGCCTGATGTGCGTAATTCACAACCTCCGTACTTGCAATAGACTCCAGATCACCATCTGTATCTGCCACATGGAACCATGTCGGTGATAATGTAGTCAGTCCCTTTGTCTGTGCGATCAACTGCAGAATACCACTGTTAGCATCTGTATTGGTCACATTACTCCAGGCCATATTAATCGTATAGTCCTTGGAAATATTCGTATATTCCGGTTCTGTAAAATCTCTGGAAATCTTCTCACTCGTAACATCTTTTAAAGAGCTTTTAGCAATGTAACCAATAAATCCATCTTCTGTACGAACCTTCTTCCAGTCTCCTTCGTCCTCGATAACACGAACCTTGTCATTCTTCTTAACTTCTGTAAGAATTGGACTCTTCACGCCACCCTGATACCGAACCTGCGTGTCACGTTTCACCTGAGCCACATCAACACTTCCAGTCTCGGTATTCACCATCACACGGCTTGGCTTATCGTATACTTCAAAGTCCATATTCGTATACTGCTTAACAAAATCAAGCGCAATATAAGCTGTACTTCCTTCAGCCTTTACAATGACATACTCTGCACTGTTCTTCTCTTTTCCAACAGAATAATCCTTACTTCCCACACTAACGGACACCACTCCATTCGGCAATGTGTACAGCAACGTATTCTCATTTGGATCCCAGTAGAATCTCTCATTGATATAATCACGCACGATGGAATATTCCACATACGCCTTACCGTCCGTAATCATTCCTTTCGGATCTACGATCTGATTATTCACAACAATAGCAAGCTGATTATCATTTTCAATCCCATAATATTTATTCAAATCAGCAGTCTCTTTCGATGGTCCATACTTCTTCCATAATAAAAGCGCTGCAATAGTACCTACTATTAATATAATCAGAACAATCATCTTAAGTAACAGATTACGCTTACGTCTACGGCGCGTCTGTCTCCTTCCCCGTCGTCGTCTTCTTCTCCTCTGATCCATAATCTACCTCCTGTTATCTTTTTTCATTATACCAACAAAAAAGCGGAGCGTCATTATATATTTCGACATTTTATGAATTAGTTAGAGGGTATTTACGTTTCCTTGTTATTAATCTGATGAAAATACAATTCTTTAATATCACCGTCTTCATTGAGCACATAATCTCGCATATATCCGGTGTTTTCCCGTAGCATATGCGCGCGGACGATCTGTGTCGGACTTGCCGGACTGCCTTCCATTTCCATATAGACTCCCTGCTTCTCATACTGATACAGTTCATTGAAAAGCTTCTGGTATTCATTTGTTTCTGATGTCATGGGTTCCTCCCTCAATGCATCGACTCCCAGCGCAGGATTACGTATAAATAAATGACCGGATGTGCATTGTGATATATTGCCGGTACAGAAAATACGATACACTGCGTATAATATTATTAGGCATGGATATGTTGTTGAAAAATCTCTGATGTTTTTGAAAATTTGAATACTGATTATAATCTGATTTGTTGAAAGTACTCCTGGCTGGGAATACTATTTTCTGTACGGCTATTATAAATGATTTCTTATGTCTACGCAAGACTATTTTTAGATTTATTTTATTGAACATTTATAATTTCCTATGCTATACTGTCTAAAAGGAAGTGATAATATGAAAATTGAAAAGATTAACGACAACCAGATACGCTGTACTTTGACAAGAGCAGATCTGGCTGACAGACAGCTTAAGCTGAGTGAACTGGCATACGGTTCAGAAAAAGCAAAATCACTTTTCCATGATATGATGCAGCAGGCAGCTCACGAGTGCGGATTCGAGGCAGAAGATATTCCGCTGATGATTGAAGCGATTCCGGCTTCCGCCGACTCGATTGTGCTGATAATTACTAAAGTGGAAGATCCTGAAGAACTGGATACCAGATTTTCCAGATTCTCACCGACTGGTGGCGATTGGGATTCCAAACGAGATGGCATTTCTCCGAAACTTGATGGCGCAGAGGATCTTCTGAATCTTCTTGGAAAAGTAAAGGAAAGCATCACTGCTGTACCTGAACAGGCACAGGCTTCACAGGATACAGTCGATAAGAAGCCATCCGATCTGCGGCTGTTCTCATTTGGTACAATGGACAGTGCGATTTACGCATCTCAGCTCCTTGGTAAGATGTACCACGGTTCTAATACCTTATATAAAGATGTAGATGCGGATATGTTCATTCTGGCACTTACTCAGTCTGATCATACATCCAAAGATTTCAACAAAATCTGTAATATGCTGTCCGAATATGGTTCTCAGGAGAATTCCTCCGGAGCAACCCTTGCATATCTGGAAGAACACTGCGATGTTATTCTCGCAGCCGACGCTGTTCAACAGCTTGCACAAATTTAAGCAAACTATGAGAAACACGCTTTGCGAGTTTCTCAAGTTATCGCGGCAGTCGCCAAGGTCTCATGCAAGCATGGACTTTGGCTCGTTGCTCACGTAAATTAAAAACCGGAGGTCCATATGGGCTTCCGGTTTTAATTATGCTTCTCTACATATATATTATTATATACTATGCATTCAGAATAGCATTCAGTTTCTCTGTCAGAAGATCTGCGTCGATGCCATGCACCATAGCTGCTTCCTCAATAGACTCTCCCTGAGAAGATGGGCATCCGATACAATGCATTCCAATCTCCATAAGAGCTCTTGCAACATCTTCAATCTTATCTCCACTGGTCATTAATAATTCACCAATTGTAGTCTCCTTATTAACCTGTGCCATGCTATCGCCTCCTTTATCATTTCTGTAAGCATTCCTTATTATATCCGCTTTTTCCCATTGTGTAAACATTTAAAAGTCGTTTCTTTATAAAATTTGACTATTCAAATGTCAA
>CAVAVU010000140.1:0-16408 GCA_963592205.1 bacterium
TCATATTCCTTTATGACTTTTTTGTCTAAGGTAATATAGTCTTCGTCTGGGATGAAATTAGAAGAAGATGTTAAATTTTTCATTACTTCTTTTACGACTGCATTGCTTGCAGAAGCAGTTGATTGAACTATAGAAGCGCCCAGAGCGGAAATATACGCAGTTACAGCTGATTGTAAAGATGTAGATATATATAAATTTCCAAGTTCATTAATATAATCAGCAGAAAGTTTAACTATTTCTGAAATGCCATCGTTATGTGCTTTACAGAGAAGCTCTATGGCGTTAGCAACTTCAGATACAGCAGATTGAAAAGATTCATCCAGTTTAGGAGTGGATAAATAGGATTTAGATAAGGAATCTTGTGCCATAGATAGACCTTCTTTCGTGATTATTATGAAAGAATTTTATCATAATATGAAAATATTTTCAATTAAAGCAGTGAGTAGGAGGTGAAGCGTAGTGACGATTTCAGAATGCAACGCTCCTGTAGCTGAGAACATCCAGCGAATTATACGCGAAAAAGGATTGAAGCAAATGTACGTTGCAGAAAAAGCTGGATATACGGCGCAGATGTTGAGTGACATGCTCGCTGGAAGAAAAATCATCAAAGTATGCGATGTGATTAGGATATGTACGGCACTGGGAGTTGATGCCAATTCACTTTATGAGAGAGGAGCGTGATGAAATGAAAGGACAGAAAGAAGCGTCATTGTACGATGAAATGGTAGAGGGATTATCTGTTTTTGTAATCCGTACAGCAGACAAGGATAATCCAACACCAGCAGAATTAAATGCAATGGTTGAGATTACAAAAATTTTATTCAGAACAATTTAAAAGGCTCAGTGAGAGTCCTGAGCCTGACCAATTAATGATTGGTGTGTTTATGATTCGCTAAAGTAGTTCCGGCTTTAGATTTAGCAGACGAAGTTTCACTTGTGGAGAGTGTACGTCCAGCTTTACTAACACAAACAGTAACGCATAAACATAATCAGGGAGGTGGATAGATGGTAGTAGAAACTATATCGATCAGAGACGGTACATACCATTTTGATGATTCAGCTTACAAAGATCAGACACCAGAGCAGACGGCGAAAATTATCCGGAACTATTCGGAGTTCATTGCCAGATGCTTACTGAAGATAAAAACCGCCTGAGGCGGTAGAAGGGAGAGACAAGCATGAAAGCACAAACATTAAGACGGATCGGCACGGCGCTGATCGTGATCGGACTGGCAGGTGCGTATTACACGATCGCTACCATGAACAACCGTGGTGGAGTGTTGTTGATTGATTTCGTGAGAGAAGCAATCTGGTGCACGGTGGTGATAACTGGAGCGCATCTGAGGGGAAGGGGTGAGATAGATGGATAGAGCGAAGTGGACAAAAGCAGGCTTGGAGATTGCGGATCACCTGCGAGAGATTGAGAAGATTGCTAAACGAAATGGAATGTCGTTAACAACTTTAGCAGTAGGCAATGAACTTTCATGGGCTACGTATATTGATAATGGTACGCAATGGGAAGTGATGTTATATTCGGATGGACATGCCGAGCTGAGAGAAGATCAGAAGCCATATTACAAACGGGTATAAAAAAGAGTGCTCTCATAAGCCCGGCAAGGCGAGAAGCACTCAGGAAATAAGTCAATTACATTATAGGAAAAGAAAGGAAATAAGTCAAATGAATTGCAGAAAAAGAGCAATGTCAGACGAGCGCAACAGGCTGATGGATGCAGATGAATTAGGAAGATATATCTGTCTCGGTCGAAACAGTGCGCTGGCATTTGGTAAAGAGATTGGCGCAGAGGTCCGGATTGGACGCCGGGTATTATTTGATCGCGTTAAGGTTGATCAGTATTTCGATTCAGTAACGGGGGTAAAACAATGATGGATCGTTATGACTGGGCTGATCAGGAACGATTAGTCCAGCAGGATGTTGAAGAGTTGGACAGGCTGGATCGGATGCTGAAACGCAGGAAACGTCTGGCAGAAGAATATAAGGAAAGGGAATTTAGGGATGAAGACGAAAACACTTAAGATTACTACGGATGACAAGATTTCTGTCATCGAAGTGGATGTAAATAATATCAAGGATCTCCAGAATGCTATTGGCGGAGGCTTGGTGGAGCCGGTTAAAACACAGAAGCTATGGGATTACTTCAAGGCACCAGTACTTATGCTGGTGGATGAGGAAGGTCTGCTTAAGAACCTGCCATTGAATCTCTTCGGCAGCGTGATGTATGGAACGTTGGCGCATGGCTGTCCGATCGTAGGAGATCTGCTCCTGGTATTGGAAGTTGGCGAGCAGTGGACAGGACTTGGAGATGTAGATTCTGAGCAGTGGAAACAGAAGATTTTGAGAGATTATTCCACGACGATGAAAGATGGAGATAAGGAGGAAGTTGGAGATGAACAAACTGTCATTAGCTATTAAGCAGAATCCAGGAACTATAGAGATGAATTTTGATGCCTTGGAGGAACAGCTGGATAAGAAGCTGGCTGAATACAGAGGCGCTGTATTTACGGAGGATACAAAGAACATTGCCAAGGCAGAGATTGCAAGCCTTAGAAAATTGAAAAAAGATATTGAGGACGGTCGGAAGACGGTTAAAAAGAAATGGATGGAGCCTTACGATGCATTTGATAAGAGGATGAAGTCATTGTCTGCCAAGGTCGATGAGCCGATCAATGCAATCAATGAACAGGTTCAGGCATTTGAAGAAAAGCGCCGGCAGGAAAAGAGAGAAGAGATCCAGCGGATGTATGAAGATTCCGTTTCAGAATACGAAGACTGTAGAGAGTTTATCGATCTGGACAAGCTGTATGATCCAAAGTGGGAGAACGCATCGGTGTCCATGAAATCGATCAAAAAGGATATGACAGAGAAGATGTCTGCAATCCAGACTGCAGTTTCCAGCATTAAGGCAATGCGCTCAGACAAGGAATCAGATGCATTAACTCTGTATAAGAGGACACTGAATCTGAATGATGCCATTCGGATGATAACGACTTATGAGCAGAATAAGGCTGATGCATTGAGACGTGAGGAAGAACGCCGGCAACAGGAAGAAGAACATAGAAGACAGGCTGAGATCGAACGAGCTAGAGCTGCAGAACGAGAAGCGATTCGCAGGGAAGAGCGGATCCGCAAAGAAGAACGGGAAAAGGCGCAGCAGGCAGTAGAACAGACTCCTGTGATTGCGGATGATGAACTGCCGTTTGAGCAGCCGTCCACAGTGACTGCGTTTTACAGAGTAGTAGCCACTCCGGCAGAGCTGGAAGAGGTAGAAATGGCATTTAACAGCATTGGCATTTATTTTGAACGGAGGACAGTTTAATGCAGGGAGATGGAAAGATACATATTCCGGCCAGAAGCAAACAGCCGGTTGATCAGCAGACCGTAGTAAAGCTGAGTCCGGAGGCATATAACGTGCTGGTGGATATTTATAACGAATCGGCATTATCTCTGAAACAGATTGCAAGCATTTTGATTGTGGAGTCTGCCAAGAGAGTCGTTTATGACAAGGAGAGCTAGATGAAAGAGGAAAGGATAATAGAAAATCCAAAGATTTATGCTGCTATTGCCGGAGTTATTGCGGATTGTGGATCTGTAGGCAAAGACAAGGTAAATAAGCAGCAGGGGTTTAAGTATCGTAGCGTGGATGATGTGTTTAATGCGCTTCACCCTGCGCTGGCGAAGAATAAGGTCGTGATTATTCCGACGGTTGTAGATCGTCAGTGTGAAGAAGTCGGAAAAACGAAGAATGGGACATCCATTTTAAAGGTTATTTGTAAAGTGAAATATGATATTTGCGCCGAAGACGGATCGCGTGTCACTTCTATCATTTACGGAGAAGGCATGGATATGGGGGATAAAGCAACTAATAAGGCAATGGCTATTGCTTACAAGTATTTATGTTTTCAGGTATTTTGCATTCCAACAGAGGAAATATCTGATCCGGATGGGGAGAGTCTGGAAGGGGAGGTCGGAGCCCCAAAGAAGCAGCCGGAAAAGAAACAGGAGAAGCCAAAAGAGCGGCCGACAACGACAGAGCCGGTCAATGATGAAGCAGAAGATGTGAAGATCAGCCAGCCGATGCTTGCTACAATTCAGAATGAGCAGAAGAGAACCGGTGTGACTGATAAGCAGATTCTGGCAATGCGCGATGTGAAAGCGAAGAAGATTGAGGATATGACAGTCCTGGAGTACAAAAAAGTTATGAGTAAATTCCAGAAGACGCCAGATCTTAAGAGGGAGGCGGAGCAGAATGAATAGTGTACAGCTTGTAGGAAGACTGACCAGAGATCCGGAAGTCAGATATACAGATGGCGGTTCATCTATTGCGAGATTTGCGCTTGCGGTAGACCGACGGTTTAAAAGCGAAAACGGACCAACAGCAGATTTTCCAAATTGTGTTGCTTTTGGCAAGACTGCGGAATTTATTGAAAAGTACTTTCATAAAGGTATGCGGATGGGATGCCAGGGACGGATTCAGACAGGATCATACACCAACAACGATGGTCAGAAAGTATATACGACAGATGTTGTTGTGGAAAATTGTGAGTTTGTTGAGTCAAAAGGATCTCAGCAGCCAGCGCAGGATAACAGTGGCTTCGGACCAGTAGGTGATGATGGATTCCAGAATGTTCCGGATGACATCGATGAAGAGCTGCCGTTTAACTAGGTGGTGATCGAATGGTAATACAGATAGACAGCCGGGAGAAAGCCAGGGCAATCACCAAGATTGTGGAGACGTTCGATCAGCATGGGATTAAACATCCGGTGTCTAAGCTTATGGTCGGGGATTACATGAATTACGATAATCCCCGGCTGATCATTGATAGAAAACAAAACCTGTCAGAATTATGCAGCAATGTGTGTCAGGATCACGACCGATTTCGGAGAGAACTGATCCGGGCGAATGAGAATGATATCCAGATGGTGTTTCTGGTGGAGCACGGGAAAGATATTAAGCGCCTGGAGGATGTGATTTGGTGGGAGAATCCCAGACGCTGGAAACGCAGGAAAAATCCAGAGACTGGGAAATGGGAAGATGTTGAAACCAAGGCAATGACTGGCGAGACGCTATATAAAGTACTCTGTACGCAAGAGCGGAAGTATGGATGCAAGTTTCTGTTTTGTGACAAAAAAGACACCGGTGAAGAGATCATCCGGATTTTATCGGGGGGGGTGACCTCCAGTGACCAGTGATGAGATCCGGCAGGAATATAGTATGAGAGATATTCTGACCAGATGCGGCCTGCCGCAGCCTAATAGGGCTGGGTTCATTCAGTGTCCATTCCATAAAGGCGACCGAGAAGCATCGATGAAAATTTACGACAAAGATTACAACTGTTTCGGCTGCGGAGCTAACGGAGATATATTCAGCTTCATAGAAGAGTTCTATGGTATTGGATTCAAAGATGCGTTCCTGATGCTTGGCGGAACCTATGAAAAGAAATCGTCCTATGCATCTAAACTTGCCATTTACCGGGCGAAGAAATCGCAGGAAATGAAGCGGAAAGAAGCACAAAGAGAGCAGAGCAAACGCAGGCTAAACAATGATCTAATTACGATTTACAGAAGCTATATGGAACGATCTGAGCCGTTGTCGGAGGTCTGGTGTGATTGTTATAACGCCCTGCAGTATCAACTGTATGTGGGCGGATATTTGGAAAAGTGAGGTGATGGAATGTGGAGCCGTTGATAAAACTGGATAAAAACAGCATCCTGGGTGAAGACATTTTTGTAGAAATATTCGACCAGGAAGATGAGATAACTAAGGCGCGCATGATTCTGTCACTTACGGACCGTGCGGCGGAGCTGGGGGTCAAAGGAAAGTTTGAGGAACTGCTAAAAGCATACAAGAAAGTTGATCGGGAGAATAAGCGGAAAGAGCGTGAGAAGCCAATCACGATGCTGGAGAGATGGACTAATTTTGATGGACCTTATGACAATATGTTCTGCGGTGCATGGCTGGCCGGAGAAGATGGGATCTATGCGCAGAATGACAGTCAGATTGATTCTGTAGCCTGTTATCATCCAATTCTTCCAGTAGAACGAATGAAGAACATGGAAACAGGCGAGGAGCAGATTAAGATTGCATATAAGCGCAATCGGATCTGGAATGAGATTATCGTACCAAAAACAATGGTGACATCTGCCAGTAAGATTGTCGCTCTTTCCGGAAGAGGCATATCGGTAACTTCGGAGAATGCAAAGCTTCTGGTTCGGTATCTGTCTGATGTGGAGAATATGAACGACAGCCATATCAAGGTACAGTATTCCACCAGCAAGCTTGGATGGATCGGCGAGCAGTTTATTCCCTATGATACGGATATTGTGTTCGATGGAGACCAGAGATTCCGGCAGGCTTACGACAGCGTGTCGGCGCATGGAAACTGGAAGCTGTGGCAGTCGCATATTTTGAAACTACGCAAGTCCGGTCGGGTAGAAATTAAATTTATGATGGCAGCATCATTTGCAAGTGTTTTGGTCAGTCTCCTAGGAGGACTCCCTTTTATCGTAGATCTCTGGGGAGAAACCGAAGGCGGTAAAACGGTATCTCTTATGGTCGCTACATCAATCTGGGCGAATCCAGATGAATCTGCATACATAGGAGATTTTAAGACTACAGAAGTAGCGCTGGAAGCAAAAGCAGATATGCTGAATCATCTACCAATGGTATTGGATGATACCAGCAAGACCAGCAGCCGGATCCGGGATAATTTTGAAGGTATTGTATATGATTTGTGTTCCGGAAAAGGAAAAAGCCGATCTAATAAAGATCTTGGCATTAACAGGGAGAACCGATGGAAGAACTGTATTCTGACCAATGGGGAGCGTCCGCTGAATTCTTATGTATCGCAGGGCGGAGCCATCAACCGTATTCTAGAAGTAGAGTGCGGAGAACGAGTCTTTAAGGATCCGCAGGAGACGGCAGAGACTGTAAAGAAGAATTATGGTCTGGCCGGGAAACGATACATAGAAGCGTTGAAGTCTCTGGGAGTAGAGGAGATACGCCAGATTCAGAAAGACTTTCAGGGAAAATTATATGATGATGAAGCTATGCAGAAGCAGAGCATGTCTCTAGCCATACTGCTGACTGCAGATAAGATCGCAACAGACTACCTGTTTAAAGACGGGCAGTATATCACGCTGGAAGAAGCGAAAAGCGTTCTGATCAACAAGAATGATCTGAGCGATAACGAACGCTGCTACCACTATCTGCAGGACAAGATTGCTATGAACGGCCAGAGATTTGATATAAGTACTAATGCTGAGCAGTGGGGAGCTTTAGAGGATGGATATGCGATTATTTACAATCAGGCATTCAAGGAGTTATGCAAGAATGGTGGATTTTCCGACAAAGCATTTCTATCGTGGGCGGATCGTAAGAATCTGATTGTAACACAAGGTGGCCGGTTGACAAAAGTAACGAGAGTGAATGGAGATCCGAAGAGATGTGTGATTCTAAAGCTGAATGAAAACATTGATCAGGATGGATTTAGGAAGTTGGAAGAGTATGAGCAAGAAGAGTTGCCATTCAAATAGTGTTACCCGTTACCAATGTTACCAACACAAATTCACGCCTATAGAGAAATAAAAAGTGTGTATATATCGTACAGATATAGTTTTCCTATATAGGAAATGTTGTGGTAACACGGTAACAAAATTGAAAAAAGTGCTGTAAACGCAGTAAATACAAGGGTTAGAGACGTTTCCCGTTTTTGGTAACATACATTGAAAAACGGTAACGAGAGGTAACAAAGATTATGGAAGAGCGTGTAACAAAGATATATAACGCCTGCTGGAAGAACTACAAAGAGTATCTGGCTGATCATGATATGGATGCATATAATAAACGATCGCTTGAACTATGCAGACAATACGGTGCAAAATCAGATATAAAAAATCTATTATTTTGGTTTTCGCCAATCGTGAATAAATTACATGATGAGTATTTGGAGAGGACGGACTGATGGCAGAAAAAAGAGAAAGAGAAGAAAGTAGAAACACACATCTGTCATGTCTGCGGAGAAGTTATTTATCCAGAAGACGAACAGGAGTATGTGAAGACTAAGCGTAATACGAAGATGTGGTTTCATAGGAATTGTATAAGGAGACAGATGTATGGCAGTGATAAGAAGTATTAGAGGTGGTACAGCCGGTCTGAATGAAGAGGATCGGCTGCAGATAGCCAGGTTGCTGATCAAGGCAGGATATTCCGTCAAAATTGGATATCAGGTGATTCCTGGCAATGCGAAAGGGAAGAAAGAATATGTTATAGAGTACCGGGAGGACGAATCATGACGGAACAGCAGCCATCCGAAGTGCTACAAGGTTTCCTGGATTACGTTGATCAGATCAAGGCTGAATATCAATCAGCACGAGAGGCTGTTGGAAAAGAGGATAAACGTCTGCAGGATCTGCTTCATGAATTGGAATTTGCGGAAGACAAGGCGGCCAGGAATAGAGTAGCTACGAAATTCCAGAGGAGTAGAAAGAAACGCAGGCAACAGAAAGACGAGGTTCAGAGATTGGAACTTCTGATTGATTTCTTTGACAGCCAGAACCATAAAGCAACGATCAATAAGATGCGGAATCTGTTAGGGGCACAGAGGAAAAGAGAAGAATATTTAAACGGAGAAAGGCATTATAAACCAAGAGTGGAGGAATGATTGATGTACATAGAAAAACCTTTAAAAGAAGCATTAGAAGCATATATGTTAGGCAGACCAGTAAATATCATGTGGACTGGTAGAGATGGCGGTGTAAATGCTATGCGGTTATCTGATTTTTTGGAGCAGGAAGGGAATCACTACCTGGTGGATATGCCAGATGATCTTACTCGGCCAGCACCAGAAGAGATCATCCAGGCAGTGCATGACACGCAGGAAGATCCGGAGGACTGCCCCCCCCCCGAAAAAAAAGAGATAGAGCCGGAACTGGAAGAAAAAAGAGGTAGATCCGGGAGATAATTCAGACAGACATCTGTGTATGACCTGCAAGTATCGTGGCAAGAAGCGCCCGGGCAGACCGAAGAAAGATGGACCGGCAATAAGACCGGGATGTAACTATTATGTGATCACAGACCATGAAAGAGGCTGTGATGTGGAGAAGTGTGATAAGTGAGAGGAAGAGTAGATGAATAGAATCAATAGAGTATTAACCATTCTGCTGACATCCTTGGCATTAACTGGATGTGCTGAGAAGCAGGAGTCGGCAGAGCCGACACCGATCGTGGTTGAGAAGAAGGACATCACAGACACAGCGGAGTTCAAAGAGGCGGTATCACAGAGAGTAGATGAAGCGTTGGGAGGAGAGGTCAGCCTGACGGTATATCTGGACACGGCAGAAGATTTTAATTATGTCGGAACATTGGAAATCATCAATGATGGTTCTGACGGAACGCGACCGGTGATATTCATTCATGCTGACAGGAAGACGGAAGAAAGCGAGTGGTGGTAGATGCGGAAGAAGAGAGACAGGAAAGAACAGAAAGCAGACCAGAAGAGATATTATGATTGCCTGGAAAGTAAGATAGACGAGAAGGCTCTGGCAGACTTCCGGAAACCGGCATATCAGAGTGTGAGTGTGTCAGAGTATATCAGACGGAAATACGGCAAGGGGGGTGATGCGGATGGACAAGGAATGTCTGAAAAGGTACCGAGCGAATAGGAGAGAGCTGTTGAGTCTGGAGCGGACGTTGGAAAGGCTGTATGCACAACTGGAGGATGTGCCGGAGGTATCTGGTAAGGTGAGCAAGTCATCTGATGATTTTCCATACATTGAGCAGCATGTAACAGTGCAGATGCAGGAACCAAAGAAGGCTTCTGAGATCAAGGATCGGATCCGGAAGAAAGAGAAACGGCACAAGGCGTTGCTGGCAGACATGGCAGAAGCGGAGCGGATCATCATGAAGATGCCGGAAGGACTCAGCAGACAGATCCTGGAGCTGGTGTATCTGGAAGGAATGAGCCAGCAGGAAGTTGGAGACATAGTGGGGTATAGCAAAGGCAGAATATCTCAATTAATTTCAAAAGCGACAAAAGATTAAACACATTAAACATTTAGGTGTGGTATTATTATACTAGACAAAGAAGAAAACTCTTCGATGGCATGATGAATTGACTTCCTTAGATGGCAAGAGGGCGACCGGATGGTCGTCTTTTTGTTTTGCGTGAAATTATATGCTTGACAAATACGCATTGTGCGCATAAAAGTATTGACAATGCGTATAATGTGTATTATAATATAATCACAAGGAAGGAGATGACCGAATGAGGTTCCGAGAAGTAGAAAAGATTCTGCTGAAGGATGGATGGTATCAAGTGAAACAAAAGGGTTCACACCATCAATACAAACATCCTGAAAAGCCTGGCAAGGTTACAGTGCCAGAACATGGTGGAGATATTAATATCGACACAGTAAAATCGATTATGAGGCAGGCTGGAATTGAATAATTCCAGCTGAGCCTATAATAATATAATAACAAGTATATAAGGTTTATTTAGGGAGGGAAAGTCATGAAACTTATTTATCCAGCGGTTTTTTATCCGTTTTCGGATGGCAGTGGCGGTTATACTGTAGAAGTACCGGATTTGCCAGGATGTGTTACGGAAGGAAAAGACCTTGAAGAAGCATTTGAAATGGCAACAGATGCTGCTAGTGGCTGGGTACTTGATGAATTAGAGGAAGGAAATCCAGTTCCAGCAGCATCTAAATACACGGATGTAAAAGCTAGAGAAAATGGTCAAGTAAATATGATTTTACTTGATATGGATGCTTATGCTGAAAAGTACGGAGAAAAAGCTGTCAGAAAAAATGTTACAATTCCTGCATGGCTGAATGCATTTGCAGAAAAACAGAAAATCAATTTTTCACAGTTACTTCAGGAAGCACTTTTAACAAAAGTACAGCATAAATAATATATTAGATAATTACAGATAGGGCACCCTCCGGGGTGTCTTTTCTAATGCGACAAAATAGACCAGAATTGAAGGTGGTGAAGTGGCAGGCTATGACAACATAAAAGATAAAGGTTTTGATAAGCGAAGTACGGAAGAACTACGGGAGATACAGTCTCGTGGTGGAAAAAGAAGTGGTGAAGCGAGACGTCGGAAGGCAAGCTTCCAGAAGACGCTGAACATGCTGCTTACTGCTGAAATAGATAGCGAAGAATGGTCGCCGGTTTTAGAGTCGCTTGGAGTAGAGTGCACTCTGGAATCGGCTTTATTAATGGCGCAGATCAAGCAGGCACTGACAGGAGATACGCAGGCTGCAAAGTTCGTTGCTCAGTATTCTGGACAGAGCAACAGAGCTGAGGAAGATCTGGAGAACAAGAAGGCAGAGACAGAACTGATCAAAGCCAGAAAAGAAGCTATCACAGGTGAAAATGAGACCGATGAAGCTCTTGAGCGTCTGGATCAGATTTTGAAAGAGGTGCGGGACAATGCAATTAAGCAAGAAACAGAATGAGTATATTGTGAACGCAACTCATAGATGGAATATCAAATCCGGAGCGGTACGTTCTGGAAAGTCTTTTGTGGATACAGCCTTTGTGATTCCGTTCCGAATCAGGGAGAGAGCTGGTAAGCCTGGACTTAATATTATCCTGGGAGTATCCAAGAGCTCTATCGAACGAAATGTGCTGCAGCCGATGCGCGAGATCTATACGGATAAGCTGATCGGACAGATCAATAGCCAGAATATCGCACGGATCTGTGGCGAGGAAGTGTATTGCCTGGGCGCTGAAAAGGTCAGCCAGGTGGCTAAGATTCAGGGTGCCAGCATCAAGTATTGTTATGGTGATGAGATTGCTAAGTGGAACAAAGAGGTGTTCCAGATGCTGAAATCACGACTGGATAAGCCGTATTCGCGCTTTGATGGATCGTGCAACCCAGAGCATCCGACACATTGGCTGAAGGAGTTTCTGGACAACGATGAGCTGGATATCTACCTGCAGAGGTACACGATATTCGATAATCCGTTTCTGCCAGCAGAGTTTGTGAAGCAGCTCTGTAAGGAGTATGAAGGTACGATTTATTACGATCGTCTGATTTTGGGACTCTGGAAGAGAGCGGAAGGATCAATCTATAAGCGGTTTGCAGATAATCCGGAGAAGTTCAAGTGTGAAGTTGTAGAGACGCTGGAGGAAAAGCCGCAGCATAAACAGTTTAAGAAAAATGATATTGTATCGATAGAGATCGGACTAGACTTCGGAGGAAATCAGTCCGGTCATTCTTTTGTGGCAAGAGGATATACGGACGATTACCGGGATGTGATTGGTCTGATGTCTAAACGGATCATGGCAAAGGATACGGATGAGGATATCGACAGCAACATGCTGGATCAGTTGTTCTGCGAGTTTGTTCAGGAAGTTATTGATCAGTACGGTGTGAGTGTCAAGCATGGGGATTACGTAGAATACTGCAATGTGGAATCCGTGTACTATGATAACGCCGAGACGGTTCTCGGCAATTCCATCCGGAATGCAGTAGAGAAGAGATTTCCGTGGATGATCGTGAGAAAGGCAAAGAAAACGTCTATTATTGACCGGATACGCTGCACAGTCCGTCTTATGGGTGCCGGCAGATTCTGGATTACAGAGGATTGCCAGTCTCTGCAGACGGCATTTTCTGATGCGGTTTGGAATAAAGACGTGAAAGACAAAGATGAACGTCTGGACGATGGCAGCACCGATATTGACAGCCTGGATGCTTTTGAATATACGATCGAGCGGGACATGCGCGATCTGATAGAAGAGGTGTGAGATGTTTGATGGATTAAAGAGACTATGGGGAAGGATAGTGAATATGTTTAATTACACGACATTAAAGAGTATAGTTGGCAAAGACGTGGCACTGTCACAGGCCATGATCGATGCCATCAACAAGTGGAAAAATATGCTGGTCGGTAAGGCGGACTGGTGCGACGATACAGTGGAATCCTTGAAGTTGGAAGAAGGTATCTGCCGTGAGTTTGCGGATTCCGTTCTGGTGGAAATGGAAGCCAAGATCCTGAATAATGACAGCATGGATAAGGTTCTACAGAAGAGTCTGTCTGATATAAACGAAAAGTTGCAGACAGGTCTCGCACTTGGAGCAATGGTCCTTAGACCGCTGGGGGCGGACAAAGCAGAGTATGTTGCTGCTGATAAATTTATTCCGATTAGCTTTGATGATTCTGGCGCTCCGAATGACATTGCATTTCTGGTTGTGAAATGTGTTGGTGAGAATAGCTATTACACAAGGCTGGAAAGGCACTATTTCACGAATGGCAATCTGACCATTGAAAACAAATGCTATCATTCAGAGAGTCAGAACGATATTGGTCAGAACTGCAGTCTGGATGAAGTACCAGAATGGTCGAATATTCTACCAGGTCCGATCGTCTATCAGGGCATGACTGAAATGGACTTCGGATATTACAAAAATCCAGTTGATAATAAGGTGGACGGTTCTTTCTGTGGTGTTTCTGTGTTTGAGTCGGCAGAGGCTCTGATCAGAAAAGCGGATATACAGGGCGCGCGTCTGGATTGGGAATATGATTCTGGAGAACGCGCGATTCATGTAGATGAGAGAGCGTTGAAGAGTAAAGGCGGGAGGTCATACCTGCCAAGCCTGAAAAAGCGTTTGTATAAAGGTCTTAATCTTGAAGATGGTAAAGACAAGGAACTGTACAAGGAGTATTCACCGGCAATGCGGGATGAAGCGTTCCGCAGAGGATTGGAGGAATACAAACGGGAAATCGAGTTCAATGTCGGTCTTGCCTATGGAGATCTGTCAGATGCGCAGCAGGTGGACAAGACAGCTACAGAGGTGCTTGCCTCCAAGACGAGAAAATACAACCGAGTTACAGCAATTCAGGACAAACTGGAAGAGTGCCTGAATGGGTTCGTGAATGCGTTGGCGTTCTACAATGGCTCTTATATGTCTGGAGTAGAATTCACCTGCGACTTCAATGACTCCATTTTGGCGGATGAAGAATCAGAAAGACAGCAGGACAGACAGGATGTCAGCATGGGTGTTATGAGCCTGCTAGAGTACCGAATGAAGTGGTACAACGAGGATGAGGAGACGGCAAAATCCAAGATTCCAGAGCAGAATCAGGTGATGGAGTAGTATGCGGGATGATTACAAGAACAAGATTGCTAGCAAGATCGCCAGCAGATATCAGGATCTGGAAGAACGGATCATGCAGGACATTGTCAGGAGGATTCAAAAGGCTGGCGAGATCACCAGCACGGCTGACTGGCAGATAAACAGGTTGCGGATTCTCGGATATTCGTCTGAGGATATTGAAAAGAGCATTAAGGATGCGCTGAATGCATCGTATCCGGAGATGTTTGAACTGTACGATAAGGTGATCAATTGGGAATACGTCCGGAATAAGGAGGTATATGAGCAGATCAATGCCAAGTACATACCGTTTGAGCAGAATAAGCAACTGCAGCAGATCACGGACGCCATCATAGATCAGAGCCTGTCGGACATGGAGAATATCACCAGGTCGATGGGATTCTACTTGGATTATGGTGGCAAGAAGGTACTCACTCCATTGTCGCAGGTCTATACCGATTATCTGGACAGTGCTTGTATGGATATTGTATCCGGGGCATTTGATTACAACAGCGTCCTGAGACGGACCGTTACGCAGCTCACGAACAGCGGACTTCGGAAGATTGATTACGCTTCTGGGAGAGCTGATCGGGTAGATGTGGCAGCCAGAAGGGCAGTCATGACAGGAGTTGGTCAGATTACTGGGAAGATATCTGAGTACAACGCTGAGAAGCTTGGAACGGAGCATTTTGAAATTGCCTGGCATGCCGGAGCGAGACCGACCCACGCCGCATGGCAAGGTCAGGTCTGGAGCAAACGAGAACTGCATGATGTGTGTGGCCTAGGCACTGTAACTGGTCTGCTGGGGGCAAATTGTTATCATGAATATTACCCATTCTTTCCAGGAATATCAGAGCGCAACTGGTCTGACGAATGGCTGGAAGAGCAGAACCGGAAAGAAAATGAGCCGAAAGAGTTTGGCGGCAAGCAGTATACCCTGTATGAAGCTAAGCAGAAACAGCGCCAGATGGAAGTGGCTATGCGTGCTCAGCGCGAGAAGGTGCGATTGCTGCAGGCAGGCAAGGCTGATCGGGATGAGATCATCCTGCAGAAGGCAAAATATCAGGGACAGCTAAATGAGTATTCCAGATTCTGTCGGAAGATGGGACTCACAGAAGAACGGGAGCGTATCTATCTGGATATGAAAGGTCGAGTGGCAACAAATAGCAAACGACAGAATGCGTTATTCCCGCCAGAAATGATTAAGAATGCTTCGAAAGATGTAGCTCAGTATAAGCGGTATAAAGAAGTTCTGGGAAATTCTGTTGGTTCGCTTGTTAATTTCGGTCAGATGAAATATAATGATAGTGAACAGTGGAAAAAGCTTCAGAATAGATTTTCTACATATCTTGAGATTAACAAGAAAGATTGGTCTGAAGAATTTAAGAGTACGTCCAAACAGGCATATGATAGATTTGCAAAAGAGGATATTGCAATGTCTACGCATGCGCTGAGTCGACTCCCCCGGTTAAATAAGCCTGGATTGCCGGAAGTATCAGAAGAAATGCTAATAAAAATTATTAAAGGTACGCCTAATTATACAGAGGGAGAGGATAAACAAATCTATTTCATTCAAGAATTACAGTTATTAGTTGTCAGGAATAAAGAAACTGGAGATATCGTATCTGTTGTAAGAAGAAAAAATCCAAAGGAGGTATGGAAAAGTGTTTGAGAAAACAATGAATTATATTAAAGATTTTTTGGAAAATACTCCAGAGGATATCTATGATTTTTCTTGTGAGCTGGAAGACATGCTGGTTATCAATTATGACGAAATGTATAAGGAACAGCCAAGGGCGACAAGAATATTGAATGAAGAAATGCCTGATATCTGCGCATCCGGAGAACCAGGAATGAAGCCAGAAGAGATTGAAAAATTTAAACGTGAGTTGGAAATTGAATACAACAAAGCGTTAGAAGCAGTTGTGTAGTTACCACCAGTCGTAAATGACCGGTGGTATTTTTGTACGCATTTTTAGGAGGCGATGTTCGTGTTAGAACTGTATTTCGGGATTAGGGTAATATTTACAGTTATAGGAGTGCTGGCAATAGTAATTTATGCTGCGCTCTATATTTGAGGAGGGAAAATGAAAGGGGAAACTTACGAAGATTTTGCGGAAAAGTTCAAGCCAAAGAAGACAACGGATGATTGTTATACGCCGCCAGAAATATATGAGGTCATTAAGCAATGGGCTTGTAATAAATTCAATATTGATCCAGACAAGATTCTGCGCCCGTTTTGGCCGGGAGCGGATTATAAAAAGACGGATTATCCAGAGGAGTATAC
>CAVAVU010000141.1:0-10057 GCA_963592205.1 bacterium
GGAGTATACAGTCATAGACAATCCGCCTTTTTCGATTTTGTCGGAGATATGTGAATACTATTTAGAGCGGGGCATCCCGTTCTTTTTATTTGCACCGTCTTTGACTTGTCTTTCCGGGAAGAACACATTCACCAGAACAAGTCATATCATCTGCGACTGCAACATCATTTACGAGAATGGGGCAGTGGTCAAAACCTCATTTATCACAAGCTTTGAACCGGAGATTGCAGCCAGAACTGCACCGGATTTAACAGCGGCAGTTAATGATATGACGAAGCAGCTGAAAAAAGAAAAAGTCAAACAGATGCCTAAATATGCGTATCCTGATTACATTGTTACTGCGGCAATGATGCAAAATTATGCGAAACATGGAATTTTGTTTGAGGTGAAGCAGTCCAGTTGCAGGCAGATCAGATTGTTAGAATCGCAGAGAGAAAAGAAAAAAGTGATATTCGGAGGAGGATTGTTGCTGTCAGAGAAAGCAGCGGCAGAGAAAGCAGCGGCAGAGAAAGCAGCGGCAGAGAAAACAGCGGCAGAGAAAACAGCGGCAGAGAAATGGACCATATCTGAAAAGGAAATGGAGATAATAAAAACATTAGAGTAGAAAGGCGGTGGTCCGTTTATCTCCCATTGAGGCGCGGGGTCATGCGTCTTATTTTTATGCCCTGCCATAAGGCACTAAACTGGGCGGCTACCCGGCCGGAGGTCTAACCGGCTATATCCCATACCGCTGAAAGAGCGGTCAATAAAATATTTCAGGAGGAATGCAACTATGAAAAATATTCATGAGATTTTGAAAGAGTATGAACTGGAGGTTCCAGCAGATAAGAAGGCAGCGTTTGATAAGGCTTGGAAAGAGAATTATCGTACCAAGAGCGAGTATGACAATGCCGTTTCCCAGAGAGACAACTATAAAAGTTCCCTGGATGATGTAAACGCCAAGCTGAAAGAGTTCGAAGGCGTGGACGTTAAAGATTTGCAGGGACAGATCACAAAGCTTCAGGGAGACCTGAAAGCGAAAGATGATGAGTATGCAGCAAAAGAAGCAGACCGCATGTTCATGGATTCCATCAAGGAGGCGGTTAAGACTGCAGGTGGAAGAAATGAAAAGGCTGTTATCGCAATGCTGGATATTGATACTCTGAAAGAATCCAAGAATCAGTCCGAGGATATCAAGAAAGCTTTGGAAGGTGTGAAGAAGTCAGATGGATATCTGTTCGGAGCAAATGAACCAATTAACAAAGCAGTAGGCGGCACTGGCGGTGATGGCGGAGCTGATATCGGTGGAGATGATATGTCAGCACTTCGCGCTGCTATGGGACTGCCGGAAAAGAAATAGGAAAGAGGTAGAAAAATGGCAAATACAATTGCATTGAGAAAAGCGTATTCAACGCTGCTTGATGAAGCATATAAGCTGGCATCTATTACAGCTGTGCTGGATGGACCAAACGAACTCGTACGTGAAGGTGCGAATGCAAATGAGATTCTGATTCCGAAGATGACAATGAGTGGATTGGCTAATTACAATAAGCAGACGGGTTATGTAGCGGGTGATGTAACACTCGAATACGAAACCAAGAAATGTGATTATGACCGTGGTCGTATGTTTACCGTGGATGCAATGGACAATATTGAAACTGCGGGCATTGCATTTAGCCGTCTGTCTGGGGAGTTTCTGCGGACGCAGGTAGTCCCGGAATTGGATACATGGAGACTTGCAAAATATGCGGGTTACGCACCTTCTGCCAATGTAGTAGCTGCGGCGATCGCCGATGGAAAGGCCGGTATCGCAGCGATTCGTGCAGGAAAGACAGCAATTAAGAATGCAGAGGCAAGACCAGAGACTTGTTATCTGTATATCTCAACAGCCCTTAAGGGAATGATTGAGGATTTGGATACCACAGCTTCAAAGAAAGTAATGGAAGGCTGGGCTGGAATTCTGGAAGTTCCGTCAGGTCGATTTTTCGATAAAGTTACACTGACAGCTAGTGGGGATGGCGGTTATGCAACAACAGGAGGAAAAGCAATCGATTTCCTGATCGTAGATAAAAATGCGATTATCCAGAATCAGAAACACGTTGTTTCAAAGATTATTACTCCGGAGCAGAACCAGGATGCAGATGCTTGGAAGTTCGGATACAGAACAGTAGGCATCGCAGAAGCTAAGGACAACAAGAAGGTTGCGATCTACGTTCACACTGCTGCTGCAACATAAGGGGATGCTATGAATGTAACGTATGAATACTACTGTGATACTTTCGGCGGTTCAATGATCCCCATGAACCGCTGGAATACATTGGAATTAAAAATGAGCGCCAGATTGAACAGGTACACGTTTGACCGTATGCAGGGCGAGTGGACGGATCCGGCGAAGTTTGCTCTGTGCGAGATGTGCGAATGTGCGTTTAAATACGATCAGCGCGATGGGAAAACATCGGAGAATAATGATGGCTATTCGGTATCTTATGATACAGGTAAGTCATTAGATTCAATGCTGTACGGAATTGCAGAGGCGTATCTGATCAATACTGGACTCATGAGTTTGGCGGTGGATGATAATGCTGACGAATGCAACGATTACAATCTATAACCGGAGAGCCGGCAGCAAAACTACCTCTGACACCTGGAATCGAACGGTGATCCAGGGCGTACATGTGTATGTGGATCATAAGGTGTCTGCCGGAGATTCCGGGCTCAACAGCGCAGAAGTGTACAAGATCCGTATTCCTGCTGATGTGGAGAATGCGGATCAGTATCTTCCGCCAGAAGAGTACGCAGAGCTTGAAAATCCGGCTGGATATTGGACAATCCAGAATGATGATCACATTGTCCTGGGTGATTGTAGTAAAGATATTGAGAAACCGGCAGATCTGCAGAAGATGAGCCAGCGGCATTGCAAGGTATTGTCCTGGTCTGATAATCGTTTTGGTGGATTGCCTCACTGGAGAATTGGAGGGGCGTAAGATGGCACAGAAAAAACAATTTAGCATCACGACTCCCAGAGGAAGCGTTACTATGGTGCAGACCGGAGGAGGCACCGTGACAGCTAGATTAGAGTGGAATCCGGCATTTGCAAGCCAGAAAGCAGAGTCGTTTTCAAGGGCGCAGATGTTTGTGGACTCGGAGTGTCTCAGGTATATGAATCCGCTTACTCCGAGACGTACTGGTATGATGATCAAATCGGCAACGCTTGGTACGGTGATCGGATCCGGATATATTGAATATCTGGCGCCTTATGCCCGCCGGCAGTATTATGAACACAAATCACGGGCAAGGTGGTTTGAGACAATGAAAGCGAGTAAGAAAGACGTGCTTAGAGAGGGGGCTGAGAAGCTTGCCGGACGTTAAAAGACCGATCATCGACAGTATCCGGGAGTACATTGCCACTTGTCCGCACATCGATGATCGAAAGATTAATATTGATTATCTCGGCGATGGAATGGAATATTCCATTGATCCGATCGGGGCAGACCCCATCTACAAAAGATATACCGATGGGACCTGTCTGAAACAGTTCCAGTTTGCTCTGACCAGTAAAGAAGCCTACGATGGTGATGCCAGAACCGGCATTGCCAACAGCGGTTTTTACCAGTCGTTTGAAGAGTGGACGGAACAGAACAACTTAGATGATATTCTTCCAGAGCTGGACGGGCACGATGCCATAAAGGTAGAAGTGCTGCAGTCCGGCTATTTGTTTGCACCGGATGTAGACCTGGGACGGTATCAGATGATCTGCAGATTGATTTACAAATAGGAGGTATAGAGATGGCAGATAGCAAAAAGAAATTAGTAGGCAGACATAAACGAGTGGCGTTTATGGATGTGGCTGGTGATGGTAAGACATTTACCAGAATGACAGGATTCACGAGTATGTCTGATTCCAAGAACTCTACAGAGTACAGCAGACAGTACGTGGATGAAGCATCAGAGCGCTCGGACGTAGTTGGCTATGCTCCGTCTATGGATTATGAGTTTGACCGCTATACAAATGATGCGGTGCATGCAAAGCTTGCAGCGATCACAGATGATGAAGTGTTGGGATCGGATGCGCAGGTAACAGTTGTGGTTGTGGATCTTTTTGACGTTACGGCAGAGGACTCCAATGTATGTACAGCAAGAAAGCGTGACTGGAGCGTCATTCCTGATTCGGAAGGTGATGGAACGGATGCACTGATCTACAAGGGTAGCCTGAAAGCGGCAGGAGAAATCGTAAAAGGTACTGCTACAACGACAGATAAGTGGCAGACATGTACATTTGCAACGGAGTAAGAAGATAGGAGAGTGAGCCGATGAGCCTTTTTAAATATGGAGATCTCGAAAGAGAGATTGATTTTACAGATGTGGATTTTCTTGAAAATTTAGCTAAAGCGCAGGATTTATTACAGGAAGAAGTGGCACAGGTGCCGAAGGTGGGAAAGACAGCAGATATCATTCGTGCGCAATGCCAGTGCTATTTTAATTTCATTGATCGCGTGATCGGAAAAGGGGCGCATGAGGAGATGTTTCAAGGAAAAACGAGTCTTAGTAAATGTTTTGATGCTATTGATGCATTACGCGAGTTTGAAAATGATACGGCTAATGCACTAAGTGGAAAATATGAAGAGTACACCGTCCAGCAGCATGGAAACAGACAGCAGAGACGAAAATATGATAAGAGCCGCAATAAAAACCATAATAAGAATCGCGGCAATGCAGCTTATTACAACGGTAATAGGTAATGTATTATGAATATTCTATTTGAAGAGTTTCCTGATTTCGTACGTGTAAATGAGGAAAGTTATCAGATTGAGACGGATTTCAGAGAATGGATCCGTTTCATTCAGTTAGTGGAAGATGAAGAAGTGCCGTGGCAGATCAAATGCCAGCTGATGATGCAGTGGTACACCGATGAAATTCCGGACGATCTGGAGAGTGCTGTCTATACGCTGGGTGGATTTCTTGAAATGAGGACAGAAAAAGGTACTGGTGAACCAGAACGCTCTGAATCAGTGCCGAAACAGCTGTTTTCCTTCGAGCAGGATGCAGACTGCATTTACAGCGCATTCCGGGAGGTGTATGGAATTAACCTGCAGACGGTTCCATACATGCACTGGTGGGAGTTTCAGACATTGTTTATTGGACTTCCGGAGAAGACAGAGATCAAGCAACGGATCATGTACCGGAACACGGATCTCCGAGATATTAAAGATAAGGATGAGCGCAAGCGAATCCAGAAGATTCAACGCGCGATTTCACTGAAAAAGAACAGGAAAATGACAGATTATGAGATAGGGGATATGTTTGCATGATAAAGAAGATAGACATCCCGACAGAACGAAAGTGGTTCCGATGCCCCTATTGCGGTAAGAAATTACTGATCTATGATGATACCGCCCAGTGTAGCGGCGTGTACCTGAACTGTCGGGAGTGTAGAAAAGAGGTAAAGATCAAGATCTAAGCACATGTGAGCCGTTGAGCCGTGCTATTAGCCTAGAAAGGGTGGTAGTGTGGCAGACGGCTATTTGAATTTTGATACAAAAATTAATGAAAAGGGATTTAACAAAGGGGTTGATAATCTAGGGAAATCCATAGCTTCGCTTGGAAAAAGTATAGGAAGCATAGGAAAGTCCCTGACAAAGGGAATAACGATTCCTGCATTGGGAGCGGCAACAGCGGTAGCTGGTATTACGTTCAGTAGCGGATTTAAACGTATGCTGGCAATTGATCAGGCAAAGGTAAAACTGGAAGCTCTCGGCAATACAACAACGCAGGTTGCCAATATTATGAATGATGCACTGTCTTCGGTTGTCGGTACATCATATAATCTGGATGAAGCTGCAACAACGGCTGCTTCGGCGGTAGCGGCTGGAATTCAGCCAGGCAAAGAACTATCAAGGTATTTGTCACTGGTTGCGGATGCAGCGGCTGTAGCTGGATCTGATATGGGTAGCATGGGAGCTATCTTTAACAAGGTTACAAGCCAAGGTAAAGCAAACAATGAAGTGCTTCAACAGCTTGCAGAGCAAGGAATACCAATCTATCAATGGTTAGCTGATGAGATAGGAGTTACAGCCAGTGCGGTATTTGATATGGCATCTTCTGGAGAAATAGACCTAGCCACTTTCGAGAATGCCGTTGAAAAACATATTGGTGGATCTGCTAAGATTTTAGGATCAAAAACTATATCCGGAGCATTTACCAATGTAACGGCATCGATTGCACGTATCGGTCAGAATCTGATTGGAACAGCGGATGATGCTGAGACTGTAGCGGGGCAGTTACTCAATCTGATCAATTGGGTGACGGAGAAGCTAGGTAAGATCGAACCGATAGCTTCAGACCTGGGGAAGACACTTGGAACCACATTCGGAACGGCGGTAAGGACCGTTCAGGAATTGATAGACTGGTTAGATGGGACGACAACCGGATTTGAAAATATGAACCGACATGCAGCGACCATAGCAACTACAATATCTCCGATTGTGGAGAAGTTCAAAGCACTGTCCGCACCTCAAAAGATTGGTCTTATAACACAGCTTGTGGCGGCAGGTCCGGTTTTAACTGCATTCGGCGGAGCTGTTCAAAAAGTTGGAACAGGAATCAGCGGATTCAGTAAGGTGACAGGAGGTTTTGAAAAAGCTGTTGGTGGGGTTGTCAGTGGAATAGGCAAACTTCCAGGAACAGTAAAAGGCATTGCTTCATCATTTAGTAATGCCGGAAGTATGTTTAAGACTCTTGGGAATGCACTATTGATTCCTTTCGAGGGCATTGGCGATAAGATAGGTGGTGTATTAGGAAAAGTATCGTACCGAGTAGGATATTATGGGATTGGTATTAAAAACCAATTATCGAAATTAATCACACCTATAACGGGAACGATTGGGAAATTTATAGCGCCATTCAAGAACATCGGATCTGCAGTGCTGCAAGGACTTGGCAAGATCGGAACACAAATTTCCGGATATGGTAGCGTTATTGGAAGTGCTTTCAAGCCAATCCTGTCTAAGGCAGCTACATTTGCACCGGCATTTCTGAAGTGCATGAACATTGCCGGAGGACTCGGTATTGTAGTAGCAGGGCTCGGACTTCTGCAGGGTGCGTTCGGTGATCAGATTGGACAGATTCTCACGATGGTCCAGACCAAAGGACCAGAGGTAATCACGAATTTCTGCAATGGAATTACAGCAGCACTTCCGAACTTGATTACGCAGGGAGCTGCACTGCTTAACAATTTGTTACAAGCAATTACAGCAAATCTGCCGGCTATCATTAGTGGTGGAATTTCAATCGTAACGACATTGATTTCTGGAATTGCACAACAGTTACCTACATTGATCCCGACGGCATTAATGATGATTGTTACATTGGTAGGTTCGCTACTTTCCAATGTAGGTCAGATCGTGGATGCCGGTATCGACTTGTTGGTTGGTCTGGCACAAGGTCTGGTGAATGCATTGCCGCAGCTGATTAATCAGGCACCGACTATTATTGGACGGCTGGCAACGGCGATCATTTCCAATCTGCCGAAAATCTTACAGGCTGGAATTAAGATCATCACGATTCTGGCGACCGGACTTGTGCAAGCAATTCCGCAGCTGATTAGTAAAATTCCAGCTATTATCAGTCAGATCAAGAACGCGTTTACCAGCGTAAACTGGGGCAGTGTTGGAATGAATATTATCAAGGGTATCGCAAGCGGATTAACGAATGCGGCAGGAGCGATTGTAGATGCTGCTAAAAGTGCTGCATCAAAAGCGTTAGATGCAGCCAAGAATTTCCTCGGTATTCATTCACCATCACGAGTATTCCGCGATCAGGTTGGTAAGATGATGGCTCTTGGTATGGGTATTGGATTCGAGAAGAACATTCCAATCAGATCCATGAGTGCAGGCGTTCAGAAAGCAGTCTCCGGATTACAGAAATCCGTAAATATTGCGATGTCAGGCGGTGTTGATACACCATCGGTAGGCAAGTTTGAAAACATGCCAGGATTTAATGATAAAGGATCGATTGATTATGACCGTTTGGAGAAGATCCAGATGAGAGCTGCAGAAAAAATGGCGAAGCGTCCAATCTTCCTTGGAACCAAAAGGATTGATGAACCATTGCCGAAAGGAGCGGTGCCGGCATTATGATAAAGGCATATTATGAAAATAGCAAAGGAGAGGTGCTTTGGTTGACCAAGGCACCTTTTCGTACTGTTGAGGCTGATTGGTTTGACTCCACCTGGGAGGAGACCGACAGCGGATACGAGAAAGAAATGACGATAGATGTTTTTGGAAAAAGAGAAGAGTTTGTGCAGAACATGGAAACGTTGTACAGGATCATCTCTGTAGACGCTGAGACGGGCAAATACGGACGTTTGTATGTGAACGATACATTTCTGCCATGCCAGATCTATAAGACCAAGAAAACAGGATGGAAAGGGTATGTGTACACAGAAGTCGTTCTTACATTTCTTGCCCCGGAACTGTCCTGGATCACAATTCTGGAAAAAAGATTCTTCCCGCAGGCAGAACCAGTTGCTGAGAACGGGTTAGATTTTCCGGCGGACTTCCCGTTTGATTTTACAGATGAAAAGCGCGGAACAGGTACATTTGAAATTGATCATATCATTCCATCAGATTTTGAAATGGTGGTTTACGGACCGTGTGTGAATCCGAAGGTATTGATCAATGGATACCCTTATGAGATTCTGACTACTTTGGAAAAAAATGAGTATCTGATTTTGAATACGCTGGAAGAGACGATCACGAAATATCTATCTAATGGCACAACTGCGAATCTGTTTGATGTCAGAGGACATGATTATTCAGTCTTCGAACAGATACCACCTGGATTAATCTCAGTGAATTGGAGCGGAGATTTTGGAATAGATCTGTATATCTTCCTGAAGCGGAAGGAGGCAGCATGGTAATACTAGCAACGCGTCAAAAAGAAATTGGCAGCAATCCACTGAAGGATGCAAACTGTACCTTTGATGTGAATAGCAAGATGAAATTCTCTATAAAAATTGCCCGAAGTTATTGGACTAAGGATATGGTCTATGGGAATCTGGTGTACATTCCAGACACGGAGTTTGGCGGGATTATCGGTGAGGTTCTTACCAGTACAACGCTGGACTACGTGGAACTGAAAGGTTACACCTGGCGCGGAAGATTGGCATATAAAATCATTGAACCGCCATCCGGAAGTGATTATAAGGCTGTTTCGGGAGAACTTAATACTGTACTCAAATCATTAATAGAGCCGGAATTTGATGGATTATACGTGGTATCCAGTGAAGATACAGGCGTATCTGTAAGTAATTATCAGTTCGACCGATATTGTACGTTGTTGGAAGGCGTTACGAAGATGCTGAAATCAGTTGGATACAGATTGGACATCCAGCATAAGCGGGAGAAGGGTGTCCCGGGATATGTTCGGATCAGAGCAGTTCCAATCGTAGATTATTCTGATCAGATTGAATTGTCCAAAGACTGTGGGCTGAATTATGCGATGGAGGATATCCGGGATGGAGTTAATCATCTGATCGTTACCGGCAAGGGAGAATTGCAGGACAGGAATGTTTTTCACCTGTACGCATGGCCAGATGGGACGATTAAAAAGGTGCAGTATTACACCGGACTGAATGAGATTGTCCAGGTCTACGAGAATACATCAACTGAGACAGATCAATTGGAAGACCAGTCACTTGATAAGCTTACTGAGCTGATGAGCAAGAAAAAATTCAGTATGGATGTGGAAAAGCTCGGCATTGATGTAGGTATAGGAGATATTGTTGGTGGTCGAGATTACCTTACCGGTATGTATGGAGCTAAGCCGATTGAGAACATCACCTGCAGCGTAATTGCAGAAGTGACATCGAAAGAATATGAATTGGAAGGAGAAAATGACGATGGAGATAGTTAGTGGAAGAACCGGAAGTCCGCATGTGACGAGTCAGCAGTTCCGGCAATTTATCGAGGGAACAGTTGGACAGGAGAGTTATATTCTAACATCTGGAGAAAATTTAGAACCGGAACTTGCATCGAATAACATATTGAAGATTCGAAGCGGCATGATGAGCCATCATGGG
>CAVAVU010000142.1:0-8270 GCA_963592205.1 bacterium
ATATAGGATCACAATTTAATAATATTTTTACTAATTTGTCAACAGCTTTTTCAAGTGTCTTGACGCCAAGAACTACGATTATGGTTGCTAATAAAAGATCTGATAATGAATTGACGGAACTTTTTATTAGAGTAGGGAGAATGCAGTATATTTTAATAGCTTTAGCTTTGTCTGGCTTTATAGTATTTGGAAAGGATTTTATAGAATTATGGGCCGGAGCAGATTATATTGAAGCGTATTATATCGCATTAGTAACGCTTATTCCTCTAACAATCCCACTTATTCAGAATACTGGTTATAGTATTCTTCTGGCTGAAAACAAACATAAGTTTAGATCTATTGTTTATTTAATAATTGCAATTGCGAATATGATATCTACTTACGCAGTAGTGCCTTATTTAGGGGGATTTGGAGCAGCGTTATGTTCTGGAATATCATACATTATAGGTCAAGGTATTATTATGAACATTTATTACTATAAAGTGATGAAAATAGGAATTCCACAATTTTGGAAAAATATTGGGAAACTATCTATTATACCTGCTATAATGACAATAGTTGGACTGTATATACAAAGATTGACCGATGTAAATAGTTGGGGGAAACTTTTTGTAGAAATTATTATATATACATTATGTTATTGTAGTCTGATGTATCTTATGTCGTTTAATACATATGAAAAAGAAGTTATTCGCATGCCGATTGACAAACTTATAACAAGGCTGCGCTGATATATGACTTTTTGATGAACATTCGAATAATCAATTCTTCGTATTAAGAAATAACATTTCAGGCCTTTCGGGAATATCAAGGTATTATTTATTCTTGCCATTATAAGTATGTCGCAAAAGTCTCGATATAATATCGGCGTTTATACAGAAAATATTAAGAGTGAACCGGTTAAAAAATATTGACTGTCCATTGTGCAAAACGCAGAACTGGTTTTCAATCACAGGAGAGTGTGCTGCGTATGGTTTGTCAAAAAGAGATTTCATAGAAAGTTTGATACGAATAAAGATTCAAACATCACAAATAAAGTATTTGATACATGGCACTGATAAAAGTTGGGAGGAAGTTATGTATAGAAATGAGATAAAACGTGTTATAGCGATTATTATGTCGCTATGTGGAATTGTTTGTCTATCGTGGCTGTATATTATACTTATTATTGCAATTAAAATTGACTCGTCTGGACCAGTGTTTTTTAAACAGAAACGAGTAGGAATACATAAAACATATTTTCAAATTTTAAAATTTCGAACTATGAGAACAGATACGCCTCATGATATGCCAACGCATATGTTAGAGAATCCAGATCAGTATATCACGAAAGTAGGACGTTTTCTTCGAAAGACCTCACTGGATGAACTACCGCAGCTGTTTAATATTCTTGTTGGAGATATGGCGGTTATAGGGCCGAGGCCTGCCCTCTGGAATCAAATTGATTTGATTGAAGAGCGTGATAAATATGGAGCAAATGGCGTTCGTCCTGGTCTGACAGGATGGGCGCAAATCCACGGCCGGGATGAATTGGAGATTTGTGTAAAGGCAAAGCTGGACGGCTATTATGTACAGCATATGAGCTTTTGGATGGATGTAAAATGCTTCTTTGGTACAATTGCCTCAGTTATCCGTAGCGAAGGCGTTGTGGAAGGTGGAACAGGAACGATTCATGCAAAAGGAGAAGCAGAACAAAAAGATAACAGGAATTAAAACAGGAGCAACAACATGCAGCACACACAGCAATTATTTTTACAGGCGTTAAAAGCCGCATTGAAAAATGAACAGGTGGACTGGAATGACAAGATCGACGCGCAGGAATGGATGGAACTGTTTCAGATGGCTCAGGTGCATCAGATTCTTCCGATGATCTACGAGGCAGTGTATCGGTGTCCGGCTGCGCAGGAAGCGGATCCGCAGATCATGGGGCCGGCGAAGGCGCAGATGGTGCGCACGGTGATCATGCAGACGCAGAAGACGGGAGAATTTGTGCCGCTTTACAGATATTTGTGTAGTGAGGGAATCCGTCCACTGGTGGTGAAAGGAATCATTTGCAGGAACATTTATCCGAATCCGGATTACCGGATATCCGGGGATGAGGATCTGCTGATTAGGCCGGAGGATTTCAGAAGGTGCCATGAGCGGTTGATTTCTTATGGAATGCAGGTGTCGGAGCGGGAGATGAGCGTGGAGGAGCTGGAAGGGCTCTATGAGGTGCCGTATGGGAAGAAAGGAAGTCTGATCTACATAGAGCTTCACAAGAGCTTGTTTCCACCGGAGTCAGAGGCTTATGGGGATATGAACCGATTCTTTGCGGATGTTCAGGAAGATGCAATTGAGATCAATATTGACGGTGTGGATATTCGGACAATGGGATATACGGATCATCTGTTTTATTTGATCTGTCATTCATTTAAGCATTTTCTGCATAGCGGATTTGGTATTCGCCAGGTGTGCGATATTATCTTATTTGCCAATGAATATGGGGCAGCGGTCGACTGGGAGAAGATCCTGGAGCAGTGCAGAGAGATTCATGCAGAGCTGTTTGCGGCGGCACTGTTTCGCATCGGCGAGAAGTATCTGACCTTTGATATGGAACGCGCGCATTATCCGGAATCATGGCAGGATATTCGGGTGGACGAGACGGATATGTTGATGGATCTTCTGGACAGTGGGATCTACGGTAATGCGAATATGAGCCGGAAGCATAGCAGTAATATGACTTTGGATGCAGTGGCAGCAGATAAAAGCGGAAAGAAGATTAGCAATACCGTATGGAAGTCATTGTTCCCATCAGCGAAAAAACTGGAGGGACGGTATCCATATCTGAAGAAATATCCGATACTTCTTCCGGTGGCATGGGCAGACAGAATTTTAAAATATCGGAAAGAGACATCAGTTGTTAGTGGAAATGATGCGGCAGAATCGGTGAAGATCGGCAACCAGCGGATCGAACTTCTGAAAAAGTACGGAATTATTAAGAAATAATGTTGAATTACATAAATTCCTGATGACTTGGCAGGCATACATATGTTAAAATATTATGGTATGCTTCTTCGTATATAAGGAAGAGTCAAGAGGAAAGGAATACATATGAAAAGAAAGAAATGCAAACAGTTGCTGGCTGCGGCATTGACAGCGACCATGTTGGTGCAGCCGATAGGCGCACAGGTGGTATACGCATCAGAGAATGCAGACGCGGCACAGCAGGAACAGGTAACAGACCAGGAGGTAGTAACCGAAGCGGAAGTTGATGCGGCTGAGGTAGACGAAGCAAATGGGGCAGCAGTAACTGCAGTGGAAGCAGATGAAGCGGTTACACCGACACTTCAGAATGGAACGGCAATCATTCCGGCGGATGCGACATTGGATCAGGTGAAGGAGATTCTTGGCAAGGCATTGGTTGTGAATGCAGATCAGGTGGATCTGAACAGCCTGGAGTGGGAGTATGAATGCGAAGGCAAGAACGGACTGCTGAAGAATACAGCCTGGGGAAGTATTGAAGGATTTACAAGTGAGACCGGAAAGTTTATTAAGACAACATATACACATCCTTCTCTGGCATCAAATGGTGATGGCGATTATCAGGTTCGCCTGAAGGGAACAACGACAGCAGTAACTTTGACAAAAGCTCAGAAACTGGCTTCAGCTATATCAGTAAAAGCTGCTGCTGATGTCAATCTGATCTACAGCGAAGATGGCAGCATTGATTACGATGCAGTACGTCAGAATATTTTCGATGCAGTCGTAGAATCTACAACTCCGGAGCTGACAATTGCTGATGTAACGATTGAATATTATGCAACGGCGACAACGGGCGCAGTAGGCAGCCTTGGAAAAGCATGGGTGGCAATCGAAGGCGCTAAGGTTAATGGTCTGACTTACCCGGCAATGGGAACAGGATCTCAGCAGATCAGAATTTCCTATGCGGGAACGGATACATATTTTGCAGCAAGTGCGGAAACAACTGTTAATGTTGGTATCGGTAAAGAACAGTCAGAGATCGTGCTGAAGCCGGAACAGACGGTAACACTCGTGTATAACGATGATCTTACAGTTGATTACGCAGCAGTAAAAGCAGCGATCATGGATCAGGTAGTAGATATCGAGAACAGTCGTCCGGAAGGTCTGACCATGGATAACCTGACGATTGAATATTACGCAACAGCGACAACAGGAGCAGTAGGAAGCCTTGGAAAAGCGTGGGCACCGATCGAAGGTGGCAAGGTTAATGGACTGACTTATCCTGGAATTCCGGAAGGAACACAGAAGATCCGAGTGTCTTATGCAGGAGACAGAGAGAATACTGCGGCATCTGCAGAGATGGATATCACTGTAAAGGATCGCGAGCAGTCAGCATTTAACCTGAACGAACTGGCTGAGGGCGCAACATCTTATGAAGTTCCGATGGCATTTAACGATGATCAGACATATGATTACGATGCCACAGCAAAAGCAATCTACAGTGCAGTTGTAGCATCCACAGTTCCTGAGGATCTGGCAGCGGACGATGTGACAGTCAGATACAATGCAGGAACAGATCTGATCAAGAACTGGCAGCCACTTAATTCATCAGACTGGACAAGCACATTTACCAAGTTTGGACCTGGTGAATGGACGATTCAGTTCTCATGGGCTGGTAATAAAGAGTACAAAGGTACAACAGCAGAAGTTAAAGTTAATGTAACAGACAATCGTCTTGCAAGTGCAGTTGTGTGCAAGGAAGGTGCATCATTTACTTATAATATGGATGCTGCTGTCATGAAGCAGGCAATTCTTGACAATGTGATTGACTGGGAGAACAGTACACTTCCTGCAAAGGATACACTGACTGCTGACAACTTTACATTAGAATATTATGGAAGCAATACACTTCCGGGAGATATTGACGGTGGAGTAAAACAGTGGGCACCGATCGAAGGTGGTACAGTTACACTTCTGACTTACGCACAGATGGGAGCAGGAGAGCAGCGGATCCGTGTTACTTATAAAGGTAATGCAGAATACCGTCCATCAGCACAGACAGAGAGTACAGTAACGGTAAATAAAGCGAAAGTAAAAGTAAGCATTAAGTCTGCTAATATTTATGCAGATGGCACATTGCCGGAAGACTTCATCACCATGAATCCGGCAGATAAGTTTGACGTATATACGATCTACGGCGGAATGACAAGCAATGTTAATCTGTCAATTTATCTGGATCTTCCGGACAAATATACAAACAGTGCAGTGCTGAAGCTGTTAGATCCGGTTGTAGAGAAGCTTTACGGTAAGACATTTACACAGATGATCAATGATGGAATGACAGTCGGAGAACTGCGAGAGCTGCTCAGCACACAGGAACTGTTAGACCTGCTTGAGAAGCTTCATATTGATACAGGTACATTTGGACAGATCCTGACCGTGATCAATAAGATGCCATCGATTGCAGATTCTGTAAGAGTGTCATTTGGTACACCGAACCGTGCAGGCCTCTATGCAGTAACAGCAGTTACAGATAATAAGAACTACGAGACCGGTGTAGGAGTGGGAACACTTCTGGTGAAGATGCGTTCAAAGGGTGTGAAGCTTAACTGGAATCAGAGATTTGTGGATGGCAAGATTACTGCAGAAGAAGCAAAGAACTTTGATTTTAAGGCAACACTTTCCTTCGACGGAGATGTATCAATCTCACAGGATAACGTACATTATCTGTATTCGGGATTTACAAGTAAGTGGAAGATCTATTCCAGCACAACAACTCCTCCGACAGAGCCGGGAAGTTATGTGATGACAGTCGTGACACTTGGCGGCAATTATCAGGCAGCACCGATCACACGAGGATTTAAGATTACAAGATAACATTATGTGGTAACCCCCAGACTAAGGCCTGGGGGTTTTGTAGTCATAAAAGGTGGCAGGACTGTACAGATTATGGATTGTAATAAAGACACAATTAAGATATAATATTCACGTGAAAACACAATTAAGTGAAATATTATACAAGGAACGATAGAGATGAAGGTTGATAAGGAATTTGTACTTCGGGAGATTGCCGGAGATTATATTATTATACCGACAGGAAAGACTGTGCTGGAATTTAACGGTTTGATCACGGTGAATGAAGTCGGTGTATCCATCTGGAACATGCTTCAGAAGGAGGTTACATTTGATGAACTGGTGAAGGGGATCCTGGATGAGTATGAAGTAGAAGAGTCGGTGGCAAGAGAGGATATACGGGAATTTCTGGATACGCTGATTGCCGGAGGTATCCTGGAAGCGGATGATGAAGAGAAAGATGAGGAGCGGAATGCGTAGTCAGTACAGAGACCTGGAGAATGGGTATTATTATATTGATAAGACGGAAGTATTAGAGAAGGAAATCGAAAGATTTCCTTCTGTTTATATAGAGGGAGCTGCAGGATGTGGCAAGACAACGATGATGAGGATGCTGCTTGCGAAGCATCCGGAAGTAGAATACAGAGTATTCTGGCTGGATGAGGACGACTTCATTGTAGATGAGGATGAGTCCGATCACGAGGAGCGGGTGCAGTGGATCATTCTGGAACATGTACCGGAAGATCTGCAGCCGAAGATCGCAGGAAGGCTGGAAAGGCTGATCCGCAGATCAGGTGAAAGAGATCGGATATTTCTGATCGGAAGAGAGGAGATCCCGGATGTATTACTCCGGTTATTCTGGAATCGGGAGATGGGACTTGTTACACAGAACAGTCTGCTCCTGAATCTGGAAGAGATCAGGCTGATGATCGGACAATATGGCAGCAGGATCGCACCGGAGCAATTGCTGGAATACACCGGCGGCTGGAGTGGCGTGGTGGATGTGATACTGCGGCTGGAGCAGAAGTATGGAGACTGGCAACCGCAGACACATTGGTATGAGATGGAACAGTACCTGAATGAAAGTATTTTAAATACATTGAAGCAGGACGAACTGGATATTCTGCATCTTGCGCAGTCTGCTCCGTGGGTAAATGCCAAGATGTGTGAAGCGATTCTTGGAAGCGTTCAGGCAGAACGTATTATTGGGAAAATGACGCGCAGGGGATTCCTTGTGTGTGAGCCGCAGGAAAGCCGATGGAGTGTGGCACCGATATTCAGCCATGCTGCGGAATGTCGTGTTGTGAAATGTCATGTGGCGGATTGCCATGCCGGGGATGCAAACCGGGAGAGTACATATGTGGCAAAGCTGGCGGGCTGGTATAAAGCTGGTGGATACGAACTGGAGTATCTGCAATGTCTGGAGCATTCGGATGATGTCAGAGCATATGCAGAGGCGTTGAGGCGATATTGTGTAAATCAGCATGATACGCAGTCAGGTCAGATGCGGTATGCTGAAATCAAAGGGATTACATCGGAAGTGCGTTTGAATCTGCAGTTTCTGGATCCGCAGATTTCTGTAGAGCGATGGGTGGAAGAACTGCAGCCGGGTATGGGGAGACTGCTGGTCTTACAAGATACAAAGTTCAGCTGTCTGTGCGATGTGAGAGATATGTCAGGTCTGTTTGCCTGTAAGAAGCAGCGGGAGAAGCGGTTCGCACGCAAATGGATGGAGTGTCTTGATGAAGATGCGGGGACATTTTACCGACTGGCGCGGATGGAATATTATATAGAGACGGATCGCATTGGTTCGGTTCCGGAAGAAGATCTGCAACTGCTTACAAGAACAGATGAAGTGCCGGCTGCATTTCATTTGAATGTCCTGTGGCTTCTGGTCAGAATACAGCGGTTCGCTTATGACGAAGAGCGCCAGAGGTTGATAGAACAACTGGAAGCGCAGCTTATTGATACAGAAGATCAGGGGAGAACGGAGTATGTAAAAGCAGTGGGAAGTCTTAATATTACGGCGCATGGTTCTGTGCATGGAAGCCAGGAGTATCTTGCCGAATGGCTGAAGAATGCATCGGTTCTGGCGGTTGAAGAGGTCACGGAAGAGAATATCGTCCTGTTTTATTGTCAGGCGAAGGGATATCTGCTGATGAATCAGTATGAGAAAGCAAAGCGTCTACTGGACAAGATTCTTCCGTATCTGAATGCCCATCGGCGTTCAAGGATTTATGCGGAAGTTCTGTTTGAAAAGGCTGTCGTTGAGTGGAATCTGGGGCAGCACGGGCAGGCACTCAAAAGCGTCATAGAGTCATTTCTGGTCAATGGTGGGAACCGATACGTTATGTTCTATACCGAATATGGTGTGAGCGGACGGGAAGTGCTGGAAGCATGCATATGGCACATTCCAACGGCCGGCTTTGCGGAGCAAAACGGCCGAAATGCGA
>CAVAVU010000143.1:0-5904 GCA_963592205.1 bacterium
TCTCAAAGGACTCGATGCCGAGATTGCCAAAGAATCCATGGACGGACTTCTTCGGGAAGCAAAAAGCGACTCTGCCGACCGGATACAGCTCTGTTTCTGTTATATGACGAATTTCCTTGGAATCATCACGGATCAGATGCCAAAGGAATATTTTTCATCAAACACGACACAGAACAAGCAAAAAAAGTAATTTCTTTAACAAAGTCAACAATTCAAGAAAGGTCTTCGCCATTTGTTAATTATGACGAAGCCTTTCTATTTCTTTTTTATTCTTTTGTCGAATTTTCACACACAGTTACATCAATTTTCACTTTGTCACCCATTTTGCTTGTAAATGTTAATTTTTTGTCGGTTTGTTTTGAATAAAATTTGCACTCCGATACCGTTCAGCGCATGCCTTTGCTGTTAAAATATTATCAGTCATTGAATTGACGTATCGGTAGTAAATTTTCGAAGGAACGGGAAACTTTCGAAAAACAACGGAAAACCAAAGAGAATATCAAGAAAAAGAAAGGGGATTCATTCAAATGTTTGAAAAAGAATTCGAAGGAAAAGTCGTATTAGTAACAGGCGGAAGCACAGGTATCGGTTATGCAACAGTTAAATCATTCCTTGCATCCGGAGCTAAAGTATACTTCTTAGGAAAACCAGGTGAGGATTTAACAAAGCAGACTGAAGAACTGAAAGCTATCAATCCTGATTACGACTTTGCAACCAACACAATCGACCTTTGTGATTACAAGGCAGCTCAGGAACTCTACGCTGAGATCGAAGAGAAATGGGGTCGTCTGGATGTTCTGGTTAACAACGCTGGTGTAGACAGCAGTGTACCGATCCACAAGATGAAACAGTCTCAGTGGGATTACGTCATGAACGTTAACTTGAAAGGTATGTTCAACCTTACAAAATACGCTATCAAATACCTGAAGAAGACTAAGGGATGTATCGTTAACACAGCATCTGTTGCTGGTATCTACGGTGCAGGATGCGGATGCCCTTACCCAGCTTCTAAGGGTGGAGTTATCGCTTTCACTAAGTCTATGGCTTGGGAGCAGGCATATGCCGGAATCCGTTGCAACGCTGTAGCACCTGGTGTTATTGATACTAACCTGCTTGCAACTGTTCCTCCATTCGCTAAGAAGAACCTTGCAAAACAGATTCCTCTTGGACACATTGGAGAGCCACAGGAAATCGCTAACGCAATCCTGTTCCTGTCTTCAAGTGCAGCACAGTACATCACAGGTGTTACACTGCAGGTAGACGGTGGATACGTTCCACACAACACAGTAGGCTAAGCCGAATCAGAACGAACATGAATTTAAGCAGATACACGAAGGAGACGTCATTGTGAGTACCAAGCACTTTAACATATTCAATACTGGAGAGAACAGCTTTTTTACACCGGGAGTTCAGTTAGCTAACATAGCGAGAGTCAAACCGGATGCTCCGGCCATTGTATATATTAATCCAGAAAATAAAGAGTCTGTCATGACCTGGCATTCTCTGGAGGTGCTCTCTAACCGTATCGCATGGTATCTGCTGGAGCAGGGAATCAAACCGGGCAAGAGCGTCATTGTCGCTCTGCCCAACATTCCCACTCACATTGCCCTTGCTTTCGGAATCTGGAAAGCAGGCGGATGTTATGTGCCGATCTCTCCGAGAGTACCCCGCAAGAATATGACGGAAATCTGTGAATGCGTTTCTCCGTCTCTGGTGATTACCAACCGTTGGAAGCCAGAAGGGTACTTAAGTCTCAGTTCTTCCGAACTCAAGACAATCAGCGAACATTATCCGGCACATATGCCTCCGGACATTATGGCTGTTCCGAATCTTGCCAACTGCTCCGGCGGTACTTCCGGCAAGACGAAAGTAATCGAGCAGGATATGGCAGCCGGCGAAAGTGACGAAGGTTTAAAGACCTGGTTTACAATCTCCGGTATGCGGTTCGAGATGCGTCAGTTACTTGCAGGTCCGCTGTTTCACGGTGCACCGCATTCTGTAGCATTTAACGGATTATATTGTGGCAACACATTATACATTCCATCCTGCTTCGACGCAAAGGCAATTGTGGCATTGATCAAAAAATACAAAATCGAATATGTACAGATGGTTCCTACCCTCATGCAGAGAATTATCCGTCTTCCGGACTTCAATCCGGAGGATCTGCAGAGTCTCGAAGTATTCTGTCACACCGGCGGTGTCTGCTCTGCAGACCTGAAACAAAAATGGTTTGACATTCTTCCACCGGAAAAGATCTATGAGATCTACTCCATGACAGAATGTGTCGGTATGACATCTATCCGGGGCGATGAGTGGCTGGCTCACGAGGGCAGTGTAGGTCGAATGCCTTGCGGACAGATCGCGATCCGCGATGATAAGGGACAGGATCTCCCAACCGGCGAGACCGGCGAGATTTTCATGTCCTGGGGTCCGAACAAACCAAAAGTTACATATAAAAATATAACCCCACTGGCATGTGATGAGCATGGCTTTCGCAGTGTGGGCGACATTGGATACGTAGATAATGAAGGGTATCTGTATTTCAAAGACAGACGCAGTGATATGATCGTCACCGGCGGTGAGAATGTCTTCGCAGCAGAGATCGAAGCTGTCCTGAAGAAACACAAGAAAGTGAACGATGCTGTGGTTGTCGGACTTCCTGACAAGGAATGGGGACACCGCATACATGCATTTGTCGAAACCACAGAACCTGTCAGCGACAAAGTTCTGATCAAATTTGCACTGAATTATCTGCCTCCGTATAAAATACCGAAATCATTTGAACACATTGACCACATCCCACGGAATGAGAGTGGTAAGGTCGTCCGCAGTCAGATGGTCGAGGACTATTTGAAACGACATGCGGACACGTGTTCTTCTTCAATTACGAAAGGGGAAAAACATGGAGACTAAAAAATTCAAAGGCTGGGGAGTCTTAGCTGCAGCCTTTATCATGTCATTTATACCTACCGGAATTATGAGTAACTGTTTCTCACTGTATATGGCTCCGGTATGTGAAAATCTTGGATTCAGCACAACAAGCTGGTCTATGGTTAACCTGATCGCATCCTTCGCAAGTGCTATCGGCGCTATGGTCATCGCAGGAATGTATCAGAAGAAAAATATGAAAATTACAATGGTTATCGTTACAGCCGGTACATGTATCTGCTGGTTTGTAGCAACACTTTGCACAGCAATCTGGCAGTTCTATCTTGTATTTGCGCTGTCTAACATCTTTATGGCCGGTCTTACACAGCTTCCGATCTCTATGCTGGTTACAGCATGGTTCGAAGACAAGCGTGCTACTATGATGTCTATCGCTTACGCAGGCGGCGGACTTGGCGGAGCTGTATGGGCTCCTGTAATTTCCCGCTTCATCTCTGCAAGCGGTGCAGGCTGGAAAACAGCTATGCTGTTCTCAGCCGGTGTTGTTGCTGTAGTTATGATCCTGACTGCACTCTTCCTGGTAAAACGTTCACCGGCAGAGTACGGAACAGAGCCATACCGTACAGGCGACAGCAAGGAGAAAGAAAAAGCAGCAGAACAGAACTCCAACGCATGGATCGGTGTTTCTAAGAAGACTGCTACCAAATCCGGTGCATGGCGCTGTATCATCGGTGTTGTAATGTTCACTGGTATCCTTTCAGCCGGTGTAACAACACATGTACCTAACTTTGTAACTTCAGTTGCTCAGGACGGCGGATCACTTCAGGGAACCATCCTCTCTGTATACTCTATCGTATCTATCATCGGTATGGTAGCAGGTGGAGCTCTGATGGATAAAATCGGTATCCGCAAGACAGTTCTTGGCGCAGCTGTTCTGGTAATCATCGGACTTGCAAGCTTATATGCATACTCTGTAACCGGTACTACAGCAATCGCATTTGGATATTCTATTTTCTTCGCAATTGCAATGTTCCTGCCTAAGGTACTTCCGTCAGTACTTATGTCTAAAGTATTCGGAACAAAAGACTACGGTGCAATCTATGCATTTGCTAACCTGTTCTTCCTGATCGGTGCTGCATTCGGTTCCGTACTGACATCTATCATTCAGGGAATCGTTGGATACGGCATCACATGGATCGTTTACATGTTTGTTGCAATCGCTCTGTTCCTGTGCGTATCTGGCGCAATCAAGGGCGGCGAGAAACTGCAGGCTAAATATCCTCAGGGAGACGAATAAACCTAATTTAGATAAGTATTATATGGTGTCAGGGAGGTCATACACCGCACTGTACTCACGAAGGCGGCTATGACTTACCCGGACATAATACACATATAACTTAAGAAAGGATTAACGAGATGAAAGAAATCAACAACAACTTAACTCAAAAATTTACTGAGTATCCGGCATTTGGTGTTCTTCAGGGCGTAAAAGTATTTGTTACAGGTACTAATATCGCAGGACCATTCGCAGGTTCTCTGATGGCTGAAATGGGTGCACAGGTACTTCAGGCTGAGGCTCCAACAATCGCGTGCCAGACAAGAGGTACTCTTTCATGGTCTCAGAATCACCGTAATGAATACTCTATCACAATCAACACTGCTAAGAAATCCGGACAGAAGATCTTCTTAAAATGTATCGAATGGGCAGATATCTGGATTGAAGCAGGACGTCCGGGATCATACGCTAAGCGTGGTCTGACAGACAAAGTATGCTGGGAGCACAACAAAGCTCTGACAATCGTACACGTATCTGGATACGGACAGTTCGGACCATCTAAGGACAAAGCTTCTTACGATGTATCCGGACAGGCAATGGGTGGATACATGTACATGAACGGTGTATCTCCAACATCCGGACCTATGAAGGTTAATCCTTACCTTTCTGACTACATCACAGCTTACAACGCTTGTATCGTTGCTCTGTCTGGTTACATCAGTGCACAGCACACAGGCGAAGGAGATTCCTGTGACGTTGCTCAGTACGATACCATGTTCCGTCTGCTGGACAACTACCCGGCAAACTGGTTCAACAAAGGTTACCCGCAGCAGGGTGAGCCGGTTCCATACCGTACAGGTAACAAGAGTGATATGGCTTCATGCTTCTCATTCTACGATACAAAAGACGGCGGCGCTATGTTCGTAGCTATCGTTGGTCAGGGACCTGTTAAACGTGGATATCCGATCATCGGAATGGGTAAACCGGGCATCACAAAAGGAATTCCGAAGAACTGTACAGGATTCCCTCTGTTCGACCCACGTGGAAAGAAAGCAGAAGAACTCTGCGAGAAGTTCTGTGCCGAGCGTACATGTGACGAACTGGAAGAGATCTTCACAAAAGCAGGTATCCCATGCCAGAGAGCTTACGGACCGGCTGATATCGAGAAAGATCCACAGTACGAAGCACGTGAGAACATCGTTGAATGGGAAGATCAGTGCTTCGGTAAGATGAAAGGTATCGGACTTACCAATATCTTCAAGAAACATCCTTCACAGATCGTTGCTTCTGCTCCTTGCTTTGGTGAGCACAACCGTGAAGTACTCGAAAGCTTCGGATATACAGAAGAAGAGATCGATGCTCTGTATGAAAAGGGAGATCTTGTTACATGGACTCCTGCTGAAACAGCAAAGATTAAGAACTTCGTTGAGTGGAACTTCTTCTGGGATCCAGAAAACCAGTGCAAACGTATTGGTCTGGAGTATACACCAAAAGAAGACAAATAAGAATTTGATTAATTCCTCATATGAACCGCCTGCAGAGCAATCTGCAGGCGGTTTTGCTATGCCTTTGCACCATAACTCAGCCTCCTTCAGCCCATATATGCGCGCACAGTCTTGTATTACTTCCTTGTATTACTTTTCTTTCTATACAAAGAAAGCCTCAGGATAGTTCCTGAGACTTCTCTAAGAGGCGCCAACCAGATTTGAACTGGTGATAGAGGTGTTGCAGACCTTTGCCTT
>CAVAVU010000144.1:0-4529 GCA_963592205.1 bacterium
GTATATCATATTTATAAGATTTGTTTACAAAAATCTACGAAAATGTTCAAAAATATACGTAATGTAAAAAATATTGTGGACAATCCGGAGAATAAATGTTAACATGCACATATCGAAAGCGAATCACAAAATAACTATTGCACAAAATGCACAAAATAAATAATACTAAAAACTTGCTGAATCAGAAGGAGGACGTTAAGGATGAAACAATTTACCTATGTAATTACAGATGAGAATGGACTCCATGCAAGACCGGCGGGATTACTTGCCAAGGAGGCAAAAAAGTATGAGAGTATCATTACGCTTGCTGGCAATGGAAAAAGCGCAGCTGCAAATAAACTGATGGCAATTATGGCAATGTGTGTGAAACAGGGAGACAAATTGGATGTCAGTGTGGAAGGACCGGACGAAGACACGGCATGCGAAGAATTGCAGAAGTTTTTCCGTGAGAATCTTTAGGCCGGAACAGATTCTATAATCCGCATCAGGAAGCGGTTCTGTGTTAGGTGTTCGTAGCAGGATAAGCGAAACGGAGTGAGAGATCAATGAGAATATACAAGGCAAAAGATTATGCAGACATGAGCAGAAAAGCGGCAAACATTGTATCGGCACAGGTTATTATGAAGCCGAACTGTGTTCTCGGGCTGGCTACGGGATCTACCCCCATCGGCCTGTACAAACAACTGGTAGAATGGTTCCGAAAGGGTGATCTTGATTTTTCGGAAGTCATGACGGTGAATCTGGATGAATATAAAGGTTTAAGCCGTGAGAATGACCAGAGTTATTATTATTTCATGCACCAGAATCTGTTTGATCATGTGAATATTCCGATTGAGAATACACATCTGCCAAACGGAATGGAACCGGATTCGGCAAAGGAATGTAAGCGGTATTCGGAACTGATCCAGTCACTGGGCGGTGTGGACTTACAGCTATTGGGCATCGGACATAATGGACACATTGGATTTAATGAGCCGGGAGAATCTTTTGACAAACAGGTACACTGCGTGAACCTGACGGAATCCACCATCGAGGCCAATAAGAGATTTTTTGCTTCCGCAGAGGATGTTCCGAAACAGGCATATACCATGGGAATCAAGACGATTATGCAGGCAAAGAAGATTCTGATCGTTGCCAGCGGTGAAGACAAGGCAGACATTGTGGAAAAGGCATTTTTCGGACCGATTACGCCACAGGTTCCGGCATCGGTATTACAGCTCCATAATGATGTGACTCTGGTAGCGGATGAAGCGGCTCTTAGCGGAATGGAAGGTATGGATCTATGATCATTAAGAATGCAAATATTTACACGGAGGATCACCGTTTTGTGAAAGGAACTGTGACCGTTGCAAACGGCAGATTTGTCAGCAACGCAGAAGAGGATAAGGCAGACAGCTGGAACGTGGATGCGGAAGGGCTGTACATGATCCCGGGACTGGTAGATATTCATTTTCACGGTTGCAGGGGAGCGGATATGTGTGACGGCACGAAGGAGGCACTTGATGTTATCACAGCATATGAAGCCTCTGTCGGCGTGACCAGCATCTGCCCGGCTACGATGACGATACCGAAGGACGAACTGCTGTCTGTCATGAAGAACGCCGGTGAATATGAGTACCGTGGTGGATCACACATTGTGGGTATCAATATGGAAGGCCCATTCATCAGCCCTTTGAAGAAGGGAGCACAGGCGGTCGAAAATATCATGCACTGTGACTATGAGTATTTCAGCCGGTTGCAGGAAGCGGCAAAGGGACTGATCAAACTGGTAGATATCGCGCCGGAAGAGCCGGGGGCGATGGAATTTATCGACAGGGTCAAAGGAGAAGTAGTCATTTCGCTGGCGCATACGGCTTCCGACTACGATACAGCAAGGAAAGCCATAGAACACGGAGCATCTCATGCGACACATTTATATAATGCGATGCCACCCATGAATCACAGAAATCCCGGAGTGATCGGAGCAGTGAGAGACTCTGAGAAATGTCACGCAGAACTGATCTGCGATGGGGTGCACATTCATCCATCCGTGATCCGGGCTACATTCGCTATGTTTGGAGCGGACCGTATGATCCTGATCAGTGACAGTATGAGGGCAACGGGTCTGGAGGATGGCGAATATACGCTGGGAGGACAGCCGGTAACTGTAAGAGGCAATCTGGCTACGCTGCATGACGGAACGATTGCCGGATCGGCTACGAATCTTATGGATTGTATGCGCTTTGTGGTGAGAGAGGCAGGCATTCCGTTAGAGACGGCGGTGATGTGTGCAACAGAGAATCCGGCGAAAGAAATCGGAATCTTCCACGAGACGGGAAGCATTGCTGCAGGGAAAAAGGCAGACTTCGTACTGTTAGATAAGGATCTGAATATCATTGGCGTATATATCGACGGAAAGGAGATATCATGTTAGGTTTCTTAAAAGGAAAAACAAAAGGAAATGTGATCGGATCCCCATGTAAAGGAAAGGCTGTACCGATTACGGAAGTGCCGGATCCCACATTTTCTGGAAAAATGTTGGGGGACGGTTTCGCGGTAATTCCTTCGGAGGGAAAGATATATGCTCCCGCAGACGGAGAGGTATCCATGGTATTCGATACGCTTCATGCGGTCACCATGACGACGGATCAGGGCGTAGAGTTGTTGATCCATGTCGGACTGGATACTGTGACTTTAAAGGGAGGACCTTTTAAAGCACATGTTGCAGCAGGAGATCACGTGAAAAAAGGGGATCTTCTCATGGATGCGGATCTGGAGAAGATCAAAGAAGCCGGATTGAACACGATCACACCGGTTCTGGTATGCAACACAGATGATTATGAAAAGATAACGCTTCTGAAAGAGGGAGAAGTTACGCCCGGTGAAGATATCATTAAGATTTCATAAGGTACTGTGTATAACAAATGAAACTGATTGGAGTATATCCAGTTAAGTATAATGTAAAGGAGGAGAAATGTATGAAGTTTCTTCAAAAACTGGGAAAAGCGTTAATGCTTCCCGTAGCAGTTCTGCCGATCTGTGGTATCCTCATGGGCCTTGGTTACTGGTTGTGCCCGGCAACGATGCAAGGTGGTGAGATCCAGGGTGTGGCAAATCTGATTGGCCTGTTTCTGGTGAAAGCCGGCGGTGCTTTGATCGATAACATGGCTATCCTGTTTGCAATCGGCGTTGGTGTCGGTATGTCAGAGAAAAATGACGGTACCGGAGCAATCGCAGCATTGGCTTCCTGGCTGATGATCACAACACTTCTGTCTACCGGATTTGTTACGACCATTATGCCCTCCATCGCGGATGATGCTACCAAGACACTGGCATTCAATAAGATTGCCAATCCTTTTATCGGTATCATTGCCGGCATTATTGGTTCTATGTGCTACAACAAGTTCAAGGATACAAAGCTTCCCGACTGGCTGTCCTTCTTCAGTGGTAAGCGTTGTGTAGCCATTGTTGCAGGTGTGGTATCCATTCTGGTGTCTGTTGTACTGCTGTTCGTATGGCCGTTACTGTTCGGTGGACTGGTAGCTCTCGGTGAAGCTATCGTTGGTCTGGATGTAGTAGGTGCAGGTATTTATGCTTTCCTGAACCGTCTGCTGATTCCTACCGGATTACATCATGCACTGAACAACGTATTCTGGTTCGATACCATTGGACTGGGAGATCTGCAGCACTTCTGGAGAGGTGAAACAAGTGCAGATGTAAGCTGGAGCCTTGGAATGTATATGTCCGGTTTCTTCCCCTGCATGATGTTCGGTATCCCCGGTGCAGCATGTGCAATGATCAAGTGTGCAAAACCTGCCAAGAAAAAAGCAGCTATCGGTCTGGTAGCTTCCGCAGCAGTCTGCTCCTTCATCTGTGGTGTTACCGAGCCGTTTGAGTTCGCATTCATGTTCTTAGCTCCTGCACTGTATGTGATCTACGCTTTACTGTACGGCATTTTCACTATGATTACGGTTGCTCTCGGCTTCCGCGCAGGCTTCAGCTTCTCCGCAGGTGCGATGGATCTGCTGTTCTCATCCTCACTGCCCGCAGCTCAGAGAATCTGGCTGATCATTCCTCTGGGAATTGCAGCATTTTTCGTATTTTACTTTGTATTCCTCTTTGCTATCCAGAAATGGGATCTGAAGACTCCCGGAAGAGAAGACGATGATATCGAAGCAGAGAAGAAAGCAGAATTGGCAAGTGATGATTATACTGCTGTTGCTGAGACCATTCTCAAGGGCTGTGGCGGTAAGGAAAATATTGCCAGCATCGATAACTGTATTACAAGACTGAGACTGGAAGTAAAAGACATTACGCTTGTCAATGACAAGGTAATCAAATCAGCCGGTGTGGCAGGAGTAATGAAGCCCGGCAAGACTTCCGTACAGGTAATCATCGGTACAAAGGTTCAGTTTGTAGCAGATGCTTTTTCCAAACTGTGTGAATAAATCATACAGAGTGTCTTAGGTATTAAAGTTGGGGATTTTTGCCCTACATCATAAAAAAGTGCCAGTCCACAGAACATAAACCGTGGGCTGGCACTTTTGCGA
>CAVAVU010000145.1:0-3458 GCA_963592205.1 bacterium
ATGTAATTTTCGTCCTCTAGCCAAGCAAAAAAGCTGGATAAAATCCGGCGAATATTATCAATATTCCCTTTGCTGCACTGTGTCCGCTGCTGATATTCAGATAAATAATTTCGCAACGCATCTGTTGTCATATGAGTGACATGTGCATCTACTTCTCCAAACATTCTGTGAATAGAAGTCTCATAATAGCGAAGAGTCTTTTCGCTGCATCCTTCCACGCGTTTTGAAGACAAAAACATCTGAAGCAGATCCTCATTTGATTCTTTATTCTGCTGTACCTCTGTTCCTTCTGTTTCCTTAATCTCCACTGCCCAAAGGCAATGCTGCAAGGTTTCCATCAGATGCTCCATCTGGGCATTATCCAGATATGGAAGCATCTGACGAGTAATTTCTGTGATAATTTGTTCTTTCATGTTGGTATACCTCACTTTTTATAGTCTACCAACATCCTTCTCCGGCATTTTTTTAGCCAAAATATTGTTGCATAAGAGATTTTTTAAGAGTTTCTAGCTCTTGCAGCCCTTGTTGTACTGCCAATTTTGATTTGTCGACCTCTGCTACGAAGGCGGCGAACTGCTGCTGAAGTTCCAGCGGAGGAACATATACCTCAAAACCGAGAACATCTTTTTGATTGATACTTGCCTGATTCACAGCCTTCTTTGCTGTTCTCAAAATCTGGTTGTATATATATTTCGAACATAGCAAATGCGTTATAAACACCGCATCTGTCTGCTCTTCATCCAAGTGAAATCTCATCATGTTAGATTCAAAGACAGTATCTTCATGCATTCCAGTAATGTGTGCACACTTACCTAAATATTCGATGCTGTTAACACGATTGATCACTATGTCATTCTCTTTCAAAAGATATCTTTCTTTTTCAGCATCAGAGCATACCAGCCGTTTGAGATTTTTGAAATCTGTAACCTTCCCATCATAAAAAGCATCTATACGAAGAATCGGAATTCCAGTTTCATCTTGAACGTAGTCCGATTGTGGCTTATATAATCCATTTTGAGGTTCTACAGTTGCTAATTGCTGCAACTTCTTTCTCATCCATCCCATCGGATTGCTCACCGGATTCCCAAACAGTTCTATAAATCGGGATTTCACAAGATCATCCAAAGCTGCCATCTCATATCGGTACAACTGCATAAGGTGATCTACACTGTCCAAATCATCTGCAATCTTTCGTTGTTCTTCTACGCTTCTTAGATTGATAGGGAACTCCTGAAGAACAGACAGTTTTAAGTTGTCACGTACACTTCCAGATGCATTTGCCTTAATTAGTGTCAGAGCAATATCACTTTTCAAATAGTGCAGCAAATAACGTTGATCCAGACATTCCTCAACTTTAAATACCACATACAACGGGCTGACTATCACTCTATCTTCACAATGTTGCCAGTCGACTGAGCCTACATTTATTCGCGATGGATTGTATGCAAAACATCCATACGGAACAATCTTGTATGTTGTTCTATCTTTGCTAGAAACATCCTTACTGAAATATCCCGTACAAAATCCCCGCTCATTGGTAACACTGTATACTGGAATGTCATCGTCATTCTTGTTACGAACTGAGTATTCAGATATTACCGATTTCAATTTTGTTATCATAACATCCCCCTCAGTTCCTTCAGCCCTGCAGCAATCTCTTCCTCCAACTTATCCAGCTTGTCCAGAATTTCACTCGTGGGCGGATACTCCACTGCCACATACTCTGTCTTCTTGTATTTGTTGATAGAAAGGTCATACCCGTTATCAACGATCTCCTGTTTTGGAACAAAAAAGCTCTGTTCTGTACGCTCACGGTCTGCTTCCTTGTCAAGATTATGAAAGCGTTCTATGATATCCGGAATGTCATTCTCACTAATCTCCGAACGTTTATCATCTAAGCTGAAACCATCTGCCTTCATATCATAAAACCACACTTTATCGGTTCCGCCTGCTCCGGTTTTAGTAAAAACAAGTACAGCCGTGGAAACTCCCGCATATGGCTTAAATACACCTGACGGCATAGAGATAACAGCTCTTAACTGATGATTTTCCACCAGTTCCTCTCTAATGGATTTATGAGCCTTAGATGAACCGAACAACACGCCATCTGGAACGATGCAGGCACACTGTCCACCTTTTTTCAACATGCGAAGGAACAATGCCAGAAACAGAAGCTCTGTCTTTTTAGTATTGGTGACAGCCTTCAAATTATCATTAATACTCTCAGCATCAACGGTTCCTTTAAAAGGAGGATTTGCAAGGCACATCGTGTATCGGTCGCTGATTTCGTTTTGCTTGGAAACACTGTCCTTATAGTCAATGTCTGGATTGCTGATGGAGTGCAGCATCAAATTCATTGCTGAGATACGCAGCATAGTCCGGTCAGTGTCGAATCCATTGAATGCACCACCCGCAAAATGTTCCCACTGCTCTGATGTCATTGTGTCCTCATAATGTCTGCGAATGTACTCGGCCGCACTGACAAGAAATCCTGCCGTTCCACAGGCCGGATCACAAATGGTATCATCCGGTGTTGGCTGCAATAATTCCACCATCATTTCACGAATATGCTTCGGTGTACGAAACTGGCCATTCTGACCTGCAGTTGCAAGTTTGCCGAGCATGTATTCGTAGAGATCGCCCTGCATATCCAGATCTGCGATGTCATGCTCATATAAATCATCCAATCCAGTAATGATTTTCTGCAGCACCTGCGGTGTCGGAATCAGAAACATCGCATCTTCCATGTAGCGTGCAAACGCAGTGTTTTCCTGTGCGGCATTATCGTCATCATTCTGAATTTCTATCATTTCGCCTTGTTCATTGAAATCAGGTAAATGCCCATTTTTCAGAGACTTGATCGCCGGAAATATTCTCTGTGACATGATCGCATAAATATCCCGCGGGTCATTGTTCTTAAACTTGCTCCAGCGCATGGACTGTCCTGCTTCCGACTGCGGAAATATCTTGTCCATCTCAATTCCGCCCTCTGCTTCAAAGGCTTCATTTTCCATTTCCTTTTCATCCAAAGATCTGATAAACATCAGATAGGTCAGCTGCTCGATGACAGTCAGTGGATTGGTAATGCCTCCCGCCCAGATATCTGTCCAGATCTTGTCTACCTTGTTTTTGATTGCACCTGTAATCATTGTCTTACCACCTTATATTTGCTCACTGAGCATTATTTTCTTTTTGCGGGTTCTTGATATATTTCCCGCTGCGAATTCTGGCATCCTTGGGCTTTTCTGCATCCTCCGGAATCGCCCAGTAAGATCCTATTTTTATTGCTCCGGAGATTCGTCCGTCCTTACAAAGATCACTGATCCATCTTGCTGAAAGATTCCATTTTTCCGATGTCTGCCTGATTGATAAATATCCCATACAGTTCTCCCATTATATCCGAGCAATTTTTATAATATATCATTATATATTGTATACCTAACCTCGCGGAAAATCAA
>CAVAVU010000146.1:0-3306 GCA_963592205.1 bacterium
GGATGTGACGCCATTACCAAACTGAAAAAACTTGATATGATGGGTGAATACACACTGCCGGATGATTACGAAGCAAAAGTGGCAGTACGTGTCAACCCGACAGAGAAAACCTTAAAATTCATCGATAACGGTCTTGGAATGACTGCTGATGAAGTTGAGGAATACATTAACCAGATCGCATTTTCCGGAGCAACTGATTTCCTTGAGAAATACAAAGATAAGTCCAACGACGATCAGATCATCGGTCATTTCGGACTTGGATTCTACTCTGCATTTATGGTAGCTGATGAGGTTCATATCGATACCCTTTCTTATAAAGAAGGTGCCACACCGGTTCACTGGGAATGTGACGGCGGTACAGAATTTGATATGAAAGACGGTAACAAAACAACCGTTGGTACAGAGATTACCTTATTTTTAAATGAGGATTGCCTTGAGTTTGCCAACGAATACCGCGCAAGAGAAGTTCTGAATAAGTACTGCTCTTTCATGCCGACAGAGATCTATCTCGTAAATGAAACTGCAGAGCCGGAATATGAGACCATCCTTCCGGAAGAAAAAACAGACAAAGATACTGTTATCGAGACCATCATTGAAGAGGCGAAAACAGAGGAAAAAGAAAACGAGAACGGCGAAAAAGAGGTCGTAGAAGTATCTCCGCGTACCGAGAAATTAAAAATCCTGAAACGCCCGGTTCCGATCAACGATCCGCATCCGCTCTGGACAAAACATCCAAACGAGTGCAGCGATGAAGATTACAAAGAGTTTTACCGCAACGTATTCCATGATTACAAAGAGCCGTTATTCTGGATTCACCTGAACATGGATTATCCGTTCAACTTAAAAGGTATCCTCTACTTCCCGAAGATCAATACCGAGTACGATTCCATTGAAGGAACCATCAAACTGTACAATAACCAGGTATTTATCGCGGACAACATCAAAGAGGTTATTCCAGAGTTTCTGATGCTCTTGAAAGGTGTCATCGACTGCCCGGATCTGCCACTGAATGTATCCAGAAGTGCACTGCAGAACGATGGATTTGTTAAGAAAATTTCTGAGTACATTACCAAGAAAGTGGCTGACAAGCTCACTGGTATGTGCAAAACCGATAAAGAAAGCTATGAGAAATATTGGGATGACATCAGCCCGTTCATCAAATTCGGCTGCTTAAAAGATGAAAAATTCTGCGACCGTATGAACGACTACATTCTCTTTAAAGATATCAATGACAAATACATGACGCTTCCGGAACTCTTAAAAGAGAAAGAGGAAAAAGAGGCTGAGGCCAAAGATGAAAATGCTGAGGATAAAGCAGATAGCGCGGATGCTGACAAAGACACCCGCGAAACGATCTACTATGTAACAGACAAGAATCAGCAGGGACAGTACATCCGCATGTTCAAGGAATCTGACATGAACGCAGTTATTCTTGACCACAACATCGATACTTCCTTCATCACTCAGTTAGAGCAGCGCAATCAGAATTACAAATTCATGCGTATCGATGCTGATGTAACAGATGCCCTAAAAGAAGAAGTATCTGAGGAAGATATGAAATCCGCACTGGATGCTCTGACAGAGACATTCCGCACCGCTCTTGGCAAGGAGAATCTGGATGTAAAAGTAGAAAAATTAAAAGATGCTTCTATCTCATCCATGATCACACTCTCCGAAGAGGGACGCCGTATGCAGGATATGATGAAGATGTACAATATGTACGGCATGGACCCGTCCATGTTCGGCGGCAATGAGACACTGGTTCTCAATGTCAACAACAAACTGGTTCAGTACATCCTTGATCACAAAGATGGCGAACATGTACCGATGTTCTGCAAACAGCTTTATGATCTGGCTATGCTCTCCAACCAGCCGCTTTCACCGGAGGCTATGACTGCATTCATTAACCGAAGCAATGAGGTTATGATGATTCTGGCTGATAAATAAGGTTTCATGACAACTTTATAGGTATATAGTGTAATATAAGGAACCCCCGTATTTTGCATCACGCAGGCTAAAACGCCTTGCTTTGATGAAAAATACGGGGGTTCTATTTACTCTTCTGCAGAAAAATACTGCTGATATACTTCCATAAAGGATGCACTTTCCAGCTTCAGCGAGGTATCCACTGTCACTTTGGACCACACATCCTGATTTTCCTTAGAACTCAGCTGGCTCATATAGTCGGCATATGTATCTGTCACAGCATCAGACATACGTTTTTCCAGCACGTCTTTTTTGTGTGCATCTGTCAGCTCTGCATCGAAAGCACTGCTGCAGTAAAAAATATAATAGCCGCCGTCAATTTCAATGATATCTGTGATACCGCCATCTGTCAGAGCAAACAATTTTTCTGACACATCATCCGAAAATGTGGTACGGTTTACATTGATGTCCACACTGTCCGCTTCATTGGCTGTCTGGGCCAGGGTTTCAAAATCGGTTCCACCCTGAATCTGTGCCAGATAATTCTGTGCTTTTGTCTGATCTGTCGTATAGATCTGCTTTAACTTCATTACTCTGGCTTCATCGTCGCTGACTTCCTGATTTACTTCTGTTTTCAACGTCTCGTACAATTTTTCAGCCAGCACATAACGTTCAAACAGTTTTTCTGTCTGTTTTTCACTAAGGCCAATGTAATCGCGCTCTGCATCATCCAGACCATTCCGGTATGTTTTGGCTGCTTCTGATACTTTTTTCTGTTCATCCTCAGATAATGTCACTTCTTTTTCGGAAGCGATCACATCCAGTGTGTACACCTGCGCCATCTGCGCAAGTGTCAGATCCTTAATATATTCCTCCAGACTCTGCTCCTGTCCGTAATCATGCTCCCACATATCGATACCGTACAGATTACTGTACTCTTTCTGATAATTCATCAGAATTGCTTTTGCATCTTCCTGACTGCAGCTTTCTTTTCCCACTTTAAATACTGGCTTTGAAACGACTGCATCCACCGGATTGCTGCAGGCACCAAGGAATGCACTGCAGGCCAGCATGATTGCAAGTGCACCTGCTTTTTTTCTCATCTTTTTATTCTTCAATCAATTATTCTCCTATTAACAGAATTACTCTGCTCTCATTTTCATGATCACTTCCACCTTAGAAGTAATCATATAATTTCAGGCAGAGTTCTTGTATTCTGTTACTGATTTTCTCTGTCACCTATAAACATTCATCATCTCAGGCATCGACTACCAGATAACGTCCGTCCGGAAGTTTGAACACTTCATCTGCCTGCTCAAGATCTTCTTTGCTCATACCGGAAATATCTGCTCCGGTCTCGTCAAAGTACTCCCGTACTTC
>CAVAVU010000147.1:0-3207 GCA_963592205.1 bacterium
CTCCAACAGTCTCATATACTATGATCTCGTCGTCATTCTCTCTGCCTTTAATCTTTCCATTGATCACATCTCCAAGGCTTCCCTGGATATCATCTTCTGTAATAATTCCGTCAGCAATCGGAATCAGCAGGTCACCTGTCTCAGACAGCGCTGCTTCTTTGGAATCACAGATAATCTTAGATGCTCTTGGCAGGATAGCTGGATCCATCTCGTGTTTATGAGGCTCATAGGTACCTACGCAACTGATTGTTGCACCGGCCTTTACTTTTGTTCCGTCAAACACCGGCTTTGGTGAAGGTGTAACCGTAATGATCAGATCTGCATCCTCGATACATTCATCTGAGCTTGCTGCCGGAAGGATCTTGGCACCATAAGAAGCCAGTTCTTCCTGCATCTGTTCTGCAAATGCCTTACATCTCTCCTCATTCAGGTCAAAGATCTTCACTTCTTCAAGCTTCCTTGCCGCAAGCATTGCCTCAAGCTGAGTCGCTGCCTGTCCGCCTGTACCGATCATAGCTCCTTTTTTGCATTCCTTCTTAGCCAGCAGATCAAACGCCGCACCAGAAGACGCACCCGTTCTGAGCTGTGTCACATAAGTACCGTCAAGCATCGCGATCACGTAGCCTGTCTTTCCATCGATCAGCATTACCTGCGCCGGTGACGTCATAAGCCCATTATCAATATTGTGTGGGAAAATGTTAATGACTTTCATTGCTGCTGCATCCATCTCTGGTGCATATGCCGGCATGAACAAAAATGCTCCGTCGTATTTACCGTTGACAACTGTACGAAGCGGTGTATCCACTGTACCGTCCACTACCATTTTGAAAGCCTTTTTATCCGCTTCGATAATATCCTTCATTGTAATTACACTTTTAATATCTTCTCTGGAAAGTAATAACATAATAATCTAATCCTCCTATTGCAATATCATCCATAGAGAACAATGTAACCGGTTCTACTTCTACGATTTTCATGAAAAGCAATGCTTCCACGCCTACCGGGATAGCGAAAATAACATTTCCATTACCCGGAAGTTCCTCATCAGGACTGAGTTTTGTAAATTTGAAAAAAGCAGCCTGTGTTGCATTACTTCCTACTCCCAGTGTATCCAGCAGATTCAGCACAAATCCCATAATTCCATAAAGAACTTTCGTCTTCATCGTGACATCCTTTGAGCCATTTGTTCTGTTATCCTTTACCAACAGATAGAAAAACCAAATAATAAATATCGCTATCGCTATTCTTAGTATTGTAATCATGCCTTTTCCCCATTTTAATTTTCCACTGTACACGGACTTTATCAGTAACTATTCGTGATGATAACCATAATCTGCATCCAGTGCCCATGGCTGCATTGCTCCGCCTTCTTCTGCCGGTCTGCAGTTCTGAGCGTAAATATTCAGCACACCCTTCTGCTGTTTGAGCGGCGGACGTACCCATGATTTTCTTCTTTCAGCAAGCACTTCATCCGATACCAGAAGATTTACAGTGCCTCCTGCGATATCCATCTCAATCTCATCACCATTCTCGATCAGCGCGATTACACCGCCGTCATATGCTTCCGGAGATACGTGGCCGACGATAGCGCCGTAGTTAAATCCAGAGAAACGTGCATCTGTGATCAGGCCGACCTTCTTATCCAGTCCAAGTCCGATCAGTGCATCGATACTAAGCATCAGTTCTTTCATGCCAGGAGCTCCCTTACATCCCTCATAACGGATAACCAGAATATCGCCAGGTACGATCTCACCAGCCATGATCGCCTTATATGCATCCTGATCACATTCGTATACTTTTGCTGCTCCCTTGATATATTTCACTTCTTCATATACCGCTGTCGGACGTACAATTGCTCCCGCCGGAGAAATATTACCACGAAGGATCTTAAGCCCAGGCTCTTTTGCAACCGGATCTTCCATAGAATGAATGACCTTATTCGGCTGGCTCTGAACAGTATCCAGCAGTTCACCCCAGGTATTGCCATAGATTGTCGGCGCATCTGTGTGAAGCTTGCCGGCAAGCTGTTTCATTACCTGCTTTACGCCGCCTGCATAATGAAAATCCACAACCGTATACGGTCCGCTCGGGATAACCGCATTGATGCAATAGATCTCTTTTGCGTATTTTTCAAAATCAGCTAATGTGATCTTAATTCCCAGTTCATATGCATATGCAAGAATGTGAAGCACTGCATTCGTAGAGCCTGCAACTGCCATATCGAACATGATCGCATTTTCCAGCACATCTTTTGTAATCAGATCCTTTGGTTTCTTACCGGATTTGGCAAGTTTAACCATGTATTTTCCGGCTGCTCTTGCAGCGCGGAGTCTTGCATTATCAGATGCAGGAATTGTAGATGTACCAGGCATTACCAGATTCAAAACCTCGCCAAGCATCTGCATGGTATTCGCCGTTCCCATGGATGGACAGGCGCCAAATGACGGACATACACATTCTTCCATATCAAACAGTTCTTCTTCGGATGCTCCTGAAAATCTTGCCGCATCCAGATCTGCCTCTACGACCGTCTTGCCGCAGTGATTACCTGCCTGCATAGAGCCTCCGGTCACTACCATAGCCGGAATGTCCAGCCTGCATGCTGCCAGATAGCATCCGGCAATGATCAGGTCGCAGGATGCCACACAGCAGATTGCATCAAAGTTATGTACTCTGGATACAAATTCAATGGACATCGCTACAATATCACGTCCTACCTGCTCGTATTTCATCTCATCAGCACCATTTGCCACATTACCACAGGTTGCCGGGATTCCGAATTCTACCGGGATTCCTCCTGCTGCCCAGATACCTTCTTTGACATCTTCTGTCACCTGACGCAGATGTGCCGTTCCAGGAGAACCTGCCATATAAGAATTCGGTACGCCAATGTGTGGTTTCTTGCGGATATCCTCATCCGAATATCCTGCCGCCTTCATCATAACGCGACGATGTGCTGCTTCTGCTCCGTTCCAATAACTGTATCCCATATTTATGCCTCCTTTAATTTATCTCTCCCGTACGCTCCGTACACTTTATTCCTTAAATATAGAGTATGCTAATTTTTTAACATTGAAAAGCTCGTAAAAATGATATTTCAATTCACTTTTTCTTAACTTTGAGAATTTCTGCTCATTTCCGTCCTTGAATTCAGTTATTTTAATATTAAGTTTTAGAATAATTTATACATAATCCCAGGATATAAAT
>CAVAVU010000148.1:0-3140 GCA_963592205.1 bacterium
CAAAATTAGTAAAACCGGGTCAGAGCGTTCTGGTTCTCGGTGGTGCTGGAAAATCTGGTACTCTGGTTTGCTATGAAGCTATGAAACGTGTAGGACCGACAGGCCGCGTCGTTGCTATGGATTACAGCCAGGCAGGCGTAGATGAGTTATTAAACCTTGGTGTATGCCACAAAGCATTCCAGGCAAGTGCAGCACTTCCGGTAGACGTTTTAGAGAAAGCACTGGCAGCAAATGATGGCAAAGAGTACGACGTATCCATCTGCTGTGTAAACGTAAACAACTGTGAGATGTCCGCAATCCTTCCGGTACATGACGGTGGTATCGTATACTTCTTCTCCATGGCTACAAGCTTCACAAAAGCGGCTCTTGGCGCAGAGGGTGTTGGTAAAGACATCGACATGATCATCGGTAATGGATATACAAAAGGTCATGCAGAGATCACACTTCAGGAATTAAGAGAGAACGAAGCTATCCGCAACCTGTTCGATCAGAAATACGTATAATATAATGTATAAGTTTATTTTGGGGAAAATAAAACTAAATTGTAAATAATCAAGAGGAGATATAAAACTATGAGAAAAAGCAGAGAATTCGGATTATTCAAAGATATTCCAGACGAATTATGGAATGACTGGCACTGGCAGGTAAAAAACAGAGTAGAGACAGTAGATGACCTGAAAAAATACATGACACTGACAAAAGAGGAAGAAGAGGGTGTTGCAAAATGCTTAAGCACACTGCGTATGGCAGTTACACCTTACTACTTATCCCTGATCGATCCAAACGATCCGGAAGATCCGGTTCGTAAACAGGCGATCCCGACAGAGAAAGAGCTTCATCGTTCCTCCGCAGATCTGGAAGATCCATTACATGAGGATACAGATTCTCCGGCACCTGGACTGACACACCGTTATCCGGATCGTGTACTGTTCCTGGTTACAGATCAGTGCTCCATGTACTGCCGTCATTGTACAAGAAGACGTTTCGCAGGACAGAAAGATGGTTCCGTACCGACCGATCAGGTAGAGCAGTGCTTAGAGTATATCCGTAATCATCCGGAAGTACGTGACGTACTGTTATCCGGTGGTGATGCATTACTGATCAGTGATGAGAGACTTGAGTACATCATCTCCCAGTTACGTGCAATTCCGCATGTTGAGATTATCCGTATCGGATCCAGAACACCGGTTGTTATGCCGCAGCGTATCACTCCGGAACTGTGCAACATGCTGAAAAAATACCATCCAATCTGGTTAAACACTCATTTCAATCATCCGCAGGAGATTACAGAAGAGTCCGCAGCAGCATGTGCAAGACTTGCTGACGCAGGTATCCCATTAGGAAACCAGACTGTATTATTAGCAGGCGTAAATGACTGTGTACATGTAATGAAAGACCTGGTTCGCAAATTAGTACAGATCCGTGTACGTCCTTACTACATTTACCAGTGTGACCTTTCCCTTGGATTAGAGCATTTCCGTACTCCGGTTTCCAAAGGTATCGAGATCATCGAAGGTCTTCGTGGCCATACATCCGGTTATGCAGTACCGACATTCGTAGTAGATGCTCCGGGCGGTGGTGGAAAAACTCCGGTTATGCCGAATTACGTTATCTCCCAGACACCTGGTAAAGTTATTCTTCGTAACTACGAAGGTGTTATTACCACATATACAGAGCCGGCACATTATGAGCCGCATTGCACATGTGATGTATGTACCGGCAAGAAGAAAGCAAATATCGTCGGTGTAGCAGCACTTGAGCAGGGACTGCAGATGACCATTGAACCGGCTGATCTGGCTCGTGTTCGCCGTCATACACATTAATTATTGCAAAAATCATAGGACATAAAAACAATGGAAAAGCGGGAGACCGTTCAGGTTTCCCCCGCTTTTCACCCTAAGTTACAGATGGCGTGAAAAATAGCCGGACGTGTTACTTACCATAAAGTCGAAAGGAGTTTTTCAAGTATGAGCAAGCTTGGATTAAACCAGGAATTAATCGCAAAAGCAAGAGCAAGTGCACATAACGTTGCTGCAGATGTTCAGGCTTTTATCGATGAACATACAACAGTTACAGTAGAGAGAGCTGTTTGCCGTCTGTTAGGAATCGACGGTGTCAATGAAGTAGAGGTTCCGCTGCCAAACGTAGTAGTGGATCATTTAAAAGAAAAAGGCGTACTTTCCGGTGGTGCTTCCTTCTATATCGGAAATGCAATGGTTGCACTTGGTGTGGGACCACAGGAAGTCGCTGAGAAAGTAAGCAGCGGAGAAGTAGATCTGACAAAACTTCCGGTTGCTTCCTTAGAAGAAATCAAAGCGGCTATCTGGCCGATCGCAGAAGCTACCACAGAGAGAGTAGCAAAAAATGTAGCACAGAGAAATGCATATCTGGAGTCCTACGGCGGAGACAAAGAAGGTCCATACCTCTATCTGATCGTTGCTACAGGTAATATTTACGAAGATATCACACAGGCTGTTGCAGCAGCAAAACAGGGCGCAGACATTATCGCAGTTATCCGTACAACCGGCCAGTCCTTACTGGATTATGTGCCATACGGTGCAACCACAGAAGGTTTCGGCGGTACTTATGCGACACAGGAAAACTTCCGTCTCATGAGAGCAGCTCTGGATAAAGTAGGAGAAGAAGAGAAGAGATATATCCGTCTCTGTAACTACTGTTCCGGATTATGTATGCCGGAGATCGCAGCAATGGGTGCGTTAGAGCGTCTGGACGTTATGCTGAATGATGCTTTATACGGTATCCTGTTCCGTGATATCAACATGCAGAGAACACTGGTTGACCAGTATTTTTCACGTATCATCAATGGTTATGCAGGCGTTATCATCAATACCGGTGAGGACAACTACCTGACAACCGCAGATGCTGTAGAGGAAGCACATACCGTACTTGCTTCCCAGTTCCTGAATGAGCAGTTCGCGCTGATGGCAGGTCTGCCGGAAGAGCAGCAGGGGCTTGGACACGCATTTGAGATTTCTCCGGATGTAGAAAACGGATTCCTGTATGAGCTGGCACAGGCTGAGATGGCAAGAGAGATCTTCCCGAAAGCACCATTAAAATACATGCCTCCGACAAAATTCATGACAGGAAATATCTTCCGTGGCCATGTACAGGATGCATTG
>CAVAVU010000149.1:0-3126 GCA_963592205.1 bacterium
CCTTGCAGCTGGAGCACTGATTATTAAGTATAACATCCAGAAGTTCCAGTCGCTGTTTTGTGATACGGCATCCTTTTTCCCTGAGCCTTGCAATGATCATTTCTTTTTGTTTATCCATCTTAAGACCTCTTATTTCTTCTTTGTCTGGTTCACTGATGTCGTATGTTCGGATGGACAGCTGCTCGCGCAACCACTGCATCCTGCACAGCCACCACTGCATTTTCCGTTCTTTTTATCACGGATTACGCTTCTGGCTGCAAAATATACGATTACAAGTAAAACCGCCAATACCACAATTGTTCCCATGACAATTCCTCCATTAACAGGCAGGAGAATTATTTAGCGCCTGCCACGCTTCTTACATTTACATTTAATGTCTTACTTTCTTTGTATGGTCTGAACAGCAGATAAATGAATCCAATGATCAGAACGAATGCTACGATTGTTCCAAGTCCGAATCCGCCACCTGCAGCAAGTGTACCAATCTGGTAAATGCAAAGTGAAACGATGTATGCAAGTGTGCACTGGTATCCGATTGCGAACCAGAACCATTTTGCATTGTTCATCTCTCTCTTGATAGCACCCATTGCTGCGAAGCAAGGTGCGCACAGGAGGTTAAATACCAGGAATGAGTATCCGGCTGCTACTGTCATGCTTCCTGCAAGCTGTCCCCAGATCTCTGTACCGTCTTCTGCTACTTCTGCGAAACCAAACAGCTGTCCGAATGTTCCTACTACGTTCTCTTTTGCTACGAGTCCTGTGATAGCTGCAACAGTCATCTTCCAGTTGCCCCATCCCAGCGGAGTAAAGATCCATGCGATTGCATTACCGATCTTAGCAAGGATACACTCAGCCTGAGCTGCTTCCATTGCTGCTCCTTCAAGTCCGTCGAAGTTCAGCATTCCAAAGCTTCCGTTTGACCATCCAAAGTTCAACAGGAACCAAACAACGATTGTTGATAATGTAATGATTGTACCAGCTTTTTTGATAAATGACCATCCACGCTCCCACATACTTCTCAGTACATTTCCAGCGGTTGGCATATGGTATGCAGGCAGCTCCATAACGAATGGTGCCGGATCTCCTGCGAACATCTTAGTCTTCTTCAGGATAATACCTGAGCAGATGATAGCTGCGATACCTACAAAGTAAGCACTCGGTGCTACCCATGAAGCTCCGTCAAAGATAGCTCCTGCGATCAGGGCAATGATAGGAAGCTTAGCTCCACAAGGGATAAATGTTGTAGTCATGATCGTCATCTTACGGTCACGGTCATTCTCGATTGTACGGGAAGCCATAACTCCAGGTACACCACAACCGGTTCCGATCAGCATCGGGATAAATGATTTACCGGACAGTCCGAATTTACGGAAGATACGGTCCATGATAAATGCTACACGAGCCATGTATCCGCAAGACTCCAGGATTGCCAGGAAGAAGAACAGTACCAGCATCTGTGGTACGAATCCAAGTACGGCACCCACACCGGAGATGATACCATCAACGATCAGTCCTGTTAACCAACCGGCGCATCCTATACCTTCAAAGAGGTTTCTTGCTCCTGGAATAATCCATTCACCAAACAGCACATCATTCGTCCAGTCTGTTGCCATTCCACCTATTGTAGTTACTGACATGTAATATACAAACCACATGATGACTGCGAAGATTGGCAGTGCTAACCATCTGTTGGTTACGATACGGTCAATCTTATCAGATGTTGACATTTCTTTAGATCTGTTCTTGGTTACACACTCACCGATGATAGAAGAGATATACACATATCTTTCATTAGTAATGATACTCTCTGTATCATCATCAAATGCATCTTCCATCTCTTTGATCTCAGCAGATACATCCGGCACACTCTTCATCTGAGATGCGATCTTATCATCTTTCTCCAGAAGTTTGATCGCAAAGAATCTTTCCTGTTCTGCCGGAACAATACCAGTCAGACGACTCTCTACTGCACTGATGATTTCTTCTGCTTTCGCGCAGAACTCATGACCAGGCTCGATCACTTTCTTAGCATTGGCGAGCTTAACTGCCTTCTCAGCTGCTTCTTTGATTCCTGTTCCTTTCAGAGCAGAGATGGATACTACTTCGCAGCCAAGCTTTTCAGAAAGCTTATTCAGATGAATCTTGTCACCATTCTTCTCCAGAAGGTCAGCCATGTTAACTGCCATGATCACCGGAATACCAAGCTCCATAATCTGTGTGGTCAGATACAGGTTACGCTCGATATTGGTTCCGTCTACGATATTAATGATCGCATCCGGTCTCTCGCCGATCAGGTAATTTCTGGCAACTACTTCCTCCAATGTGTATGGAGACAGGGAATAGATACCAGGTAAGTCCATGATCACAACGTCTTTGTGTCCTTTTAATTTACCCTCTTTTTTCTCTACTGTAACGCCAGGCCAGTTTCCTACAAACTGATTGGAACCTGTCAGTGCGTTAAACAGTGTTGTCTTACCACTATTCGGATTACCCGCAAGTGCAATTTTTACTGACATTTTATTTCTCCTTTTCCTATTAGTTTGTTATTTCTTCCCAAAGTAAGTTCATACTAACTGTTGGTCAAAAAAATTAATCTACACAGATCATTTCTGCATCTGCTTTTCTGATGGAAAGCTCGTATCCACGAACAGTGACTTCGATCGGATCTCCAAGAGGTGCTACTTTTCTTACGAATACGTCTACACCTTTTGTGATTCCCATGTCCATGATTCTTCTCTTAACCGGACCGTCACCTGTCAGTTTGGTTACTTTTACTGTCTGACCACAGGCCACATCTTTTAAAGTCTTCATTTCCTTCTTCCTTTCTTACATTCCTTAAACCATAACCTTCATCGCGATGTCTTTACCGACTGCAACTCTGGAATCTCTCACATTAACGATGACGCTTCCCTGCACGTCTGACACAACTGTGACAGTTCCTCCAACCGTGAAGCCCAGACTCTCGAGAAACTTCCTGGTCTCTTCTTTGCCGCCAATTCTTTTGATAGTTACTGGTTCACCTACATTCGCCATAGTAAGTGGCATCATAATCGACCTCTTTTCTTTAATGTGTTGGATTGAAGATGATATTTCTTATCATCTATGATTTACTTCGTTAGTATACAC
>CAVAVU010000150.1:0-2475 GCA_963592205.1 bacterium
CTAAGATGTGGTACTGCCGCCTCTATCACATCCTGATGTTACAGCATCTGGATGCCTGGGATCTGCCTTTCGAATCCACCCTACAAAAGTTGATTTTGAATGTAGCATGATCCTATTTGATATCATACCTCATTTTCCAGCATAGCAACAGCCCTATGTCTATTTTTTGTACCCATTTTTTCTGTTTTGGATAATATTCACTTATCAAAGTTCAATGCCAGAGTTTCGCTGGCATGATCTATCAGAATTCCGAGAGATCATGAAGTCTTTTAGCAATATTTCATTTTCGAAAAATCCACCCGGAATCCTTCATATATCACTGAATCCACACATTCATCAAATGTATAAATTGCAGGCAGAGCATCCCGCTCTTCCGCATACACCACAATCCGCATTTTTGACGGATCAATGATCCAATATTCTTTCACACCCGCACTCTGATATTTGTGACGTTTCAATTCATAATCATGATTAGAATCCTCTGCTGACACAATCTCCATGATCATCTCCGGTGCCCCCATACAGTTCCTGCCATCCCGCAGCATCTCTTTACGCTGTACCACGAATATATCCGGCTGCAGTACCGTATAATCATCCCCTTCCAGACATACATTACATGGTGCCGCCAGCACTTTCCTGCCTGCACCGTGGCTGTGCATATAATACATAAGCTCAGATGCAAGCATGACCAGAAGTTCCTGATGTCTTACTGACGGAGATGTCCGATAATATAATTTTCCATCAATCAACTCCGCCTTTAATTCATCCGGCAAGGCATCATAAGCACTTCTTGGAATCCTCCGTTCCGCCTGCCCCGTCTGATAGACTCCATGTTCTCTTGCCATGGATAATTCCACACTTCCGCCCATGGTGTAATAGTCCATTCCCAATGCCTGAATCAGCGCATTCATCGTCTTATCTCTTGGATATCTGGTCATGCCGCTGAATATCTTATTCAGTGTCCCCACAGGAATCCCTGCCTGATCCGCCAGCTTCTGGTTCGTCCATCCGAGTTCCTTTTTACGGTTCTTCATTGCCTCAATACTTGATTTTATATACATACTCCTGCCTCCTTAATTCTCTTCCTCTGATACCTGTTCTTCTGCCGTATCTTCTTGTATTAATTGTTTCTTTGCTAACTCAATGCAATCTGCGTATCTGTCATCTTCTTCATCCGGGATTTCCTGTCTCATACGTTCCAATAGCATTTCTACTGATTCTTCCGCAGAACCAGCAGACTCATCCACACCCTCTTCTTCCCCGTCCGCTCTGCTCATCATCCCACACAACTTAACCATGTCTTTTGCAAATGCATCCGGTTCCTGCATCTCTTCCAGATATGCTTTACATATTTCATAATCTTTCAGTTGTTCAAAATACACAAACACCAGATCGTAAAGCAGTTCTCGCTCCCGCTGTTTCCCTGCCTCCTGAAGATCTAGTTTCTCCGCTTTCCATTGTTCCTGCGATTCTAAGAAACGTTCCAGATACTCCTGCACCTCTGATTCTGCCTGTTCTGTATCAGTAACTTCCTGATCTCGAGTCTTCTGTTGATATTTCTGTCCTGATATATATGTGGCTATCCTGCCCCCTGACAACACAACCATTCCTGTCATCACTATCCCAATCACCACACGCATTTTTCTTTTACTTTCATTTCTTTTTTCTGTAAAAATAATCTGTCCGGACAGATCCGATATTGTCTGGTATCTTTTCTTTCCCTGCATATCCAGACACCTGTTTATCGTTTTCTGAATCCGAGCTCTTTCCAGCAAGCCAAGCTTTGGCTCCAGTTCAACTACCGATAAAATATACTGTATCGTCTTACCAAGGCCATAGATGTCTTCCTTCTCCTCTGCTTTCTGATAATACTGATTCTCCGGCGACAGAAAATTCTCTCTCACATAACGCCGCTGCATCAGATGCATCATATCTTCCTGATCTTTGCTCGCAAGGTCAATCAGATATACCTTCCCGTCTTCTGCCACGATCACACTGTACGGATTCACATACTGGTAACAAGGATTCCCACGGCATCTGTGAAAATGCTCCAGATCCGCAATAATCTGACGAATCCATCCATAAAACTGTTCTTTCGTAATACGCGCATGATATTTTAACCAAACAATCAACGGTTTCCCATTCACGACGTCCGTACTCATATAACATTTGTCACCATGCGTTACGAATTTCAGGATCTCATAGCTTCTTTTTTCTTCCAATTCCTCATCTCCTTTTTGATTTTACATAAGTTTATTATTATGCTAACTCGTTTTTATTGTTATGTCAATATCTATTTTCATTTATTTTATTTTAAGCAAAAATAAAAGCGCTATATACATTCTTATGTATATAGCGCTGTTTCTAATTTTTTACCTTATTTTTATTCGTATATTTACCGTTTTGCTGACAGTCTTTTTCCTACCGCTCCGCCTGGATGAATCAGTGCAAACTGTTCCTTCTGATAGCCTGTCA
>CAVAVU010000151.1:0-2179 GCA_963592205.1 bacterium
ATGATCTTACCTTCACAGCAAATCCTCCTTTCCTTAAACAAAAAAACTCCATACTATAAAGCTTTTTCGTTTTGTGAATAGAAGCCAGGAAATATACATAATATTCCCTTGGTTCTCCAAAAGCGTCATTAAGCATTATAGCATGGAGTATTTATGATTGCAATATCTTTTTTCGAGTTTTTTACCTTCTTTTTGTACGAAAATAAATACTTACAAGTTCACTCGAATTATTTATCTCTCCAGGTAATTCTGCCCTTTGTCAGATCATACGGTGAAAGTGCTACTTTCACCTGATCGCCTGGTAAAATACGGATAAAGTTTGTACGCAGTTTACCACTGATGTGAGCAAGTACCTGATGACCATTCTCTAATTCTACCTGAAACATCGCATTCGGAAGTTTCTCTACAACGGTTCCGGTCATTTCAATTACATCTGCTTTTGACATTGATTTGCCTCCTGTTATTATTCTGCTGTAAATCTACTCGGCTCTGATTAGATGTGCAGTGATTCTGAGAGGAATATGTCAGCTTACGCTGCCCAGAATCCCGCACTAAACCTCACATTCGTTCGATTTAACTTAATTCTGCCTTATTTAAATGCTGTTTATACAGTTTGAGTGCCCGCTTAACGGTCAGATTCTTCAATCCCGCTTCATTCTGGAATACTTCTTCCACTTCAGCCGGCAGTCTGCGAATCAGCTGGATATGTCTGCGGTTCTTTTTCTTCGGCTGCGCACACAGCTTCAGCGTACCATCCGCCACATAGACAAAGTCGCTCTCTTCCCCGGTGATGACATAATAATGTCCCTTATCATGTCCCGCCAGTGACCGTGCCAGTTCTACTCGCATCCCAGTCCTCCGTTCTGCATCAGAATGCGCTCATCCTCTGTCAGAGTCAGAATTTCCGGCTCACCGTCTGTGATCAGAATCGTATTCTCATAATGAGCAGACAGAGAACCATCCTCTGTGATAACAGTCCAGTCATCATCCGTCCATTCTACATCATAACGTCCCGCATTTACCATAGGCTCAATGGCCAGTGTCATACCCGGACGCAGACGGATGCCTCTGCTTTTCTGGATAAAATTCGGGATCTGCGGATCTTCATGTAATTCACAGCCTACACCGTGTCCTACCAGATCTCTGACTACACCATATCCGAATTTTTCACAATATGCACCGATGGCATTGGAGATCTCATGTAAGTGATGACCTGCCTTTGCATATTTGATTCCTTCAAAAAAGCTCTGTCTGGTACGTTCAATCAATAACCTGGCTTCTTCTGAAACTTCACCGATAGCATGAGTTCTTGCAGCATCGGAATGATATCCTTTATAAATGCATCCCATATCAAGACTTACAATATCACCATCTTTGATGATTCTTTTTGCTGACGGAATACCGTGTACTACCTCATTATTGATGGAAACACACACGGAACCCGGAAAACCACCGTAATTTTTGAAATTCGGCACGCAACCATAGCTTCGGATCATATCCTCTGCAATGCTGTCTACTTCCAGTGTGGACATTCCTGCTTTCAGCTCTTTTCCAAGATCCTGATGAATCTTGGCAATGATATGGCAAGACTTGCGGATCAACTCAATTTCACGTTCAGATTTAATAGTTACTGACATCTCATCCTCCATTCTGGAGCCTTAAGCTTCTAACATTTTCACAATTTCCTCAAAAACAGTTTCCATCGGCTGAGTACCGTCCACTGTCTTTAAGATTCCCTGATCTCCGTAGTAGTCGATCAGTGGTTTTGTCTGTGCATGATATACATCCAGACGTTTTTTAACGGTCTCCGGTTTATCATCATCACGAAGCACAACCGGCTCTCCGCAGCGGTCACAGATACCAGGTTTCTTTGTCGGAATATTTACAATATGGTATGTTGCACCACAGTTTAAGCATGCTCTTCTTCCGGACATTCTTGTTACGATATTCTCATCCGGAACGTCTACATTGATAGCGTAATCCATTTTCTCATTGCGCTCTTTCAATGCTTCTGTCAGGCACTCTGCCTGCGGAATTGTTCTTGGGAAACCATCCAGGATGAATCCGTTTTTGCAGTCATCTTTGGAAATACGGTCAACAACCAGATCACATGTCAGTTCATCCGGAACCAGAAGTCCCTCATCCATGTATGTTTTGGCTTTTTTACCAAGTTCTGTAC
>CAVAVU010000152.1:0-2147 GCA_963592205.1 bacterium
CAAACGAAAAGGAAAAAATCAAAATGATCCGATTCCTCGAAGCACAGCAATAACGATCATCACCGTGATAATCGTCTTCACCGGGGTAAATACTAACCACATATTGTTAACTGGAACAAGTAATCCTGCAACTCCTGTTAAAAGTCCGTGTACGATGACCTGTCCTGCCAGTATCGTCAGAAAGATTGCACACAAATACCCCAATGTTCCAAGGACGATTGCTGTCAACATAATGTGAAGCAAGGGTTTTACCAGACCAATCAGGCTTCCCATGATCTGAAGGGCACTTCTGCGTTTTGTAATATTTGTACTTTCACTCATTATGCCGCGCCCCCTTTTCCATAGTTTTCCAGTGCCATCTGGCTTTCATACAGATGTCTGTAAGCACCATTCTGTCTCATCAGTTCTTCATGCTTTCCGCTTTCCTTGATTTCTCCGTCTTTTAAGAAATAAATCTGATCAGATTTCACAACGTTCGCAAGTCTGTGCGAAATTAAAAGTACCGTCTTTGTCTTTGCAATCTCATGGATTACCTGCATGATCAATTCTTCACTCTCTACATCAATGTTCGATGTCGCCTCATCAAAGATATAGACTTCGGCATCTTTTAACAATGCTCTGGCAATCACCAGTCTCTGGCACTGACCGCCGGATAAATTGCTTGCTTTTTCCAGTAACTGTGTCTGTAAACCATCCTGGGTCTGTAAGAATCCCAGAAGATTTACTTTTTCCAGAACTGCTTCCATCTCTTCTTTCGTTGCATCCGGTTTCGCCATCTTCAGATTCTCTTCTACAGTTCCCTTGAAGAGATAACTGTTATGGCGAACCAATACCACATGCTTCATCAGATCCATTTCATTTACTTCCGGAAGTGGACATCCGCCGATTATAATCTCTCCGGTAAATCCATGATTCTTCGCTGATAAAATTCCGGCAATCGTACTCTTGCCGCAGCCAGATTCTCCAACCAGTGATGCAAAGCTTCCTGCCGGAAGATTTAAGTTGATTCCTTTTAAAATCTCTCTGTCCTCTTCATAAGAAAAATGCACATCTTTTAATGTAACATCTAACGCTCCGTCCGGCAGTGTTTTTTCTCCGGTCTGTGGCTCCGGCAGATCTAAAATCTTGAAAATCTTATCACTAGCTGCCATGCCGTTCATCGCGATATGGAAGAATGAACCAAGAAGTCTAAGCGGCAGGAAAAACTCGCTGGCAAGAAGCACGATACAAAGCGTTCCTGATACACTGATATTTCCTTTTAAGAATTCGGATACAGCAACTGCCATACCGATCGCTGCTCCTCCATATGCAACAATATCCATCACGCTAGTGGAGTTAAGCTGCATGGTCAGTACCTTCATTGTAATCTTGCGGAAGTTCTGGGATTCTACATCCATCTCGTCTGCTTTCTGCTGGTCTGCCTGGTAGATTTTTAAAGTAGTCAGTCCCTGTAGATTCTCAAGGAACGAATCTCCCAGTCCCGTATAGATGCTCCAATATTTATTTAGTAATTTCTTTGCGATCTTCTGTACTACTACAATAGAAATCGGAATCAGTGGCACACAGATCAGCAGGATGACACTCGCCTTCAAGCTCACTCTGCAAAGAATGATAAATAATGTCAGCGGTGCAATCAGACTGTAGAATAACTGCGGAAGATATTTTCCAAAATAAGTTTCCAGCTGTTCTACCCCTTCTGTAGATACCTGCACCACTTCAGATGAAGATACCTGCTCGCTGTAGGAAGCTCCCAGCTTCAACATTTTCTCATAAATCTTTTCACGCAAAATCCGTTTTACGTCCACACATGCCAGATAGGACGATCTCGCTCCCATCCGCTCGCATACAAACCGGATTACCACAACCAGAACTAAGATCAGTATCGTCCGCTCAATAATCGGTACGGTTACTGCCCGGTATACGACCCGCTCCAGCAGATCCGCAATAGAAAAGACTGACAATACCTGTGACAGGAGGGCTGCCCACTGCCAGAGAATGGTATACACGATATACTTTTTTGCGTGGGATAGCAGACCCACCAGTCTTGTTTTAATCATAAGTAACTCTCTATACTTTCTTATATATTTTGCACAAAAAAGCCTTTGTTTTAGCCATCTGTGCAATGGTTAATCAAGTTACAAACAATG
>CAVAVU010000153.1:0-2095 GCA_963592205.1 bacterium
GGATGTTGAGAAGATCCACGTATTCGACAAAGAGACCGAGCAGGTTAATACCAACTAGTCTTAAACTCCATAAGAGATTTCAAAGCCCTGTCTGTGATTGCAGACAGGGCTTTTTTCAGCATTTTGCTTGCACCATGGGAATAAATCAATTATACTGAATATATGATATTTTCAGTTAAAAATAGCAGCAACAGAAAGGCGTGGACAATATGATTACAGGCCAGATTATACAGACAAGCATTGATGAATTAAAAGCAATTACGAAAGTAGACCTCGGAGTCTATGATCTGAATGGATCCGAAGTGGCATCTACCATGGAAAAGGATGACATAACCACAGATCTGATCACCGGTTTTGCAGCCTCTCCGGCGGATAGCCAGGTGATAGGCGTACATCACCTTCTGAAGATCCGTGACGAAGGGGACCTTTTATATGTATTGGTGGCACGGGGAATGACGGATGACGTATACATGGTGGGTAAGATTGCGGTGAGTCAGATCCAGAATCTTGTCATTGCCTACAAGGAACGGTTTGACCGGAACAATTTCTTCCAGAATCTGTTGCTGGACAATCTGTTATTGGTAGATATTTACAACAGAGCGAAGAAACTGCATGTGGAAGTAAGCTGCCCGAGAGCGGTATACCTGATTGAGACCAAGGATGAGAAGGATGGTATCGTATCGGAAGTGCTTAAGAGCATGTTTTCACCCCAGGCGGGAGATTATGTGACTGCTGTAGACGAATCCAGTCTGATTCTGATCAAATCCGTAGAGAATACTACCACGCCGCAGGCATTGCATGAACTGGCAGAGACCATCGTGGCCATGATGAATGCAGAAGCCTTGCTGGATGTCAAGGTGGCTTACGGTACTGTGGTACAGGAACTGAAGGATGTTTCCAAGTCCTATAAAGAAGCTAAGATGGCACTGGATGTAGGCAAGATCTTCTACGCAGAGAAGAAGGTAATTGCGTACAGCACGTTGGGTATCGGACGTCTGATCTATCAGCTGCCGGTGAACCTGTGCAAGATCTTCATTGAGGAGATCTTCGGTGACAATGTGCCTTACGATCTGGATGAAGAGACATTGAACACATTGAACAAGTTCTTCGAGAACAACCTGAACGTATCAGAAACTTCCAGACAGCTGTTTGTACACCGTAATACGCTGGTGTACCGTATCGAGAAGATTCAGAAGAGCACCGGGCTGGATCTGCGAAGCTTTGACGATGCGCTGACCTTCAAGATTGCATTGATGGTTGTAAACTATATGAAATATTTGGACAGCCAGGAATATTAAGAGATAGTGCGATATGAATGAATTCACAGAAATTCGGAATACCTTGCTTGCGGAACAAATTGAAGAGCAAATATATGAGTATGTAACACAGCGGGGGTTATCCCCAGGTGAACGCCTACCGAATGAATTCGAGATGGCAAATATGTTTGGTGTGGGTAGGAGTACTGTCCGGGAGGCTGTTAAAATTCTGGTATACCGTGGTGTATTGGAAACCAGACGGGGATCAGGAACTTATGTCAGAGAGATAATGCCGGCAGATTGGGATCCGCTCAATCTGCGTGACATAGAAGATAAAGTTTCACTGGCAATGGATCTGGTAGACCTCAGACTTATTTTGGAACCCGGCCTTGCAGAGCTTGCCGCATATAGCGCTACACCTGAGGAAGTTAGCAGACTTATTATGAAATGTAATCTTGTAGAGGAAAAGATCCGGCGGGGAGAGCCATATATCCAGGAAGATATAGATTTCCATACGTATATTGCAAAATGCAGTAAAAACAAGGTTGTAGAACAACTGATTTCTATTATCGAAACAGCAGTTCTTATGTTTGTAAATGTGACGCATAAGCAGCTTACAGAAGAAACTATTACAACCCACAGAGCGATTACGGATGCTATTGCGGAACATGACCCTATCGGAGCACGGACTGCAATGACTATGCATATAGCGTATAATCGAAATCTTATCAAAGAAATCAAAGAAAAGGAACACGGTAATTGATACTGTGTTCTTTTTTTGCGATTGTGCGCCTAGCGGCGCACGTTTCTAACGGGTTAAAGTCCTGAATCCGCCCGGT
>CAVAVU010000154.1:0-2000 GCA_963592205.1 bacterium
TGAATGAAGGCTATTTCTTTTTCCGGCACACCTTTCGCCATCAGCTTCTGCTTCAGGTCATCGTAGACATTGAAACTGCCATCGCCTTTCGGTGTGCTCAAGTCACAGAAAATAATCTGCGCCGACTTCTGTGCCGCTGTATCTTTCCAGATTTCATAACTTTTTTCTGCACAGACCGATACTTTACTCCCAGGATCGTCAGGCAATAATTCATTGACTAATCGCTGATCCAGTGCCAGTTTTCTTCCGTCATTGGTAATTTTAAGCATATTGTCTACACTGGCATCTACACCACCGTTTCTAACCACTTCAGCACGTTCTCCAAGACTTGCTACAATTTCTTTCTGCTGTTCTGTCGGCTTCAGTACAACCGTTTCATATTCAGCTTCCGGTACTGGAAGATTCAGCTGATCTGCTGTCTTAATATCTGCGATCTCCTTAAACATATTCATCAGTTCCGGGATATTATAGAATCTTGCGAATCTGGATTTTGCACGATATCCGGTTCCTTCCGGTGCAAGTTCGATACTGGTTACAACTTCTCCAAAAGTCGATGCCCAAGAATCAAACAATCCCAATCCCATGTTCTGCAATTTACTATTCTGCAGATACCGCTGCATAACATAAAGCTCCGTCATACTGTTACTGATCGGTGTGCCCGTAGCAAAAGTAATGCCCTTGCCACCGGTAATCTCGTCCAAATACTGGCATTTATTGAACATATCTGCTGATTTCTGTGCTTCATTCTGGGCAATTCCGGCTACATTTCTCATTTTTGTATAGAGGAACGCATTTTTATAACTGTGTGCCTCGTCTACATACAGGTGATCCACTCCCAGTTCCTCAAAGGTAACTACATTATCCTTTTTCTCTTTCTGGTTCAGTTTCTCCAGTCTTGTCATCAGGGTTTTTCTTGTTTTTTCAATTTGCTTTACGGTATAGCGACCACCATCCTGCTCATATCTTGCACTCTGGATTGCTACTTCCAGATCATCAATCTGCTTCCGCAGCATGGCTTCCTGCCGCTCATCAGAAATTGGAATACGCTCAAACTGGGAATGGCCAATGATGATTGCATCATAATTTCCCATAGCGATTCTGGCACAGAACTTTTTCCTGTTCGCCGGTTCAAAATCTTTCTTGGTCGCTACCAGGATATTTGCTCCCGGATATAACTGCAGAAACTCGGCTCCCCACTGCTCTGTCAAATGGTTTGGAACTACAAAAAGATTTTTCTGTGATAATCCCAGACGTTTGCTCTCCATGGCTGCCGCTACCATCTCGTAGGTCTTCCCAGCTCCTACTACATGAGCCAGAAGCACATTATCACCATAAAGCTGATGTGCGACAGCATTTTTCTGGTGTGGGCGAAGTTCAATTTCCGGGTTCATTCCTGGGAATGTCAGGTGACTGCCATCGTATTCACGGGGACGGATACTGTTGAACCGTTCATTGTAAACTCTTACCAGTCTTTCACGTCTCTGCTGATCTTTGAAAATCCAGTCCTTAAATGCTGCTTTCATGGCATCCTGCTTCTGTGATGCCAGCATGGTTTCCTTTTTATTGAGGACACGGATCTCATCACCATTTTCATTGACACCCTTATCATAGATACGGACATCTTTCAGGTTCAGAGTATCTTCCAGAATCCGATAAGCATTTGCCCTCTCGGTTCCATACGTTGCATAGGCAAACGCATTTCTTGGACTGTCTGCATTCTTTCCGGTAATCCGCCATTCACCATTGACCTCAGAGTATTTTACCTGTATTTCCTTCTGTGCAAGATACCATGGTGTATGAAGCAGTTCCCTCATAAAGTCCTGATAATCTGATGGTTCAATCCAGGTTGCTCCGATTCTTACTTCGATTTCAGATGCTTCCAGTTCTCTTGGCTGGACTGCCTCCAATGCCCGGACATTCGGTGTAAACTCCGGGTAGTTCTCTGCAAAAGTTTTTGCTGTATTTAGCTTCTCCCTGACATTTCCGGACAGATATTCATC